>NZ_JADEWO010000030.1 GCF_015207605.1 Oculatella sp. LEGE 06141
TCCCAACACATACCCCACCAACCCCATTAAACTGCCCCAAAAGAAGCGACGCCGCTGCCGAAAACTGCCCGATAGCGTTAACCCGATCGCAGTTCCCGCACCCGCCAGGGCAAACAGCAAAAAGCCTGACCCAATTTCTAACGGCGCATCGGGCGCTAGCTCCGCCCAATATTGCGATAGGTGAGTAGTAATACGACCGCCAAAGGGCAACGAATAGGCCAGGATAAAGCCAATGGTGGCACCCACCCCACCTCCAATTCCAGCCAGGACAGTGCCCCAGGCAGTGTCGATCGCCGCTTTGACCGTCCAAACCACTATCCGAGCCACGATCGTTGTCAGCGCTGCGGCACCTTGTCTAAAACGAGCCACTTCCTGCTTAAACGCATCCATGAGCTGACGCTGAGCCAGCCTGAGTTGGGTTGCAACTCGCTGGGTCGGGCTGAGCGCCGCCGGGAGCGGGGCAAACTGTTGCAGGCGCGATCGCACTTCTGCCGCCGTTGCAGGGCGCTTAGCCAGGTCTGCTCGCGTTAAGTCATCTAACAAATCAGCCAGAGCCGGATTCACAGAGACCACCGATCGCCATTTCAACTCGCCCGTCAACGGATCTTCTAAATCGGCTGGATATCGCCCGGTGAGCAAATGAATCATCGTGCGCCCCAGCGCATAAAAATCGGAAGCGGGTTGAACCGCACTGCCCGACCGTTGCTCTGGGGGGCTATAACCGGGAGAGACCAAACGAGTGGAACTGGCGCTAGGCGATCGCTGAGGCTGCATTTGTTTCGCGCCGCCAAAGTCAATCATCACCAATTGCCCTAACCCCTGCCGCTGCATTAAGTTAGCAGGCTTCAGGTCGCGGTGAACAATCTGTCGCTGATGCAGGGTTTGTAAAATCTCAACCGATTGATACAGCCAATTAACAACATCGGCTTCGGGGCACCCTTGCGGGTGTTTCTCCAAAACATCTTCTAGCGTTTCCCCATCAATTTTTTCCATCACCAGGCAGGGCAATGTCTGCTTCACCGGATTTCCCACCGGCACGCGGAAAAAGCTGTGCGGTTCTACGGTTGGCACACCCGGATGATTGAGGCTGGCTAGCACCTGCGCCTCTTGCTCAAATAGCTCCACCGCTTTGGGCGCTTGATCGACCAACACCTTCAACACACGCTCGATGTTGGACTGCACATCATACACGGTGTAGGTCACAGCAAACCCACCCGAACCAATGCGTCTCAGCGGCAGGTAGCGTTTTTGCAGCAGTAAAGGCGACCCACAACTTTGGCAGAACTTGTTGCCCCAACTCTGTGGATATGGGTCGGAACACTCCGGGTTAATGCAGTGAACTGCGGGATGGGTTACCACAGCACGAGTAGGGGACGAAAGAATGATGATGACCTGAGGACTGTTCAGATCTTAGCAGCGGCATCCTGAGCGTGGGCGATCGCGTGTTCGTTCGATCGCTAAATACAAATAGTGGCAACCGATCGGTTGACAACGGTATCAAAACAGGAGTCAAACTCAACCCAATCACTCAATCAATCTCTCAACCCAATAGTGAGACGCTAGCCATTGTTCAGAAAAGTCACTCATGCAACCGCTCTTTTAGCTCAATCATCCGTTCAAATAAACCCTGGAGGCATCAACCGCCAGCGCGTCACATTTATTAATATCGTTGGCGGCAGTTTTTGCAAAGTGATGAAACACAATTACTGGCGAGAACGAACCAGGTTTCTATCACAAAAAAATCGAGTAGCTGAACTCGCTTCAGGCCAGAAGCAGCAAACTAAGGCAAATTGAGACGATTGTTGCCGCTTTTCCACACCTTCAAGTGTGCCTACTCCAATTTCTAAGTTTTTATATATTAAAGTGCGAATTAAATCAACAGAATCGTAATACATCACATAAAGCGTTACATTTTGTTGAAAAGATAAACCCTAGTTATAGAGACGCTAAGAACTTTGAAAGTTGTACTTATAGAAATCCTGATAATATTTTGTGTGAACCCATCGATCAGGGCAGACGCTTCAAAAATGAAATCGAATTTTGCCTAAAACATTGTTCAATTTAGTCATGCCCTGATAGCGATCGATATTCGTCGTTAGCATGAGTTGCCTCTAAAGCAAGTTTCTAGCCGCCTAGCCCATAGATTGGGTTGAGCAGGGCAGGGTTCTATCATCGTTCGGCTCTAGTGATTCACAGGAAGGGAAAACATGTCTTACTCGCAAACGAGAACCCAGAGCAAATCTGGGTATGAAGCTGGGGTTAAAGAGTACAAGTTAACGTATTACACCCCGGACTATACACCCAAAGACACCGACATTCTGGCCGCGTTTCGGGTGACGCCTCAGCCTGGTGTTCCTTTTGAAGAGGCAGGAGCTGCCGTAGCCGCAGAATCATCTACCGGAACCTGGACGACCGTCTGGACAGACCTGTTAACCGACCTGGATCGTTACAAAGGTCGCTGCTATGATATCGAGCCAGTTCGGGGTGAAGATAACCAATTCATTGCCTACATTGCTTATCCGCTCGATCTGTTCGAGGAAGGCTCTGTTACCAACATGTTCACCTCTATTGTGGGGAACGTATTTGGATTCAAGGCTCTAAAGGCGTTGCGTCTGGAAGATTTGCGGATTCCAGTGGCTTACCTGAAAACCTTCCAGGGGCCGCCCCACGGAATTCAGGTTGAGCGTGACAAAATCAACAAATATGGTCGTCCCCTGCTGGGTTGCACCATTAAGCCGAAGCTCGGCCTATCTGCGAAGAACTATGGTCGTGCGGTGTATGAGTGTCTGCGCGGCGGTCTAGACTTCACCAAAGACGATGAAAACATCAACTCTGCACCGTTCCAGCGTTGGCGCGATCGCTTCACCTTTGTGGCCGAAGCAATCTACAAAGCTCAGGCTGAAACGGGTGAAATTAAAGGCCACTACCTCAACGTGACGGCTCCGACCTGTGAGGAAATGCTGAAGCGGGCAGAGTATGCCAAAGAGCTGGGCATGCCCATCGTTATGCATGACTATCTCACGGCAGGCTTCACCGCCAACACCACTCTGGCTCACTGGTGCCGCGATAACGGAGTACTGCTCCACATTCACCGCGCTATGCACGCTGTAATCGATCGCCAAAAGAACCACGGAATTCACTTCCGCGTGTTGGCAAAAGCGCTGCGGATGTCCGGTGGTGACCACATTCACACAGGAACCGTTGTGGGTAAGTTGGAAGGAGACAAAGCCATTACGATGGGATTTGTTGACCTTCTGCGCGAAAACTACGTCGAGAAGGACATGTCTCGCGGTATCTACTTCACCCAGGATTGGGCATCCATGCCCGGCGTAATGGCCGTAGCCTCTGGTGGTATTCACGTATGGCACATGCCAGCGCTGGTTGAAATCTTTGGCGATGACTCTGTGCTTCAGTTTGGTGGTGGTACCTTGGGTCACCCCTGGGGGAATGCGCCGGGTGCAACCGCTAATCGTGTTGCGCTAGAAGCGTGCGTTCAAGCTCGTAACGAAGGCCGTGACATGATGCGTGAAGGTGGCGACATCATCCGCGAAGCATGTAAGTGGTCTCCTGAACTGGCAGCCGCTTGCGAGCTATGGAAAGAAATCAAGTTTGAATTTGAAGCCGTCGATACCATCTGATCACTCTAAATGTTGGGATTTTGGGTTTTGGATTTTGGATCACTCTAAAATCCAAAATCTGAAATCTAAAATCCTCTCAGGCTGGTGTCGGAATGGATCTGAAGAAAATTGCAAAAGACACAGCCAATACGCTGGTTAGCTACCTAACGTATCAAGCTGTGCGGGTAGTTTTGGGTCAGCTTAGCGAAACCGATCCGCCCAAGGCATTCTGGCTGAACCGCTTTTCTAGCACTGGCAAAATCCAGAACGGAGAGGCTTACATTCAAGAACTGCTGCGGGAAAATCAGGAATTAGCGTTTCGCATTATGACGGTGAGGGCGCATCTGGCGGAGGAGGTTACGGATTTTCTGCCCGAAATGGTTCGCACTGGAATTCAGCAAGCGAACATGGAGTACCGCCGCCAGTATCTAGAGCGCATTACCCAACTCAACCCGGCGAATCCGCCAGCAACCGTTGAGCCATCCCCCGCAACCGAGCCAGAACCGGATTCAGATAGCCTCCCTGGCTAACGTTCAATCATTCAACCTCAACAAAGACCAAGCGATTAGGACATTATGCAGACTCTACGCAAAGAACGTCGTTACGAAACTCTTTCTTATTTGCCACCGTTGAGCGATCAGCAAATTGCTCGCCAAATTCAGTACATCATCGACCAGGGCTACATTCCTGCCGTTGAGTTTAACGAAAACTCGGAGCCAACCACCTACTACTGGACGCTGTGGAAGCTGCCTTTGTTTGGTGCAAAGAACGTTCAAGAAGTACTGGCTGAAATCAACGAGTGCCGCAACGAGTACCGCGATTGCTTCGTTCGGGTTGTCGGCTTTGACAACATCAAGCAGTGCCAGGTACTCAGCTTTATCGTGCACAAGCCCGGTAGCAGCGGCAGTTCTTACCGCTATTAATCTGGGGCTGGGTTCACCATCGGCTGAACTCATGCTGGTTTAGGTCGGTTTAGCGATCGCGGGAGGGGTGGGTGATCCTGCCTCTCCTGCTGTCGTAAGGAATTGGTTCATGTCACATCCTGACATCCGAATATGCTTTGTTGGCGATTCGTTCGTCAATGGTACGGGTGATCCAGACTGTTTGGGCTGGACGGGGCGAGTGTGTGCCGTTGCCGCAGGTGGTAGCGATCGCGCCGTATCCCAAGCCAGGGATCTCACGTATTACAATTTAGGCGTGCGTCGTGAGACCACTGCCGACATTAGCCGTCGCTGGCAATCAGAAGTTGCTTGCCGTTTGCCCAAAGGGTGTGATGGGCGGGTTGCCTTTTCGTTTGGTGTAAACGATACAACGGCGGAAGAGAATAAAACACGAATTGCGCTTTCAGATTCGATTCGAAATGCCGATGCCATTTTATCGGTGGCGCAGCGACACTACAATGTGTTGATGGTTGGGCCATTGCCGATCGCCGATGCAGAGCAAAATCGTCGAACGTCTGAGTTATCAGACCGCTTTGCATCGTTGTGTAATGCTCTAAAGATTCCTTATCTCAATGTTTTTACCCCCTTAAGCCACTCCGAACAGTGGATGCAACAGGTACAGGCCAGAGATGGTGCCCATCCAGGTGCGGCTGGATACGCCGAACTTGCTGATTTGGTGCAGGGTTGGGATGCCTGGTTGCGCTGGTTCGATCATTAGAAACATCGTTTGCTGCTTGCTTTGAGTTTTAGGACAGGTCATGAGCTATTACATTGCGCCTCAATTTTTAGACAAACTCTCGATTCATATCACCAAAAACTACCTGGATTTGCCGGGAGTCCGCGTCCCGTTGATTTTGGGAATTCACGGGCGCAAAGGGGAAGGAAAGTCGTTTCAATGTGACCTGGCATTCCAGCGGATGGGTGTGGAGGCCGTACACATGTCTGCGGGCGAGATGGAAAGCCCGGATGCAGGCGACCCAGCGCGGTTGATTCGTCTGCGCTATCGAGAAGCGGCTGAACTGTGCCGGGTGCGTGGTCGAATGACGGTGCTGATGATCAATGACCTCGATGCTGGAGCGGGGCGGGTGGATCAGTTCACCCAATACACGGTGAACACGCAGTTGGTAAACGGCACGTTGATGAATATTGCCGATAACCCTACCAATGTGCAGCTTCCCGGGAGTTACGAAATTGAACCGATTCAGCGGGTTCCGATTGTGGTAACGGGAAACGACTTCTCCACGCTGTACGCTCCCCTGATTCGAGACGGACGGATGGAGAAGTTTTTCTGGGAACCGAATCGGGATGACCGCATTGGTATTGTGGGCGGCATATTTGAACAGGATGCGATCGCCCGCGATGACATTACGAAACTGGTAGACACGTTTCCCAATCAGGCGATCGACTTTTACAGTGCGCTGCGTTCCAGGCTGTATGACGAGCTGGTGCGTCAGTTCATTGCCGATGTGGGAATTGAAAAGGTGTCGGCGCGAGTGGTGAACAGTCCCGATCGCCTGCCAGACTTCCGCAAACCCGATTTTGGCCTGTCCCACCTGATTGAGCTGGGTAAAAAGATGGTGGCCGAGCAAGATCGGGTACGGGAAATGCGGTTGTCGCAGGAATATAACGAAGTGCTGCACCGCAGCAACAGACGTTTGGGAGAGGTGAATTTAGCGGCGCAGCAAATGGCTCGTGAGGAATCGGCTCCTGCTAATCCTGCGGTGGCAGGGAATGGGCAAACTCGCCATGCCACCCAGGAGAATCGCCCCTATTCCACTCAACCAGCAAACGACGAGCGCAACCGCAACGGGCAACCAACGGACTTGAACCAGGAGACTGCAAAAACGTTGAAAGACCTGCTCAATCAGGGCTATCGAGTGGGGCTAGAGTACGTCAACGAGCGGCGGTTCCGCACCAACTCGTGGCAAAGTTATGCGGTGGTGCAGGGCAATCCGCGTGAGGCGATCGCCACCTTGGAGGCGTGCTTGGCCGACCATGACAATGATTATGTTCGTTTGGTGGGAATTGAACCCAATGCCAGACGGCGTGTGGTTGAGACGATCGTTCACCGTCCCACCGTGAAGCGCTAACCAAGATTGAACACGGCTCACGGCTACCTGTAGTATTTGTAGTATATGCCTGGTAGCTGATAACCATGCCCATCACCCGCCGTAAATAACCTTTGCATCATAACCAATCAACTCTCAACGGTCGGTGTGCATGGGCATGTTAGCGTGCGTCGCTAATTTCAACTAAAGCTTCACCAGATTGTAAAAGCTCTAGTGCCTGTGGCAAAGTAGCACGCAAAATTTCTCGCAACTGAACATTTGAGGTATTACCGCAAGTCAACCAGATAATCTGCGGTGGCGAACCAAGACGATCAACTAGATCAACAAAGTCACTGTCTTTAGTCATGAATATAACGCCTTGAGCCTTTGCTGCCTCAAAAATCTCAGGATCTTCAGCGTCTCTCAAACCAACATCTCGTAAAGCTAATGCTGTCACTTCAAAAGTGCTGCTAATCCAAGTTGCGATCGCAGGAGTCAACTGTGCATCAATCCAAATTGTCATGCCACCAATATTGGATGGTTGAGCTTACGCGATGCGTATACAAGTGCCGCCGTCAGATCATCTGCCTCAAGATCGGGCATCTCTTCCAAAATCTCTTCCGCACTCAGTCCAGCCGCAAACAAATCTAAAACATCTGACACCCGAATTCTCATACCTCGAATGCAGGGACGACCGCCACACTGTTTAGGGTTAATCGTGATTCTTTCGAGTAGTTCTGTCATAATGCTGCACTTCTGAGCAAACCTACAACTTAATGTAGCAATTACATAGCCGTTTCTAGCAGGCTACTACTAATCAAACGAGGCCGCTATCTGGATTAGAGGTTTCATTTCTTGAAAGGGAAACAACATTGGCATCCAAGTGATAAATATTCAATCGCCCATGTGTTGAATTTCCAGGCTTATCCTACGCAGACTATTGAGCACGCCAACAAACGTTAGCAGCTACTTTTGCTGCTATTGGGTCAGCGTTGAGACGATGATCTCAGTATCATTGTCTTTTACCTTGGCTTGTAACCGTGAATCAGGCGCAGAAAAATATTGGTTTGCTCGCCGCATGTCAGGCGCTAGCAATGACGGGCAGTATTGTTTTGTTTACAACAGCGGCGTTAATCGGGGCGACGTTAGCGGCAGATCCATCGTTGGCGACGTTGCCGCTAGCCGTGCAGCAGTTGGCGACGATGCTAGCCACCATTCCAGCGGCGTTAATTTTGAGACGGTTGGGACGGAAGCTAGGCTTTATCAGCGGTGCGTTAATTGGGCTGGCTGGCGCTAGTTTGGGAGCGATCGCCGTCTTAAACAGCAATTTCGTTTTGTTTTGCATCGCGACGCTGCTGTATGGCACGTTCAACGGTTTTGTGGGCTATTACCGCTTTGCCGCTGCCGATGTCGCCAGTGAGTCGTTTCGCAGTCGAGCCATTTCTTTTGTTGTAGCGGGTGGAATTGTAGCGGCCATTGTGGGGCCAGGGTTAGCCATCTGGACAAAGGACTGGTTAAGCGTTGCGTTTGCGGGTGGCTTGCTGGCGATCGCCGGGTTGCAACTGCTGGCGATCGCGCTATTAACAATGGTGCAAATGCCATCGCTAACTCACCACACCCAGTCAGACTCTGGGCGACGATTAACGGCGATCGCCCAACAGCCCGTCTTCATCGTTGCGGTATTGGGCAGCATGATTGGCTATGGCGTGATGGCGCTGTTGATGACGGCAACGCCGCTGGCGATGGTAACAGTCCACCATTCCTTTGGCACAGCAGCCTCTGTGATTCAGTGGCATGTGTTGGGAATGTTTGTCCCGTCTCTATTTACTGGATTTTTGATTGCCCGGTTTGGGGTCTTGACCATTATTCTGGTCGGTATTGGGCTGAATGGAGCCTGCATTGCGGTGAACTTAGCTGGCACCGACGCGACGAATTTTTACGTGGCGTTGCTGCTGCTTGGGGTGGGCTGGAACTTTATGTTCATTGGGTCTACCACTCTACTCACGGAAGCCTACGCTCCAGTAGAGCGGGCAAAAACGCAGGCAACGCACGACTTTTTGATGTTTAGCTTTGTGGCATTTGCAACATTTCTTTCTGGACAGGTATTAACCAGCCTGGGGTGGAAAGCGGTTAACTATACCGGGTTGGGCATGATTAGCGTGGTGTTGGTGGCAGTGCTTTGGTTGAGACAACAGCGGTCGCCTGTTCGGCTCAAGAGCGCAGACAGATAAACGAATTGCACTCTACAGGATCAATCCGCTTATGTTCGAGTCAACACGGGTCAAGATGCATGGGTCAACGAATCCGGTCTTGCCTGAAATCCGGCCTTCACCAGGGCATCAACCGCCGACAGTTGATTTAACACACGAAATTGTGCCCCCAGTCTCACGATCTGCCGCTGCTGCTGGTTGGAAATCACTGCAATCACTGGCACTTTGCCCGACTCTTCATCGCCCCGCTGCTCTAGCAACACGGTTCTAAGATGGTGCTGCTGAGTAATATCGCTGGCAATGTGGGGGTCGAGTTCGACCATCACCATCCGCACGTCCTCAATGGGTTCGGCATCTTCAATGATTAGCTGGTTGCGATCGTCCCGTTTATCTACCTTGCCCCACACCATCAGCCGCGCATCTACTTGAATATAGTGACCAAACCGTTCAAACGCCTTGGGAAACACCACCGCCTCTGCATGTCCGGTGAGGTCTTCGATCTGCAATATTGCCATGCGATCGCCCTTTTTAGTCGTCACAGGTTTAACCGTACTCAACATCACAATTGCGCTCAGCGTCACGTTGTCGGGCTTGTCGGCCAGGTCAGATAAATTAATGGGGGCGAGTAACTGCGCCGCCTGCTGCACCGATTTCAGCGGATGGTCGGAAATGTAGAACCCCAACAGTTCTTTTTCCAGTTTGAGCTTTTCTTGCGGCGGATAATCATCCACCGGAGAGGATTTGGGCGCACTCTCAAACCCAGTGGTGCTGGCTGCTCCAGCGGTGGCACTGCCGCCCAATATATCAAACAGATTGCCCTGACCGATCGCCCGATCTTTGGCACGAGACTGTGCCCACTCCAGCACCGGATCGAGATCCTGCATTAGCTGATTGCGGTTAGGGTTAATGCAGTCCAGGGCACCGCACTGAATCAACGCTTCCATTGCACGACGGTTGAGGGTGCGGGGATCGACGCGATCGCACAAATCGGGTAACGAGGTAAAATTGCCGCCTTCTTCACGGGCTTGCAGCAGATGCTCGATCGCACCTAGCCCCACATGGCGCACTGCCGACAGCCCAAACAGAATGCTTTTTTCGAGCGGCGTAAAGTCTACCCTGGAGCGGTTGATGTCGGGCGGTTCAACCTGAATGCCCATGCTAATGCAAGTGGCAAGGTATTTCTGAACTTTGTCCTGGTCGCCGCTGTTAGCCGTTAACAGCGCCGCCATGTATTCAACTGGATAATTGGCCTTGAGATAGGCCGTCTGATACGTCACATACCCATAGGCCGTTGAGTGAGACTTGTTGAAGCAATACTCGGCAAACATCACCATTTGTTCAAACAGAGCCGCTGCCACCTGGGGCTTCACCTTATTCTTTTCAGCCCCTTTAACAAACAGCTCTTGATGCTTCTCCATCTCCGACTTTTTCTTTTTACCCATTGC
Source organism: Oculatella sp. LEGE 06141 (assembly GCF_015207605.1). Classification (GTDB taxonomy): domain Bacteria; phylum Cyanobacteriota; class Cyanobacteriia; order Elainellales; family Elainellaceae; genus Oculatella. The sequence continues at coordinate 10,262 of NZ_JADEWO010000030.1, forward strand.
CCGCCGCAACAGGTCGGCTTGCCCCAGCGAATAGCCTGCCATGTCCTGAGCAATCTTCATGATTTGCTCCTGGTAGACCATAATGCCGTAGGTTTCGTTAAGAATGGGTTCTAAGATTTCATGTTCATATTCAATTTTTTCCCGCCCATGCTTGCGGTTAATAAACCTGGGAATGAGTCCGGCATCCAGCGGCCCCGGTCGATAGAGCGCCAGCACCGACGAGATATCTTCTAAACCAGACGGCTTGAGGTCGCGCACGATTTGCCGCATTCCAGACGATTCCACCTGGAAGATGCCCTCCAACTCGCCTCTGGCGAGCAGTTTGTACGTTTCAGGGTCATCCAGGGTGAGATTGTCCAGATCCAGCGTTACCTGACGGGTTTGCTGCACCAGATCCACGGTTTTCTGGATCATCGTCAGGTTTTTCAGCCCCAGGAAGTCCATCTTCAGCAATCCGAGCGATTCAATATCTTCCATGAAGTACTGAGTAAACACCGCTCCGTCGGCATTTCGCTGAAGCGGCACCACTTCATCCAGCGGTTGTGCCGAAATCACTACTCCTGCGGCGTGAATGCCAATGCTTTTGTTGGTGCCTTCAATTCGCAGCGCCATATCTAACCAATGGCGCACCTTGGGATCATTCTCGTATTTCTCTTTAAATTCGGGGGCGGGTGTGTCATCCGAAATCATCACCTTCAGCTTGGTTGGCTTGCCGCGCACCACCGGAATCATTTTCGCCATCCGATCGGCATCACCATACGGAATATCTAACACACGGGCGACATCTTTTAGCACGGCCTTGGAGGTCATGCGGTTGTAGGTAATAATTTGCGCCACCCGTTCGGTGCCGTATTTGTGGGTAACGTATTGAATCACCTCGTCTCGTCGTTCAATGCAGAAGTCGGTATCAATATCCGGCATCGACTTCCGTTCTGGATTGAGAAATCGCTCGAATAGCAGCCCGTGGTGCACCGGATCAATGTTGGTGATACCCAGGGCGTAGGCCACCAGGGAACCAGCGGCAGACCCGCGCCCTGGCCCCACCGGGATGTTGTTGTCTCGCGCAAATTTAATGTAGTCCCAGACGACGAGGAAGTAGCCGTCGAACCCCATTGTGTGCATCATCTGAAGTTCGTACTCCAGACGTTCTTGATAATGGGGTTCAACTTCGCCATAGGACTGGCATTTGCGGCGATCGGCCAACCCCTGCCGCGTCACTTCTTCTAGATAGGTAGACCCGGTATAGCCTTCGGGAACGGGATAGTCTGGGATGCGCGGTTCGCCGAGAATACCGTAGTCGTCTGTGATTTTTTCAGCTACTTCTAGCGTATTGGCGATCGCCTCTTCAATCACATCAGTGGGCAGATGATCGCGGAACAGCAAGCGCATCTCGTCGGCAGATTTCAAATATTCTGTGCCGCTGTAGCGCAGCCGTTTTTCTTCGGTAATCAGCTTGCCCGTTTGAATGCAGAGCAGGGCATCGTGCGCTTCAACGTCGTAGCAGGAAATATAGTGAGAATCGTTCGTAGCAATGAGTTTAATATCTAACTCACGGGCAATTTTGACCACCTCAACATTCACGATTCGATCTTCTTGCGATCCGTGATCTTGAAGCTCTAAATAATAGTCTTCGCCAAACAAATCTTTATACCACTGCGCCACGCGGCGAGCAATTTCGGGTCTGCCCTGCAAAATAGCCTGGGGCACTTCTCCACCCAAACAGGCACTGGTAACAATTAACCCCTCTTTGTACTGCTCCAGTAGCTCTTTGTTGATGCAGGGACGCGAGAAAATGCCTTTGCCCTGCACGCCCTGAAGCTGAGATAGCGTGGTTAGCTTCACCAGGTTTTTATAGCCCTGCCTGGTTTTGGCTAACACTACCTGGTGGTAGCGGGGGCGACGCTCTTGTTTGGTGATGTCGCCGTTGATCAAATACATCTCGTTGCCGATGATTGGCTTGATGCCGCCTTTGTTTTTGCAGACTTTGATTAGCTCGATCGCCCCATACATCACCCCATGATCAGTAAGGGCGATCGCTGGCATTCCTAAATCGACGGCACGATCGATCAGTTCGGGCAACTGACTGGCACCATCTAGCAGGCTATAGTCGCTGTGGATGTGTAGACCAACAAAGGACATAATGGCTCAAACCACAATTAGGGCTGAAGATAGCGTAGCGGATTGCGATCGCTATATCTAGACCTCAAGTATATTCTTTTTTTTATTTGACTCTATCTATAGCGTTGAGTATTCAATTGTGCTGGCACGGTTATCCCTGGCTCAGCCCGGTCAGGCGAGCCGTTGCCATCGATTTAGTACTAATGTATCAACTAAGAGGATAATTTAAACGTCTAATTTTGTAGGCCGATACATGTGTGCAGGAGCGTAGCATCCGAGCCATACATCTGAGTCTATCTTCAAGCGCTATTTGCCCAGTGCTACGCTCCAAGAGGTATTTACAGCAGTTCTCAATCGAGTCAGCCACAGTCTCGCCAGGATGGCTGTGGGGTGTAGGGTTTGAGGCGTGGTGAATGAAAATGGCTGTAAACCCATTCAACACATAGCCGCTTGGCCGATGGCTGAGTTGGACGAATACCATGGAAAAGCCGTGTTCTATTTTCCTGGTCGCAATGCCTAACAAAACATTGAATTTAGACGATCGCCTTTACCAGTATTTTCTTTCAGTTTCCCTGCGGGAGCCGCAGATCTTGCAACAATTACGGCAAGAGACAGCATCCCATCCCAGCAGTGGAATGCAGATCGCGCCAGAGCAAGGGCAGTTTATGGCACTCCTGATTCAGCTACTTGGAGCCAGGAAAACGCTGGAAGTTGGAGTGTTTACAGGATACAGTTCGCTCTCGGTCGCGCTGGCACTGCCGCCCGATGGCAAAATTGTGGCCTGTGATGTGAGCGAAGAGTACACGGCGATCGCCCGTCGCTACTGGCAGCAAGCAGGCGTTGCCGACAAAGTGGAGCTGCACGTTGCGCCAGCCTTAACCACGCTCGATCGCCTTCTGGCAGCAGGCCAGGCCAACACCTTTGATTTTGCCTTCATTGATGCCGACAAAGGAAACTATTGGAACTATTACGAACGCGCTCTGCAACTCGTCCGTTCGGGTGGGCTAATTGTGGTGGATAACGTGCTGTGGTCGGGGCAGGTGGCCGACCCGCAAGTGCAGGACAGCACAACGATCGCCATTCGCACCTTTAACGAGAAGTTGCATCAGGACGATCGCGTGACGCTGAGCATGGTGGCGATCGCCGATGGGTTAACCCTGGCATTGAAGCGGTAACACACGAATGTTGTCTCAACGCAGTTCTGCTTTGCCAACCTGCGTGGCGGCAGGGGTAATTGTTCGTCGCGTAATCGGTGAAGACAGCACAATTAGCGTCGTCACCTGGCTATGGTCAAACTGATCAATTAATAATTCCAGGTGCCCCACCGACGACACCGCGACCTTAACAATATAGTCATCACTGCCAGTGACTCGATGGCACTCCAGCACTTCTGGAAATTTGAGAAACGAAGTGCTAATGCTGGCGCATTGCCCTGGCGGTGAGGCCACCCGCATAAAGGCCATAATGGGTAGACCTAACTTCTCAAGATTGACCTCTGCCCGATAGCCCACAATAATTCCGGCTTCTTCCATGCGGCGAACCCGCTCCACTACGGCTGGAGACGATAGCCCAACTCGTCGCCCCAACTCACTGTAAGACAAACGAGCATCTTCCTGTAGCGCTTGTAAAATCTGCCAACTGATACCGTCTACTTCCACTTGCGATTCTAAAGCCATATCCGTTTTTTAACTTTTACATTAAAGGCAACAAACCCAATATAGCTTTAAAAGGCTCTTCCCAAAGGCGATAAATACCTTTAATATAAAAAGTATAGAAAAGCGGTTTCTAGATCAGCTCATTCCCGCTTCTATCTCGATCGCCATTTCCGATGTGCGATCGCCACTCCGAGTTGAAGGTTAAGAACCCAAAGACCTTGATTCTGAATTGAGCGTTAGAGCCACACGGGTCGTGTTGCTCTAAATTACCTTGAGTTCTTTTAGTTCTACATGGAGGGGTGCTACGATGAAAGCCCTTAATCTTTCTATACAGCTCATGCACGCCTATGAGACTGTATTTCTTCCCAGGCGAGAAGCCAGCCCATCGCAACGGCCTAACCGCTGGATGCCGCTCTGGCATCGATTCATTGCTGGCATGAGCGGCACTGCTGAGCCGCATGTTTGGCAAGAAACCGATCGGTATGGGCAACTGCTATGGCGAGCGTATGACCCTCGCAACGGTCGTTCATTTACATCCGATAACGAGTCTGAAATGCGAAGCTGGATCGAGCAACGCTATTACGCTTAGGAGCATGTTACGCTCAGGAGTCATTGATGGCGCTATCAATGAAGGGATCGTGTGAGAGGTGCGATCGCCCACTGTTGCTAAACAGTATGGCTTACATTTGTTCGTATGAGTGTACATTTTGTGACCACTGCACCACCGCAATGAATGCCATCTGTCCAAACTGTTCGGGTGAGCTGGTGCGTCGCCCACGTCGCCAGCCATCCGGCGAGTAATGGTGGTAGAGGTTAGCACCGTTACTCGGTGCTAACCCCGTCCTTCTCAGTTGAAACCAGCCCATGACCACCTACACCCTTGGACTCGATCGCCATCTCAATCACTATCTCCAATCCGTTTCCCTACGAGAGCCAGCGTGTCTGGCTCTGTTGCGGCATGAGACGGCACATCATCCCCAGTGTCGAATGCAAATTGCGCCAGAGCAAGGGCAGTTGATGGCGTTGCTGGTGCAATTGATTGGGGCAACGAAAACCCTGGACGTGGGCGTGTTTACCGGGTACAGCGCCTTGGCGATCGCCCTGGCTCTTCCGGCTGATGGCAGGGTGGTAGCCTGTGATATCAATGAAACCGATACGGCGATCGCCCGTCATCATTGGCAGTTGGCAGGCGTTGCCCACAAAATTGAATTACGCATTGCGCCAGCGCTGGATACCTTAGATCAATTGCTGGCGGCAGGGGAAGCCGAGACATTTGATTTTGCCTTCATTGATGCAGACAAGCGCAACTATGATGGCTATTACGAACAGGCACTACAACTCGTTCGTCCGGGTGGATTAATCGCCATTGACAATGTGCTGTGGTCGGGGCGAGTGGCCGACCCGCAGGTGCAAGATCGCCGCACGCAACGAATGCGATTGTTTAACCAAAAACTGCATCACGATCGGCGGATTGCATTAAGCTTAGTTCCTGTGGCAGACGGGCTAACGCTGGCAATGAAGCAGCGGTAGCAACCAGAGCTAACTTCAACTCGCTTGTAGTGATTTGTAGTAACGGTGAGCGCTTTGGCCAGCGTTGCCCAAATTCCACAAAAATTATCTTGACTTCATTGCCATTCCCCCTTACAAGGAGAAGCAATCTAGAAATTGCATCCTCACTCGAAAGAGTGGGGAACACTCGTTTTGCTGGCATCGCATCTAACCTCATCGGGTGAGTGCGGGGCACTGCTGGTGAATGATGCAACTCCTCTGCGGACTGGAATAATTAGCATGTTCAAGTGGCAAGATAAATCGTTCAAAACCGGAGCGCAATGGCTGGTTTTGTCAGGAGTTTTAACGGTCATTAGCATTGGCAGCAGCTTGGTTTACATGCAGATGCGTCATCGAGCAGCAGCGCCAGTTACAGTGCCAACATTAACGGTTGAACGAGGGACGGTTGAAACCACCATCAATGTTAGCGGTACGTTACAACTGGGTGGACAGCAAACATTGCGATCGCCTGCGGAAGGAGCGGTCGATCAAGTCCTGGTAGAACCGGGCGATCGGGTTGACTCAGGGCAAGTGGTCGTTGTGCTACGCAATCCCGAACGCCAAACCGCGCTAGCGAATCAGCAGGTCAAAATTGAGCAACAGGCGGTGCTGTTAGCCCGACGACGGCAGGAAATTGCGATCGCCAGCCAGCAGCTAAGCGATGAACGAGCCTTTTTGCAAAACCTGGCAACGCTGGCTGCCGATGGCGCGGTGGCGCGTACTGCCGTGCGCGATCAAGAGGAGCGGGTGCGAACCGTTGAGGCCACCATGCTCACGGCAGCAGCAGAAGCGCAAACGGTTTTGCTGGAACTAGAAGGGCTGAAGTTAGAGCAACAGCGCATTCAGCAACAGTTGCAAGACTCGGTGGTGACGGCTCCGGTGAGCGGCATTGTGTTGGGAGTGGAGGTCAAAGACGGGGATGGCATCGATCGCCGTACGGAACTACTGACGTTGGGTAATCCTTCGCAAGAGCTGGTTCAGCTTCAGCTATCAACCCTGGATGCGGCTCAGGTGCGGCTGAATCACCAGGCTCGTGTTAGCGTCATTGGGCCGAGCGCTCAAGTCTTTGCAGGACGGGTACGCCAGATCTATCCACAAGCGGTGAGCAGCAGTTCAGAAGCCGATCGCTCATCCGGGCGATCAGAATCGGCAGGTCAACCGACGGTGCCAACAACGGTGAGTCTTGATCAACCTACCCGTACCTTAATTCCGGGAAGCCCGGTCAATGTTGAAATTGTGTTAGAGCAGCGATCGAATGTGATTGCACTGGATATTGAAGCGGTGCAGCAAACCGGGGCTGAACCGTTTGTGTGGCGGCTGGATGAAGCTGGCAAAGCTCAATCTCAACCCATTGCTTTGGGCTTAGAGGGGTTAACCACCGTTGAAGTAACATCGGGATTGCGGGCGGGCGATCGCGTCCTGCTTCCCTCACCCGATATCACCCTGCAACCGGGAACGACCGTTATACCGCAAGCCGATATCCCATCGGTTGAGTTGCCATGAGCCTTACCCTGGTTGACTTGTTCAAACTCACCTGCCATTCGTTAAACAGCAACCGCCTGCGGTCTGCACTCACCACACTGGGGGTATTCATGGGTGTAACGGCGGTCAGCGCTACGCTTCAGGTGGGCAGCATTAGCCGAGCGGTGATCGAGCAACGGCTGGCCGAACGGGAGGCACCACACGTTACCCTGTTTCCCATGTGGGTATCAGATAGGAGCCGTCAGATCCAATTTCAATTAGACGATCTAGAGTATTTGCAGCGACGGTTACCAGGATTACAGGCCAGCAGCGCCTCGGCGTGGGCAGGGTTTTCGCAGGTGGTGTATCAAACTCGTAAAGCCGATTCTCAACAGGTCGCTGTTTCCGAAGACTTTTTGCTAACCACTGGACAACGATTAGTCTCAGGCCGTTTCTTTACAGTGGGTGATTTTGCCAGCTATCGACCCGTTGTGGTGATCGATCAACTGCTGGCGACTCAACTGTTTCAAGAGGATGACCCCATAGGACAAAGACTCTATGCCGATCGCCAGCCCTATGTGGTGGTAGGAGTCATCCCCACGTTGCCCAATGAGTTTTCGCCTCCAGAAGGACAAATGCTGGTGCCGATCTCGTTTTACAATGCCTTGCAGGGCACTAAGGAAATTGGTGCAATTAACTTGCGCCCCACTAGTCTGGATGAATTAGAGGCGTTGGGCGATCGCGCCAAACAGTTGCTCCAACAACGGTTTCCGGGGGCAGATTTTTACTCGTGGAACAATGTTGAAGATATTTTGGAACAGCGCAAAATCCTGACATTGGCTTCAAATGCGCTGGCGGCAGTCGGTGCCATTTCCTTACTGGTGGGCGGCATTGGTATTGCTAACATTATGATTGCCTCTGTAACCGAACGAACGTCAGAGATTGGCTTGCGGCGAGCGATCGGGGCAACTCGTCCTGAAATTATGGGTCAATTCATTTTAGAAGCGACTGTATTAAGTGTGGTGGGAGGACTGGTGGCGATCGCCACAGTACACGGCATCACGGTAATTGTCGCGGATCGGTTTGCCTTACCCTACGAGTTTGAAATGAATACAGCCGCGTTTGCGCTGGGGGCAGCGCTGGCTGTGGGAATTGGGGCGAGTTTACCCCCTGCTATTCGTGCCAGTCGGCTCGATCCGGTGAAAGCGCTACGGTCAGATTGATGGCAAGGGATGGATGAGTTGTAGTTGATATGCGATCGCCCCTCACGGATCTTCATCGATCGCCTCATCTGGGACATATTCAATCAAATCAGATGGCGTACACTCCAGAAACTTGCAGAGTGCATCAAGGGTTTCTGCTCCAATACGCGGCATGATGTCTTGATTTTTGAGATGTGAAACCGCATTGGGGTGAACGCCCATTTGTTCGGCCAAACGCTTATTGGTCATGCGTTGCCGAGCCATAATCTCTCTCAATCGCCAACGAACCGTCAAATTAATCCCTTATCAATACATCTAGTAGGCTCAGGCAGAAATCCACTGCGATCGCCTTGATAAAAATGCGATCGCCCCTCACGGCTCTTCATCGATCGCCTTGTCTGGGACATATTCAATCAAATCAGATGGCGTACACTCCAGAAACTTGCAGAGGGTATTCAGGGTTTCTCCACCAATTTGCGGTAGAGTATCTTGATTCTTGATCCGAGAAATTGCATTGGGATGAACGCCCATCAAGTCGGCCAAACGCTTATTGGTCATGCGTTGCCGAGCCATAATCTCTCTCAATCGCCAACGAATCGTCAAATCAATCCCTTAAAGTGTTGAAACAAACACCCGGAGTGTGCGATATTATTCACACAGGTACAAGCCAGTGCGTCCCCTGCGAAGTTCTGCACTGGCTCAAGCTCCCTTTGTTTATTTAGGAGACAATCTATTATGACGTACGGTGATCGCCTGCGAAAGCGATGGGCTGTCGTTCGCCTATTGCCCAACATGCAACGAGTGGATGTGGGATGGTTTTACCAATACTCGGATGCAGACGGATACGCCAAAACGCTGCGCCGATTAGACCCAGAATTTCAGTTTGAGGTGGTGTTTGATGTCGGGCTAGTCGAGAGGCAAGGCTTACAGATTTAGGGATTGAGTGGGCGATTGATGAACAAAGCAGACTTACAGCAGTTCTCAATCGAGTCAGCCACAGTCTCGCCAGGATGGGGGTGGAGTGTTTGGTGTGTGGTGAATGCAAATGAGAATGGCTGTAAAGCTGCACCAGTCGCAGTGCTGGTTGAAGCCCCTCGACTCTCAATTCGACCCAAAGGTCAAAGACATCTGTTCCGCTAAATCCATTTGGTTGATCTTCACCTCCCTTCTTGCTGGATGGTCAGGCACCTGACACTAACACTTTGGAAAGATAGCAGAACATTAGCAAATCGTTAATGTAGAAATACAAGTAGTTATCTAATTCAACAGTAGATAACTAGGATGCGTTAAATTAACTCTTCCAAATCAATATCTGGGTTAGCCTTCAACGGCGTTTTACTGGATCAAAAAAGGTTTGAGAGGATGTTTTAGAAGTAGCAAATGTACTGCATGTGCCCCCTAAATCCCCCAAGGTTGGGGGACTTCCGCGCCAGTTCTATTTCAAAGTCCCCGTTCGGCTGAGCGCTCACGTCGAAGCCAGAATTGGAGGATTTAGGAGGCGGTTCGGGCGACACTCAGCACCTTTAAAACATTCTCCAAGTCCTGGTTCTGGAGGCAATTTAATTGCTTTAGTTAGGTCGCATTGCTGAGCGGTTGTCTGAAAAATAGAAACTGTTCTGCAAGCCCCCTGAATCCTCCAACGTTGGAGGACTTCTGAACCTTTCTCCGTTTAAGTTTCTCCAGAGTTGGGGACTCAGCACTTGCAGCAAGCAAGAAAAGCGGGCGGCTTGAACTGCGATTAGCACTTCCAAGACATCCTCTGAGGAAGGGCGATCGCAGAGCCATACAAGGTTTGGTCACACTGGTTGCAGTCTGTAGAGCTATTAACCCGGCCATAAAAGATTTGGCATAAGGGATTGGGGTTCGACTCCGCTCACCCCACACGGGAGCGAGTGCTGAGCGGAGTCCAAACACGGTTTGCCCTAAGAACAATGGCTGCCAGGTTAATAAACAAATCGGCTTTTAACGTATCCCTTGATTCTTCGATAAGAGGAACAACCACAGGAGGAAAGTGTATGCATTGGTTCTATTTTTTGGTGGCCTGGTCATTTGTTGCACTCATTGCTTGGAACATTTGGGCAATGATTCGGGACAGCTTGAGATCTGCCAGGAAACTGCATCAAGTTCCCTGCGCTAAGTGCCAATTTTTTACAGGGAGTCATTATCTCAAGTGTCCAATCCATCCTTCGAGCGCACTAACCGAAGATGCCATCGGTTGCTCTGACTTTTGGCCGTATAATCAGTAGCTTCTAGCCATTGAAGACGATCGCCCCAAAATTACTCTACCCGGCGTAAAAGACCTCGAAGCGCTACAACACCGAGGCCAAGAGTTTTATAGCCCACCTTTTCAAACAGCACTACAATTTTGTCGCCTTCATATCGCATCACTGTCCCTTTTCCCCAGGATCTGTGAACCACCTGGCTATTGATTGGGAACGGTTGGCGATCGGTTTCTTCAACGGTGACTCCAGCCTTGCAGTTGTCGCAGAAGCCGCACGGTTCATCTTGCTCTTCTCCGAAGTAGTTGAGTAAATACTCACGGCGGCAATCTTTAACTTCGGCATAGCCTCGCATCATTTCCAGACGCGATCGCTCGAACTGCGCCCATTGTTCCTGAGCATCCAGAGCGGCAGCAGTGACCGTTTCAGGATCGTTGAGTGTCTCTTTAGCAGTGATTTCTCCGGTTGGTAATGTCTCAATCGCCTCGATCTCCGCTAGCCAGTTCAACGCTGTCTTCAATTTTGCTTTAGAAAAATCAATTTCATCCTCTAACTGTTTAGGATCAACAGCGTCCGGCTGTTTCTGTAGGGCTTTAGCAATGTGTTCAATATGCTCTGCATCAATTTGCCCACCGCTCGCAAAAAAGCGCCGCAGGTTTAAATCCTTTGGGTTATAAAACAGGATAGCTTCAGCCCGTTCCCCATCCCGCCCCGCACGCCCAATTTCCTGATAATAGGAATCGACAGAATCGCTGATATCAGCATGGAACACAAAACGAACATTGGGTTTATCGACTCCCATACCAAATGCAGTCGTTGCCACTAAAACCTCAATTTCATCAGCCATAAAAGCCGCTTCAACGGCTTCTCGATCGCCCTTTTTCATACCTGCATGATAGAAACTTGCAGTCAGATTTTCCCCTTTTAGCAATTGAGCTAACTCTTCAGTGCGTTTGCGTGTAGCCGCGTAAACGATACCTGGTTTTTCAGCTCGCACGACCTGCTTTAACAAAGCGCTTTGTTTTTCCACCTCATCTTCAAAGCGCTCAACGGCTAGCCAGATATTAGGGCGATCGAACCCGCGTACAATCGTGGACGCTTTCTGCATTCCCAAACGTTCTACAATCTCTTTTCGGACAGGCGGTGCCGCCGTTGCCGTCAGTGCCAAAATCCTGGGATGATTGAGTGCGTCAACAACGGATTTCAATTGCAAATAATCGGGTCGAAAGTCGTGCCCCCACGAACTAATGCAATGAGCTTCGTCAACTACAAATAAACTCGGTTTAGCCGATTTAAGATGATTCAATGTTTCAGGATTTTTGAATTGTTCAGGTGCTAAAAATAGAAACTCTACTTCTCCTTCTTCTAAGTCTTCAAATGCCTCATCTCGCTCCGATTTAAGGATTGCTGAATTAACAACTGCTGCCTCTCCTACCTCTTGTTGAGCGATCGCCTGCGCTTGATCTCGCTGAAGCGCAATTAACGGAGAAACAACTACTGTAGGCCCCGGAATCAAGAATGCCGCCATTTGATAAATGGCCGATTTTCCGCCACCTGTCGGCATTACCACAAGCGTATCGCGTTCCCCAAGAATAGATTTTAGTGCTAGCAACTGTCCTGGATGAAGTTCTTCAAATCCAAAGCGTTCCCGAGCAGTTTTTTGTAATTTCTTATCCTGCGCCTTCATATTTAATCTCTACTGGGAACTAATCTTTTGATTATTTTTTAAGAGGATGTCTTAAAAGTGTTAAGCTCCAACTCGAACCGCCCCCTAATCCCCCAAAATTGGGGGACTTCCGAATCAATTCTGTTTCAAAGTCCCCCAATTTTGGGGGATTTAGGGGGCTGATTTAGAATGTTGAGCCATTCTCAGATACCCTCTAACGTTGTAATCACGAGGATAGCGAATTGAAAAACTGGTTAGATCTTCAAATAGATGGAGAAAAACTAGCTGATGTGTCTCAAAATTTTTCTCTGGCAATCGATACTTCAATCATGATTAATTAACTCAATTAAAAGAATTAAGAGAGATTAATAAGCATCAATTTCTGGTGTAGATGTTGGAGCAGCCTCTGTTTACGGGGCTACATGAGGAAGAAATCTCATTGACTGACAAACGCACTCGAACCTTCATCCTGCTGTAGATATCGGTCTTAGCCAGGTGTGAACTCGAAGCCGATCGCGGATTGGCTAAACCTGCCCTTGCCGAGATTTATCCGGCAAACAAAGGAGAAAAGGTCGCTTTTGATTCAGTTTCTTTTTGAACTTTATCAATGAAGAAAACTTAATTCTCCCTTGTGTTTGCAGTTACAACTGCATTCAAAGCGGGTCGCTCTTTAGTCAGAAATGTGGCGAAGCCGTACCCGGTAAAGTAGTGAGCTAATCGACCCACAATTTGCAGGATGCAAAACACTGTAATTGCCTGTAGCTGAGACTAAATGTATTCATTCTGTTGGGTTCATTTTTTCAAAGCGTGACTTGATGTTGGAGCCGAGCAATCCCGAAAGCCCTCATTTGCGTGACCACGATCGCCGAAGATTAAACCAATTTTCCAGGCAATCTCGCCAAAAGGGATGGCGATCGCGCCGCTGCTGCTGCCAGTCTGCCGCTGCATGGCTTAGCACCTCTGAAAAGCTAGGCGATACCGTTTGCAGGTTGGCGATCGCGTCCATTGACAGGGTGTGCTGCATGGCAAGGGCGATCGTGCCAATGAATTCACTCATGTCTCCTCCCACCAAATGGGCACCCAAAATCTCACCTGTGGGTTTAACAATGAGCTTACACAGGCCAGTGGTTTCATCACGAAGTTGCGCCTTGGCCAGCGCTTTAAAGGGATAGCGTAACACCATGATTTCATCGCCGTAGTTGCGCCGCGCCTGCGCTTCGGTGAGTCCTACCCTGGCTAGCTCTGGATCGGTCAACACAGCCCAGGGCACCGTTGCATAATTCACCGAGCGAGTAGGAAGAAACAGCGCATTTCTAAGCGCCACATCAACCTCATGCCGAGCCAGTTGTGGAAAGCCATAGCCGCCCAGCACCGCACCGCAGGCGTAAATTCGAGGGTGAACGGTTTGCAGTTGTCGGTTTACCTGAATGCCTCGACGATGCCACTTGACCCCAACTCCTTCTAAGTTGAGCGATTCAACCCAGGGACGATGCCCCGTTGCTAGCACGATCGCATCTGCTTCTAAGGCTTGATTCCCTGCCTGAACCCAGGTTTTATGCCCCAGCCGTTTCGTTTGAATGACTGCCGTTTGGGTTAAAACACGGATACCCTCTGCTTCAAGCTGAGCCTGAATCAGGTAAGCCGCTTCGGCATCTTCGCAGGGTAAAAGCTGCGAGTGGTTGATAATGAGAGTGACCTGAGAACCCAATCGGGCAAAGGCTTGAGCCAGTTCCACCCCTGCGGGTTCTGCGCCAATGATAATCAGCTTTTCTGGCAGTGTTTGCCAGTTGGCGGTAGATAGGGATGCCAGGGTCAGATAGTTAACCGCCGCCAACCCTTCGATCGCCGGAATAGCCGGACGGCTACCCGTTGCAATCAGGTAAGACCGGGCATGGAGCGATCGCCCATTGGCCTCCACGGTCAGACTGGGACGTGGGCTAAACTCCCCCTGCCCCAAAACGACATCGACTCCCTGTGCGGCTAACAACGGCAGCGATCGGGCTTCGGCCTGCACCTCTGCCGCCAGTTGTGTCCAGGTTTGTCCCTGCGGCCACTGCATCGATAGGGATGATTGGCTGGGATCAACGCCATCCCATTGGATGCCCCGCTCGTTGGCTCGTCGCAGGTGTTGAGCCATCCGTCCCATTTGATTAACCGAATGGGCATAGAACGCGTCTGTATCCAGAGCAGATACCATCTCCGGATCGGGTTCAACCAGAGCGACACGGGCTTTGAACTGTACGGCTTTTGCTGCCGCATATCGAGCGATCGCACTGCCGCCAAGAATCACGAGGTCGTAGTCAACCGCCATACATTAGCTAGATGGAAAGAACAGGGTGCCTCACGCCAACGAGGAAATGGCCTACGGTTGATAAACCGTCCCATTCGGCATGATTGTGTATTCCAGGGTAGCGCCTGAAAAGTCTGCTGGGGGATTAATCACCGCGCCATATAAACTAGCGTCGTTCAAATTTGCGCCCCGAAAATCAGCACCGCTCAAGTTTGCAGCATTCAAAATGGCACCCCGCAATCTGGCTCGACGCAGATCGGCATTGGATAGGTCTGCCCCGACCAAAATCGCCCCGGTTAGATCGACCTCCGACAGGTTCATACCGCTGAGGTTGGCGTTGCTGAGATCACACACCCGACAGGCACCCGTTTCAATTAACCGAGTCACAGCATCGGGGGTTTGGGCGATCGCCGGGATGCCTCCCATCAACACGACCAGCGGCAGCCACCCGGACAAAGCATGAGGACATTTCATACCGTTTCACAAACAGTGATCAGTGGTTGGATATCCTCCCCACTTTACCCTTCTCTTTGCTCCTGCTTCACGGCAGTTCTGCCGTGTTCTGTCCTCTCTCTAACCCATCGATCGCCCACGTCTTCCCATCCTTAACCAGTTCCACGTATAGCGGAACCTGTTCACCCGATGTCAACTCAACGGTGAGATCCAGCGGACACCAATCGCCCTCGACGTTAAACAAAGGCAACTGTACTCGTTTGTGATGCTTGAGGCGGTTCGCTTTAACGAATTTAGTGAACTGTTTTTTGGAGGTGCGCTTTTGGAAGTTGGGGGTGGTCATGGCGTAGGCGGCATCCAGGTTTCCGGTAACAATGGCGGCAAAGAAGTGGTTAATCGCCTTTGGTAGCCCTTTAGTTACCAGCAGAATACTACCTGCGATCAAAAGCCAGATCAGCACGACAATACCCAGAATGCTGATGATACCAATACCAAAATAAGGCAGAATGTCGCTGAAGCTCATACCAGCATTTTCAAGTCTGTCGCCTGCAATGGTCTAATGAGTCGGTCGTGTTCATATCTCTATTTGGCAACGCCATTCATGCTTCAGAGATGGACATTCATATTTGTACAGAACCAAAATGGAGGCATGGAGAGTAGGAGATTCGAACTCCTGGCCTCTGCGGTGCGATCGCAGCGCGCTACCAACTGCGCTAACTCCCCATAATGCCTCAATATTTTAGCAATATAAGGGTCGCGGCGGTGAGGTAGAGAGAAGGAACAGAACCGTTAGATCTCCAAAAATGTGAGTCTCTATAACAAACAGCCAACTCACATCACAGGTTGCCGGGACGTGCGGTTGGCAAACACCTCTCGCACCCGATCGAGTTCTATTTCAGAAAGATAGTCTACGGCCCAATTGGCATGACGCTGCATCATGTGAAAAGGGTATGTGTTAGCGACACCGACAACCGAAATGCCAGCCCGTTTGGCGGCTTGTAGCCCTGCAAACGTATCTTCGATCGCCAAACATTCGGTTGGTTGCAGTTGCAGTTCGGGAAATGCCTCATTCAGGCGTTTAATCGCTAACAAGTAGCCTTCTGGATCAGGCTTGCTGGCTGTAATTTCGTCCCCTGCAACAATAATGGAAAAATTCTTGGCGAGTTCCGTGCGCTCCAGCACTAATTCAATTTCCGATCGCACCGCTCCACTTACCACCGCCATTACCACCCGTGCGGACTTCAGTTGAAACATCAGGTCGGGTAAGCCGGGATACATTGGCAGGTTTTCTAAGACCGCTAATTGCTGCTGGTAGGCTCTCGATTTACGGGTAATCAGCTCATTCAAATAGGTTTCGCTCACCACTCGTCCTCGCATCGCCAGCAAGTCTGCTAAACAGGCGCGATCGCTACGACCCACGCAAACCTGCCAGAATTCGTCTGGGTTGGGACGAAGGTTTTCTTCAATTAAGAGCTGAGCAATCAGTTTTTGATGAAGCGGCTCGTCGTTAATGATAACGCCGTTGAAGTCAAACAAAACAGCTTTCAAAGTCATAGGGTTGAGCGGCTAGCAGTGACGAATGGGAGTAACTCAGTAGTGGCGAGGGGGTAAGGATGACAGTCGTAATGCGGTACCAGCAATTGCTGAACCGTTCCAAGCGTAATCGATCTAGGTTCCCTGCTGCACCGGATTGGATGCCAGGAAAGCGAAGGTCAACCCTCAGCAGATGCTTCATCCCATTGCCCATTGGCGATCGCCCACCCTGGCGTTGTTGATATAGTCCACAGCACGGTATGGCAGCGGTTTAACGCCATGAGTGACCTGATGCACCCACCACACATCGTGCGTTTGCACCTTACCAAACCCAGCTCGCTCCATCCAATCGTCAACGCTACCAGCAGCATAGGCGTTGATGTAGGGTTCCTCAAAGATTTCTGTTAGCCAGGTCGTTTGGCGCAAGGTCGCCTGACTGCCATCCAAAATTGCCACTTCGCCGCCTACCTTAAGTAAGCGGAAACACTCGCGCAAGATGGCACGGGATACATCTGGTGGGGTCTCGTGAAACAGCAGCGATGCGGTTACTAAATCAAAACTGGCATCGGCAAATGGGGTCTGTTCAGCGTTAGCCTGCTGAAACTGAATTGTGCATCCTGCCTGTCGCGCCTTTTCGTCAGCAACTACCAACATATAAGGAGAAAGGTCTACTCCCACCACCTCCGCATTCGGAAACGCTTGTTTCAATAACAGTGTGGTGGAACCCGTACCGCAACCCAAGTCTAAAATTCGCTGAGGCTGGCCGCGAAGTTTGTCAATCAGGCTTTGCCGAATCCATGCCTCGTTTGGGGGCAGAGCATATTGAGTAATGGGGTCGTAGGTTACGGCGGCATCTACCGTGAGATACCCACCCGTAATGCCGTGAAAATTTTGGCTATGGTAATACTCTGGATACTCAACGTTGGATTGCCGAAAGCGATCGCTCTCTCGCTGCCAGTCTCGGCTTTTGTAGTGCCGTGTCATAGCGTCTCGGTCGATCAAAAGGTTGGCAATAGGAGCCAAAAACTGCTCAAAAATCGTATCTTTTCGAGTTGCCATAGCTATTCTAAGTACAGAGACACTACCTTTACAAAGTGTAATGAATCCGTGGGCGATCGCGATAGGTCGTTTCGTGTTCTTTCCCATAAACGCATTGCCTATTCACTATTGACCCCATTGGCTCATTGTATTACATTGTAGTATGTTGTCGTAATCCGCTCGCCAGGAACAATGTTGCCTGCGACCGCGATCGGCCAACACGGTTCACATCCAACCCTTTGCAAGATAAACAGGAGGCTCTATGGCTGAGTCGGTGACCATTGCATCCGCAACCACTATCCATTCATGCAGGGTCACAGAGCGATCGACTTAAGCAATGGGTTAACCCGTCTTGAGCCTTCGCCCTCTGTGAACCTTGCTAACGCAGGTTTCACATGGGGAATAGAAATGAACTTAAATCAATTGGGCTGGAACTATAGTTTGGGATGCCAGTTTCAGCCGTATGCCAACGCGGGATTTTCGGCAGGTCGAGTTGCCGTAGAGCATCGAGGCGCATACATTCTCTACACCGAACGGGGTGAAGTAACGGCTGAAGTGGCTGGAAAGCTACGCTATCAGGCGAACCAGGCAGACGCGTTTCCAGTCGTTGGCGATTGGGTTGTGATTCAACCCAATGAAACCGAACAACGCGCCACGATCCATCAAATACTGCCGAGAACCAGCAAGTTCTCTCGCAAGGCCGCAGGGACAAAAACAGAGGAGCAAGTGGTTGCGGCTAACATTGATACTGCCTTTCTGGTATCTGGTTTAGATCAAGACTTTAACCCCAGACGCATTGAGCGCTATCTTCTCCTGGCCTGGGAGAGCGGCGTTACTCCAGTGATTGTTTTGAACAAGGTTGATTTATGCGAAGACGTTGATGCGGCGTTGGTGGCAGTTGGGGCGATCGCACCCGGCATTCCAACAGTGGTGTTAAGTGCGGTGCAGCAATCTGGCCTGGAGCAGCTAGCAGCCTATCTTCAACCTGGTAAAACTGTGGCTCTCCTCGGTTCATCCGGTGTGGGTAAATCGACCATTACCAATCAACTGCTGGGAACGGCAGTTCAGAAAGTACGGGCTGTTCGTCAAGCGGATCACCGGGGGCAGCACACCACAACCCGGCGAGAGCTGCTCTTGTTGCCGTCTGGAAGCTTGATTATGGATACGCCGGGAATGCGAGAAATCCAGGTTTGGGCAACCGAAAGCAGCCTGGATGAAACCTTTGCGGATGTGCAAGCTCTGGCGGCTCAGTGTCGCTTTCGCGATTGTCGGCACGATCGCGAACCGGGATGCGCTATTCAAGCGGCGATCGCCTCTAATCTGTTAGATGAATCGCGGTTCTACAGCTATCAAAAACTTGGCAAGGAGTTAAATTATCTGGCTAGAAAACAAGATCAACGTGCCCACCTGGATGAGAAAGCCCGGTGGAAAAAAATAACCAAATCTCTGCGCCAACACTACAAGAAATAAAGGGACTCTAACCCTCAACTAAACTCGTTCTTTAACAACGACATCTCATGCTGATGCCTTGTGAAGAACGAGTTTATCTATTATGTAGGATCTCTGCCCTATCAAGATGAAAGTGGGATAACAATAGATATGAATAGGATTGCCGAGCCGATCGCGCTGGACTAATTATTTGGAAAAATGACATCTTCGGGTCTAAAAATATAATCATGATCAAAGATCAAAGAATTAGCATGACGAATAATTGAAAATCCAAAGTTGCTGGTGATATCGGTAGTAAAGGTAGCGATTACCAATTCAATTAATTTCTTGTCTGAAATTTCAGGTTCCTGCACAAAATAGTTGCGCTTTGCAAAGAATAGCCCTTCATCTCTTGGAACAATAATTCCATTAACACGATGGGTATGTTGTATCGGTTTGATATAAGTTGTAATGAATTCATCCTGGTTGCGCTGAAGACGGTACAACCGTTCATGTTGCAACCAGCTCATACGAAACATCATTTTTAACAGTTCAAACCCCAAAATATAGTTAAAAACGTTATTTCTTTCTTCGGTGCTAAATACCAGTTTAAGCGCTGACTCTAAATACAAATCAGGCTGTCTGCGAGCATCTTGAGCCGAATGCACATAAAACTGCCGAATGTAGCTCCTTAACACCGCTTCTGTTAATTCGGTCTTCAGTTTAAATTCCTTCAGGTGTTTTTTAACTCGCTGTTTGGTATCTCGATCCTCCAACTTTCTAGACACTAATCCATCAGCGGTATAGTCATCCAAAAATTCGGCCTGGATCTCCGGTGGAGCAGCACACATGAGATAGCATAGCGACAACACATAACGGCGTTGATGCCACGGCAGGCTTTCAAACCAAATTTGCGCTTCTGGAGGCAATTTACCCAGAATGCTCTCCAGTTGGGCGGCAACAGCGATCGCCAGTCGTTTTTGTTTACGTGCTTTGGGTTGATCGGGGGGAGAAACCATCTGCGTTCCGTTCAGTGTGATCACACTTACAGAGGCTAGTTCTGCGGAGGCTTGCTAGAACTCAGCATCCTACGTTCAGAATGCCCACTTTGTGTCCGCCTTGATGAATGTCGCTGCAATTATTCTGTTGCTTAACCGGACCTTGCCGGAACGTTATTAGCAGTCGCAGGTGGCCTGGTTGCTTAAGCCTGGCGTTGCGCCCACCGTTGCTGGATGTCTTGAATTGAAAACACGGTTTCAAACTGTAACCCCTGCTGCTGGTAAAGCTCAGCCCCACCCTGCTGGCGATCGACCAGGGCAATGATCTGGTTCACCCGGTATCCCGCTTGCCGTAGACGTTCCACCGCTTTCAAGGCCGACTGTCCGGTGGTAACCACATCTTCCAACACCACAACCGAACTGTCTGCCCCCAGGGTTGGGCCTTCAATGTAGGCTTGGGTACCGTGCCCTTTCGCTTCCTTTCGCACAATCAAGGCTGCGATCGGTTGCCCTGCCATTGCAGCCACCACGCTAGTAGCCGTTACCATTGGGTCGGCTCCTAAGGTCAAGCCTGCTACGGCTGCCGTGTCGGATGGCAACATCGATCGCAACACTCGCCCAACCGCTAACCCACCGTAGGGATGTAGCGTCACCTGTTTGCCGTTGATGTAGTAAGTGCTGCTCTGTCCAGATGACAGCACAAAATCGCCCTCTCGGTAGGCCACCTCGCAAAATAAATCGAGCAACAATTGGCGTACGGTTGGTAGATCACCAGTGGCGATCGCGGCAAGGGTTTCTGTTGGTAATGTTGGCTGGGTCATAAATAGCGATCGGAAATTACGGACTAATCCAAGCAAAACTCTACCAGAAGAGAGGAGTTTAATCTTCGTCTAGTGATTTATAACTAATTTCTGATCTTAAGCGGCCAAGATGAGTTAGCATGGAGCGCAAAATTGAGGATATTTTTATGGTTGTGGGGATGAAAGGTCTACCGGGTTCGTTAGCCATTGCGGTATCCATTGTGATGGCTGGCGGCAGTATGGCGATCGCTCAAGATGCCGACCAGGTTCAGTCTATTCCAGAGGCATTTGAGAGTGAATTCTTTGGGGGCAGTGGCACCTTTTTTGAAAACCGCCGTCCTCCTAACAACATCACCTGGTTTATTGGCCCTTTTCCTGAAAACCAAATCGCTTCAGATGCAGAAGACGTACACCAACTGTATAGAGAGCTGTTGCAACAGCAAGTTTCCAGCTCGCCGCTAATTCGCACCCCCGACCTGGACAATCCGTTTAACTCATCATTGCTAGTGTCGCCCACCTTCCAAACCGAGCGAATTACGGGTAGCGAGTTTGTACCCCAGGTGCCGATCGCCCCGGCTGCACCGCCTCAAACTCCTCCTACACCTAGCTCGGTTCCAGCTCTCTACTAATCCCTGATCAAACATAAGCCCTGATCAAACACAGGTTGCTTTGAACAGCGTCTAGAAGAAGTTCTGAGTTCAAGCCCACGATTAATATCGCCCCATGCAGTCTGTGCAACTCAACCTGCGGTTTCTCTGTCAACCAGCTAGAAACCGCAGGTTTGCTGCTCTCTCAACCCATTTCGATTAACCTGTGTCGGTATGATTGTGGGACACACGGGTTCCCCAAATCCGGTTCCTCAAATCCAGGGTGCAGGAGTTGAACCCGCCTAACGCGAATTATGAGTTCGCTGCCTATACCGCTCGGCCAACCCTGGCTGTGAAGCATTCCTTCACTAAACACCTATTGTATCCTGCTGTGTCCGGGGGAAGGCAAGAGCCAGATGCCGTTCGAAATGTGAAATCTTTTGACGACAGGTGGTTGCGCCCTGCACCATTTCTTAGACTTAGCGCATAAAATTCTAGTTCAACCGGGCATGGCGCGATCGCCCGAAACTAAACCAGATAGTTTGCCTTCTTCTATAATCAACCGCACAAATAATTAACCGCACAAACAGCATCCCGTATGAGCAGCAACCGCATCAATCCCACCGTCGTCCTAACCCTGGGACTCCTGTTCCTTATGATTGTGGCTGGAATTGTGAGCGCATCCTGGGGCTACAGCTTAGGGCGACAGGCACTCAAAGGCATCACCCAGCCAGACGTTCGCCCCAATAGCGGTGTCGATACTTCATCTGATGGCAGTACGGCTCGCCGAGAAGAATTTACGCTGCTGCGTGAAGACGACATCTTGACCGATGTAGAAGCCCGGATGAAGGGCAATGCTCAGTCGGCTGCGCCCAAGTCCGAGGTTCAAAGCAGTGTGCAAACGAAAGCGGCGACTGAAGTGTCTGTCGTGAATGTCTCCCATCAAACCGAGTCGTTAGCCAGCTCTTCTCAAGCCGGATTTCCGATCGCCAGTACCGATCAGGGTGTCACCATGTCCGTTCGTTCTGCTTATGAGCATGATGGAGAACTCGTATTGGAGGTAAGCTTACAGAATAGCGGTTCCCAAACCGTGCAATTCCTGTACAGCTTTATGGACGTGACGGATAACCAGGGTCGAATGATGAGTGCTAATACTCAAGGTTTGCCAGCAGAACTGCCCCCAAACAATGAAAAATACTCTGGTGTGGTCAGCATTCCATCCGCTGTACTGGATGGGGTAGATAGTGTCGCTTTATCGCTGCCGGACTACCCCGACCAACAGCTTACATTGCGACTGTCTGGTATTCCCGTTGAGAGATAACCTGCTAGATGACTGAAACGTTCTGGTCTCGCCAGTACGATCGCGCCCCACTGTGATCTTGTTTTTGCCCTCACGGATGATTCTTTTTGCTTCCAGCCCAGTGGCAATTAGCACTGTCTCTCAGTTGACTGGAACAGATGTGTTTCTGCGGTTGCTGTCGGTGTTCTTGTTAATTGCCATCAACGCGTTCTTTGTGACGGCTGAATTTTCTATTGTTTCAGTTCGCCGATCGCGGATCAATCAACTCGCCTCTGCTGGCGATATCCAGGCAAAGACCGTTCAAGATCTGCAACGGGGGTTGGATCGGCTACTTTCGACAACGCAGCTTGGTATTACCCTGTCTAGCTTGGCCTTGGGGTGGATTGGCGAAAGCACGATGGCTGTCCTCCTGGCTGTCCTCCTGGCTCGGTTGCCGTTGCCACTGGATACGACTCAGACTTTGTCCCATTCTGTAGCGATTCCGCTGGCCTTTTTTCTGATTGCCTATTTGCAAATTGTCTTAGGCGAACTCTGTCCCAAATCAATGGCGTTACTATATCCAGAGCAGTTGGCACGGGTACTGGGGCCTCCTAGCCTGGCGATCGCCCGGTTCTTTAATCCCTTCATTTGGGGGTTGAATCAGTCAACACGGTGGTTGCTGCGGCTGGTGGGTGTGCAATACGCGGGGCAAGCCTGGTCTAACCGCATTTCTCCGGAAGAATTGCAGCTGATCATCAGCACGTCTGCTGAATCACCAGATTTGGAGGAAGAAGAGCGAGAATTGCTCACCAATGTCTTCGAGTTTGCAGAAGTCACGGCGGGTGAAGTGATGGTGCCTCGGATTAGCGTGGTTGCAGTTCCCCATACTGCGACCTTTCAAGATTTGCTGCACGAAGTATCGGTGTCTGGGCACTCTCGCTATCCGGTCATGGGAGAATCGCTAGACGATATCCTGGGCATCATCTACTTTAAGGAACTAGCCGCACCGCTAGTTGAGGGCGTGTTGCAGTTGGATACCCCCATTCAGGCGTGGGTTCGTCCTGCTCAGTTTGTGCCCGAATACCTGCCCCTGCATGAACTGTTGCACTCGATGCAGCGGTTGGGACAGGCAATGGTGATGGTAATGGATGAATTTGGCGGAACGGCGGGTCTGGTCACCATTGAGGATATCGCGGCCGAAATTATTGGGCACAACGAGCCTGAAAGCTCTGAAGAATTGAACGTTCAAGTGCTGAACGAACAGAGTTTCTTGGTTCAAGCCCAGCTCGACATAGAAGAAGTAAACGATCTGCTCAACCTGGATTTGCCGCTATCGGAGGAATATCAAACGTTGGGTGGGTTTATGATCTACCAACTGCAAAAAATTCCGGTTGAGGGAGAGCTATTGCAATACAACCAGTGGGAGTTTCGCGTGGCGGTGGTAGACGGCCCACGACTGCAAAAAATCCAAGTGCAACGCCTGGACTCTAGCGACGACAGCGATAGTTTTAATCACCTTGAGGTCAATGATGCCCTAGATGCCTCAGATGCCTCAGATGCCTCAGAACCAGCGGCGATCGCTGATCCCTGGGAGTTGTCGTCTACCCAACCCGATGCATTGGCTCCCAGCGCTGAGGCTCGCTCTCAAAACGACATCTCCCTGCCTGCCGACTCATCGCCCCATTCCGATTCGTCTTCAATTCATCACAGTTAAAACTCATGCTATAAAAGCGGCTCTGAATCAGTATGCTGTTGAGAGCTAAATGGTTGTGCCCTTGTCGGCCATTCACTCTTGTGCAACTGATGCCCCTTGAAGCAGCGATTCATCTATGCGTTATTGGTTGATGAAGTCTGAGCCTGAGGTTTATGGAATTGCCGATCTGGAACGCGATCGCAAAACGATTTGGGATGGCATCCGCAATTACCAGGCGCGAAACTTCTTGCGCGAAATGCAGGTCGGCGATCTGGCTTTCTTTTATCACTCCCAGTCTAGCCCGCCTGGTATTGCCGGACTGATGCGCGTCGCTCAGCCTGGAATCGACGACCCGACTCAGTTTGATGCCCAAAGCCAGTATTACGATCCCAAATCGTCACTCGACTCGCCCCGCTGGCAAACGGTCAGGGTTGAATTTGTGCGATCGTTCCCTGCGCTCATTCCGCTGGAGCAGTTACGGCAAACCTTTAGTGCCGAGGAACTGTTGCTGGTGCGGCGGGGCAACCGGTTGTCAGTAATGCCCGTGCCAGAGGACGTGGCCGAGAAAATCCTGGCAATGGTTGGGCAGTAGTATTCGTCAGGTGCATCAGCGCTCAATTGGCTGAAGGCAGGGCTGGAATCAGATTGTCCTGCAATCCAACTAAACCGTCACCGTAGATGACCGTAACGGGATGCTCTCGCGGTTGTCCGTTCTGGGAACCGATGATGACGTAGTTGAAGCCGTTTCTGTTTTCTGCTGAGCCTGCAAACCGATAATCCAGCGTATCAACATCAAACTGAGCGCCGTAGCGATCGATCGCTGTTTCGGCCTGGTCAACCGGATAGGGCAAATCATCGGCAGTGAGCGCCCTGGCAAGCTGCTCTGCATCACTGGCTTGAATGGAAGCGATCACTTCATCCAGCATGGCCTTAGCCCAATGCGAATAGAGGAAAAACTCGTCAACCAGGCGAATGGATTGATCCTGGTAAAGTGTAATCGGCTTGCTGATGCCGTTGCTGCCATATAGCCGGTATTCGAAGCGTTGGCTTGAGGCTCCGAGTTGCTCTACTCGCTCTCGTTGCACCCGCTCAATCGGTGCGCCAGCAAAATAAGTCTGATAGTCTGCGATCGCTGCTTCAACATTAGCCTGATACCGATCGCGCTCCAGCATGTAGGGCATTAGATACAGCACATCTTCAGTGTTGATGGCGTTGATAACATCCGCCATGAGGGCATCGGCCTCTGTTGCCGTCAGCAGGGTGTCTCTTTCGCTGTTGGGGCTGGATACGACCTGGGGAGAGGGGACAATCTCAGCAGTAGGGGAACGATCGCTGACCGTGCTACAACCAAGCAGCACAGCACTGCTAAGCAGGGGCAGCATCCATCGAAATAGTGTCATGAAAACAGTCCTGGTCTGCATCTATCAAAATGGACTTCCATCCTACCGAAGCAATCTGGCTTCGAGTAGAACGGTATACCAGATAACAAACTGGACGATGAGAAGCCCTTAACCCGATGCTGGACGCAACCAGTGGGCAAACTCAACCGTAAAGCGATCGTGCAGAATGGCCTCCCGGATGCGCTGTGTAAACCGCACCAACTCTGTAATGTTGTGGATTGAGATCAGGGTGAAGGCTAACAGTTCCTGGGCGCGTAACAGATGGCTAATGTAAGCACGGGTAAACCGCTGGCAGGTGTAACAGGGGCACTCCTGATCCAGGGGGGTAAAATCCTCCCGAAATCGGGCGTTTTTCAAATTCCAGCGATCGCCTTGCACCAGGGCGCTACCGTGACGGGCTAAACGGGTGGGAATCACACAATCAAACAAATCGATTCCGGCAGCGATCGCCTGTGCCATTTCGCGATAGGTGCCTACTCCCATCAGATAGCGCGGCTTGTGTTCGGGCATAAACGGGGTCGTACCACGCACAATCGTTTCGATCAATTCGGCGGGTTCGCCAACGCTAACGCCCCCGATGGCATATCCCGGTAAATCGATCGCGGTGATGGCTTTGGCGGCCTGTTGCCTTAAGTCGGGATACACGCCCCCCTGGATAATGCCAAACAGCGCCTGATCGGGGCGTTGGTGGGCAACTACACAGCGCTCTAGCCAGCGATAGGTGCGCTCGGTTGCAGCGGCCACGGCATCCCAGCTAGCCGGATAAGGGGGGCATTCGTCAAACGCCATGATCACATCAGCACCCAGCGCATTTTGAATTTGGATCGATCGCTCTGGTGTCAGGTGAATCATTTGCCCATCGCGCGGCGAACGAAAGGTCACGCCCTCTTCGGCGATCGCCCGAATTTCGCTCAGGCTAAAAACCTGAAACCCACCGGAATCGGTCAGCATGGGGCCATCCCAACCCATAAACCGATGGACTCCCCCGGCCTTCTCCACAATCTCTTCACCCGGCTGAAGATGCAAGTGATACGTGTTGGCTAATACCATCTGCGCCCCGGTTGCTTGCAGTTGCTCCGGAGTCACCGTTTTGACATTTGCTAACGTCCCAACGGGCATAAAGCGCGGTGTTTCAACCAGTCCGTGAGGTGTCGAAAAAATCCCCGCGCGGGCTTGAGTGTGCCGACAGCCCGCCTGACAGTGAAATGAAAAATTCAATCCCTGAACCTAATTGCTTAAATTGATGCTCTATAGAGTGTATAGAATTTACAGAGAAAAATTCTCTTCATCGTCGATTCGCACATCCCAACTGGCAGACAGCACCTCAGCCACTACGGCTTCCA
Source organism: Oculatella sp. LEGE 06141 (assembly GCF_015207605.1). GTDB lineage: Bacteria > Cyanobacteriota > Cyanobacteriia > Elainellales > Elainellaceae > Oculatella. The sequence goes on from NZ_JADEWO010000030.1 coordinate 36,973, forward strand.
GTGCGGCTGCGTTCAGGCTTCGAGTTGCCTGCTCTTGCAGCGGGTTGGAGAGCGGAATCAGCCGCAACTGCCGATTTTCTTGCGCCAGGTCGAAGCAGGGCTGCCCCTCACCGCTGCGCTTCAGTTCGAGATAGTCAAAACTATGAACGTTGAGATAGAGGGTATGGTTGGCTACAAGGGTCGATCGCTGCGGGTCGGCGAACACCTCCAGCACATAGCCTTCCTCAGATTCGACGAGCGGTTCACCGTCTTGAGTGTAGCTGTAGCGAACTCGGCTCAAGTCGCTGAGTAACCGCTGCATATCTTGCTTATTGACCACAATTCCGGCATCAACAATGCAAGGGGCAGGCAGTTTCATGTTTCCAGGAAGTTGATCGTGATTCATACAATAGAAGCCCTTGGTCTAAATGGGACCTTAGGTTGCGTTACGACTAGCGAAACAAAGAATAGCGTCATAGCAATCGATAGACTCCTCAGATCATAGGATGAATGAACTTACCAAGGGAACCGATAACTACTTCTGCCGGGATGGGTACACTAGGTCAGGAAAAAGCGTTGAACTGCCAAGCAAAGTTTGAGAAACTTGGCGGGGGCGGGCAGGTTTGGCAACTCAGTTTCCTGTTCAGGGGAGTACTTGGAACAATCTTATCTCAGGACTTCAAAGTCGCCCTTAATGAAATATACGGAAATCCCCGTCTAAAATGAGCTACGGTCGATTTTTCCACAATTCAAGCCTTAATTATGACGGCAACGTTGAATCAGTGATTCAGCCAGAATGCTGATTCTTGGAGCAAATGCTGTGTGATAAGAGTTACCGTCAGTTCCGCTGTTTGGATCAGCGTCAAAACTGAGCAGTTGATTCAAACAAGCCGACAGTAACCGTTACAGCGATCGCCCTTGAATGACGCTACTCCAGTTTTAAAGGTTCAATTCTCAAACGGTATACCCCTGGTTGGGATGCATGGCAGATCCACAGCATGATGATCCGGCTAGACAGCCCTTGTCGTGGTTGAAGGCAAAGGTTCAGTTAGCGTTGGCTCGTTTGGCAGCAGCGGTTGTGTTTTACACCTGTATTCCTTTGCCTGCCACCTGGGTTCTGGAGTTTCAAACCGTTGCTCGTCTGGCACCAGTGGTTGGACTGCTGCTGGGTGGGGGGCTGGGGCTGCTGGATTTTGGCTTGCAGCAGTTGGGGATGCCTGTACTGACCCGCAGTACGGTTGTTGTGATGGTGTGGGTGGCAGTTACCGGAGGGCTGCACCTGGATGGCGTGATGGATACGGCGGATGGGCTGGCTGTAACCCAACCGCAACGTCGATTGCAGGTGATGACCGATAGTGCTACGGGCGCATTTGGAGCGATGGCCGCGATCGCCCTGCTGCTGCTTAAAACCGCTGCCCTTAGCGATTTGCCGACCCTGCGCTGGGGAGTGTTAGCCGTTGCGGCAGGCTGGGGACGATGGGGGCAGCAGGTGGCGATCGCCTGCTATCCGTATCTGAAGCCGACGGGAAAGGGGGCTTTTCATAAAGCGGCACTGCCGTCAGCCTGGGACATCATTCCTGGATTGCTGTTGATGCTAGGAGTCTGTTTGCTGCTGGGACTGGGGCAGAGCGCTCAGTGGCGGTTGGTGGTTGGGCTAGTGGCGGGCGGCGCGATCGCCTTCGGGATGGCAGCCTGGTTTAGCTGGCAGTTGGGCGGCCACACGGGCGATACCTATGGTGCTGTGGTTGAATGGGCTGAGGCTGGGGTGCTGGTTTTGGGTACGCTCTTACTGTGACGGAATCCTTTTTGGCGACGGAACCAAAGCAAGATGGATGGGCAGTTGTGGCGATCGCTTCCGGGAATCTCAGGTCACAAAATCAGTCAGAATTAATTGAGTGCAAACGTCGAGTGCAGCATACCGAGCGCAATATAAATGAATGCTGAGGCGCTTGCCTGATGGGCTGCGAATGCCTGGTGGCCCACAGTAGGTATAGTTGAGTAGGTGAAATCTCCTTGATGTGATTATGTCTCCTGATTGTGATGCTTTAGCACTGGAGTCGTTGGCCGCCTGTTCTCAAGCGCTGGGGTTGTCTCAAATTCAGCGGCATATATTTATCTGCGCCGACCAAACTAATCCCAAATGCTGCGACAAGGCTGATAGCCTGGTGGCCTGGGACTACCTCAAGAAACGTCTTAAGCAGCTAAAGTTAGATATCTCGACCCCAGAGCGCCCTTCCTGTGTGTTTCGTACCAAGGCTAACTGTTTGCGGGTGTGCCAGCGGGGGCCCATTCTGGTGGTGTATCCGGATGGAGTGTGGTATCACAGTACAACCCCAGAGGTCATTGAGCGCATTATTCAAGAGCATTTGATGGGCAATCAAATCGTAGAAGAGTACGCATTTTTGGTTCATCCTTTACCGGAATTGAACAAACAGGAGTCAAACGATTAAGATTTCTTTCACAACCCTGTAAATGGATGCGATCGCCTTCATTTGACGGAAGAATCAAATAGGGCTGAGCCAACCAAATGCCACAAAACTGGTACTCAGACTTTTTCTATAGCGCGTAAATTTAACCCATCAAAAGAAAGGCAATATATAATATCGCGGTGAGTGGGGTGTAAACATCTGCGATTTTACTAAATTTTCGCAGGTAGGTTCGTTAGCTATCCTTTAATCAGGGAAAGACATGACTGGGAACTAGACCGACTGCAACCGTTTTGTCTATCCAACACCTTATCGAGGCTTGAAAGGATGCAGAACCTATCAAGGCTGCTATCAAGGCTAACTGAGGAGACAGAAAAGGGCACCTTAAACGAGTGTTGATAGACCTATTGTTGACCTAGGCGTGGTGAGTAACAAAGCATGAAGGAAAATAGTGTGGGAGATCACAAACGACTTTTATTGATCGATGATGATCCGAATTTGATCTTGTTAGTGAAAGACTATTTAGAATTTCGGGGATACGAAGTAGTCACTGCCGAAAACGGTCAAGAAGCGCTAGAGGTCTTGCAAAAAGATACGCCGGACATGATCATCTGTGATGTGATGATGCCGCAAATGGATGGCTATTCACTGGTAGAGCATGTTCGTAAAGATCCGCGCACAAGCTGGATTCCAGTCTTGTTTTTGTCTGCCAAAGGTCAGAGCCAAGACCGGGTGAAAGGGTTGAATACCGGTGCAGATGTCTACATGGTGAAGCCGTTTGAGCCAGAAGAACTCGTCGCTCAGGTTGAGTCTTCTCTCAAGCAAGCGTCTCGGTTGATTCAGCGGCAGGAGAAGGGATCGGATTCGGCTCCCAAGATCCAGGTGCCGTTTGATGTTGAGCTAACGCCTACTGAACTGCGAGTGGTTCAATATGTAGCACGGGGCATGGCAAACCGCGAAATTGCAGAAGAACTCAATGTGAGTCAACGCACGATTGAAAGCCACGTGAGTAATATGCTCGGCAAAACGGGGCTGCACAATCGGACTGAACTGGCGCGTTGGGCGATTGAAAACAGCATGGCATAGTTGCCGTTTCGCGTTACCTGGTTGACAAAGGCTATGAGTTGGGTGTGCTACACGTTCCCTAATCTAACGATTCTCTTGGTGCTTTGATTCGAGTTCTGCGCTCTACGATTTCTTTTAAGATCAAGGTGATGACGGCCAACAGCCCTAGCAAAATGGCTGCGGAGAAAGCAGCCTGCGTTTGATACTGCTTATACGCTTCCTCTACAAACAGCGGCAGGGTTTGCGTTTTACCGATGATGTTGCCAGAAACCACCGCAACTGCACCAAATTCTCCCATTGCTCTGGCACTGGTTAGAATTAACCCGTACAGTAAGCCCCAGCGAATGTTGGGCAGAGTGACCCGCCAAAAGGTTTGCCAATCTCCAGACCCTAGCGTTTTGGCGGCCTCTTCTTGATCGCGACCGATTTCTTCTAATACCGGAATCACTTCACGCGCCACAAAGGGCAAGGTGACAAAGGCGGTAGCAAAGACCATTCCCGGCAAGGCAAAAATGACTTTGAGGTTCATGCTTTCGAGCAGGGGGCCGAACCAGCCGCGCTGACCGTATAGCAGGACAATCATCAGTCCGGCGACGACGGGGGATATAGAAAAAGGCAAATCGATGAGGCTAATGAGCAAGGTGCGCCCCGGAAACTGGTTACGCGCGATCGCCCAGGCGGCACATAGCCCAAAGACCGTATTGATCGGCACCACAATTAGAGTGATGATCAGCGTTAGCCGAACAGCGTTGATAAAGTCTGGGTCGGTCAGGTTACTTAAAAATGGCCCCACCCCTTCACTAAAGGCTTGGACAAACACATTGAGAGCCGGAACGAACAGAATTAGCGCCAGGTAGGCGATCGCGGTTCCCACCAGCACCCACTTCACCCAGCGAGGTTGAGGGGTTGCCGGAACCTTCGCTGCCCCTTCAGAGGCAGCGGAGAACGGTTCAATGGGTTTCACTCTAGAATTCATAACGCCGCCCCCACGCTTGTAAAAGATTGATGCCTAAGAGCAACAGCAAAGACACAACGAGCATGACGGTGCCAATTACCGTTGCGCCCACATAGTCGAACTGCTCCAGTCGTTGAAACACCAGCACGGGTGCAATTAAATCTTGAAACGGGATGTTGCCTGCCACAATCACAATGGAGCCATATTCGCCCACGGCTCTGGAGAAGCCAAGGGCAACCCCCGTCAGCATGGCGGGAACAAGCGGCGGCAATAAAACTCGCCAAAAGGTTTGCCATTGCGATGCACCCAAACTCCAGGCCGCTTCTTCAATTTCTCGTTCCATCTCTTGCAGCACGGGTTGCAACGTTCGCACAACGAACGGCAGCGAGATAAACAGCATGGCAACCGCTACTCCCAACCGCGTAAAGGACACTCTGATACCCAGAGGTGCCAGTAATGACCCAATCCAACCGTTGGGGCTATAAACCGTTGCCAGGGTTAAGCCTGCAACAGCAGTGGGTAACGCAAACGGTAGATCGATCACCGCATCCATAATTCTGCGACCGGGAAACTCGTAGCGCACCAGCACCCAGGCGATTAGCAGCCCAAACACGCCGTTAATCAACGCTGTCACTAAGGCAGTGACGAAGGTGACATTATAGGCAGATAGGGCAATGTCGCTGGTAGCAATTTCCCAAAACCGGGCGGGGCCGGTAGTGCTGGCTCGCAGCAACAGGGCGATCGTTGGCAGAAACAGCATGATACTGAGATAAATCCAGGTGACGCGCCACGGTAGGGAAATGTGGCTGATGCGATCGCGCAACCGCTGCCAGGAGGAGGGATCGGATGTCTGGGAAAAAGTCATAGATCGAGCAAAGTAGAAGACAACGCGGCTAAACGGTTCTATCAGTAGAGGTTACTGAGTAGAGGTTATGGCATTAGCCTCTGCCAATCGTGGCTTGAATTTGGTCAAAAAGAGCGCCATCGGCAAAGAACTTAGCTTGAACGGTATCCCATCCTCCCAGATCTTGAACCGTAAACAGCGTTTGAATGGGGGGATACTGCTCAGCAAATTCGGCAGTGACGGTTGGCTCTATGGGGCGAAACCCAACTTTGGCAAACTCTCGCTGGGCTTCTGGCGTAAATAGATATTGCACAAACGCTTCTGCGACAGCGCGAGTGCCGTGCCGATCGACATTTCTATCAATCACGGCGACTGGATTTTCAATTGAAATATTAATGTCGGGGACAACATAGGGCAAATCTTGACCGTTTAACCGTGCCAGAATCACTTCATTTTCGTAGTTAATTAACACGTCCCCCTGCGCTTGTTTGAAGAAAACATCGGTTGATTCGCGGGCATCTCGCGGTAAAACGGGCGCATTTTGAAACACTTTGGTGGTGTAGTCCAGGGCGGTGGCATCTGTTCCGGCGGCTTGCGCCACTGAACCCCACAATGCCAAAAAATTCCAGCGGGCACCGCCCGATGTTTTGGGATTGGCCGTGATGACGCTAACATCAGCCTTAGCCAGGTCTGCCCAATTTGTGATGTTTTTGGGGTTGCCTGTGCGAGGTACTAATGCGGCAACGGACGTGTGGGCGATCGCACCATTGGGAAGTTCCTGTTCCCATCCCGGCTGAATTAAACCAGACTGCTCTAGCTTTTCCACATCGAGCGCCAGGGCTAACGCCACCACATCAGCATCTAAGCCATCTATCACCGCTCGCGTTTGGGAGCCAGAACCACCATAGCTCTGGTTGATGACCACAGTTTGTCCATGCTCCTGCTGCCATTGGGCGGCAAACTGAGGGATGATTTCTTTATAGGCGGCTCGCGTTACCGCAAAGGACACCAGGGTTAACTCGACGCGATCGCCACTCACAGTTGATGTTGAGCAGGCCGTTAGCCCAACCAAAGACAGAATTACAGCCAGGGTTGTGCTGAATCCGACAAGCAATAGAGACAACAATCTCTTCCACTGACGACGCTTCTGTTGACCAACCATCATCCTGTCCTCGGCAAAATACAGTTACCCGGTCGGATTATGCGACTTAGGGTACAGCGATACATGATACACCGAAATTCGGGATCAGGGGCAGGCGCTGAATCTGGATCGGGGGCTGTAGGGCTTCACCTCGGTATGCTTCACGCTTTCTTATGCAATTATGCTTAAGAAGGGGCAGAGATTTGCTATATTAGCCCTAGTCGCTGGTGTAGCTCAGTTGGTAGAGCAGCTGATTTGTAATCAGCCGGTCGCAAGTTCGAGTCTTGTCACCAGCTTTCACCCCCCTACGCAGGGCTAATTTGTTGCCGTCAGAGACAATCCAAACGCCCTGAATTCTCGTTTTACAGAGATAAAACAGGTCATAGAAGGATTGAAACGGGTTCTTTGTCATGCGAAGCGCCCACTTTTCTGGTTTTCCGCAGGTGCTAATCCCTCACCCCCCTCCGATTAGGTTTCCGGTGAAGTGGCATCGATCGCTTCGCATTGCTGCTGAGTTAGAGAAAATCGGGACAGCGATTTAGAAGTGGTGAGAAGGCAACCGCAACGCCCCCTTGCCGCTCAACCGATGCGAAGCGCGCTGCAATGACTCAACAACCATCCCTTGCGGAGGGGGTGTGGGGGACGAGCTCGTCCCCTGCTGGGGGTTTGGGGGCAATGCCCCCAAGTCTGCCAAAAATAGTGCCCACCGCCCTTCGGGACGGGGTAGGACTTCCTGGCTAAAAGCTAAAAAGTCTGAGCCGTTGCCCCGCAAATAGTTTAGAAAAACGGTATCATAATCATTCCTGACGGCGTTGCTTCAGCTTGGTATCTAACCGTTGCTCGGCTGCTAATCGTTCTAACCCATAGTTATTCAGATCAACAAAAGTCAGGTTGGCAACTAGAGTAGGGTGAACGGCGCGAATGTGGTGGTACATGCCTTGGGCGATCGCCCGATACGTGGAATGCCCTTGCCGCGAACTCCGCAATTCCACAAAATGGTATACCTCGCGCAGATTTAGCGTCATGCGCCATCGCACTCGATAGGCAAACGGCACCACATATTGCGCCGCGTCGGGTAAGTCAGTGTGAATCAGTTCAGCCGTTTCAGCCGCGTCATCCAATGCCTTGCGATACGGTTCTGCTAAATTCGCGGCCTCCAATTCCGGTGGAACAACATACCCATGACGAACCGAATACCGCTGACGTTCTTGAGTTAGCACCCGATGCCGATGCAAGTCACGGTATGCCCCCAGATCCGCCAGCACATCAAAGGTGTAGTAGGTTTCTTCAAAGGCGCGTCCCGGACGATGGAAGCGTGTCGATCGCTCCCCTACATAGGTGTTAATAATTTCGGCCTTCTCAGATGTTGATAATCCTCTGACATATTCTTTGATTCGCTCCAGCGTTAAATCTGAATGCGGATAAAGGATCGAAGCAACGATTTTAATTTCGGCATCGGCATCGTACTCCACCAACTGCACAAAGGATGTTGCGGTTGGTTCAATGGGTTTTAGCTGTTGATGGGTGAGCTGAGCAGTGCGATCGCGGTTGGCAGACAAATACTGCGCGTATTGTTGCCCCCGTTCCGTTTTGGCGCGTTTCACAAACGACGGAATCAGTTGGTCTAGCTCTTGCTGCATTGCCAATCCCAAACTGCGAACTTCTTCATGGGGAGATGCCGCCAGCTTAACCAACATGTACTCAAAGGCGCGTCCATTGCCAAACAACCCCACATTGGTCAGCGTTGCCATTGGTAACAGCCCACGCAAGAGATCAAACGTCTTTGCCCGTGTAGCGCTGTTGTATGCCCGTTCCGACGTATCTGTATCTCTAGGAGTGCAGGTTCGCACCCAACTCAGCAGAGGGGCGGTTAACGCTGTGTAGGTATCGAATAAGTGATCCAGGGTTGCTTCATATCGCAGTGCGTGGCTGGATGCCATGATAAACGGTTCGCGATAGTAGCGGTAGCGACCATTGATTTTCTGGTTAAACGGAACGTATCGGGTAGATTTCTCTAATGGCGAAATGCCCAAACGGCTATCTTCTAGCGCTTTGGCGGCAATATTGCTAATTCCCTCACAGGCAATGTGGGCACCTCCCAATTCGGCGACAGAATCATCGCCATAGCCAATCAAAACGCGATCGTAAAACGCTTCGGCTTGTTGAATTGCCACCAACTGATCCGAATTGCCGCCCGCCACGTTACCCACGATCCGTGTAAAATCGGCCTCGGGTGCCTGGATGAACTCATCTAGCAGGATACGACGTAACCCCTTCGTGCTACGGCTGTAGCGTGAGAACAGTGCCCCTTTGACCACCTCCGGCAAGTTTCGCAACCCAAATACCGATCGCTCCAAATTGGTGACAAAAGGCTGGAGCAACCGCCCCTCTTGCTCAGTCAGCAACTCGTCTGAACCAACTGTCATCTTTCTTCTCCCTCCTGGTTAGTGCTGCGGGCGATCGCCATCTACTTCACTATAGGCAATGCCCGTAGACCCAAAACCGCCGCTGCCCCGTTGTGATGCCGCCAACTCATCAACCTCTTCAAACTGTCCATACATCACTGGAGCAACCACAAGCTGAGCAATTCTCTGGCCTTTACTAATTGGGAAAGGAGTACTGCTCAAATTGAGCAAGATCACTTTAATTTCGCCTCTGTAGCCTGCGTCAACCGTTCCCGGAGTGTTGAGAACCGTTATGCCATGCCTGAGCGCTAAACCGCTTCTGGGTCGCACCTGAAGTTCAAACCCTGCTGGCACTTCTGCCGCTAGTCCCGTAGGGACGGCGACCCACTGCATAGGTTGCACGGTGCAATCTTCAACAGAAACCAGATCGGCTCCTGCATCGCCAGGATGCTCATATCCAGGCAACTTTGCTTCAGCAGTCAGGCGCTTAATCTTGACAAGCACGGGGCGATCGGTCGTCATGCAACTCTCTATTCAACCATCGAGGCTCCAAATCATACCATTTCGGTTGGCCTGGAACACATCAATTACTGGTTTAACTGAGTCTGCTGGATTGCACCCCTTCAAACGCGAGCCAGAGTAACCACTTCAGGCTGATCTTGATACTTGCCGCGCCGCGCATCATAACTCACGGCACACGGCTCTCCTTCTAAAAACAGAAGTTGCACAATGCCTTCATTGGCATATACCCGGCAATCGGCACTGGAAGAATTGGAAAACTCTAACGTCAAGTGTCCCCGCCATGCCGCCTCAGCAGGCGTCAGGTTGGCAATGATGCCACAACGGGCATAGGTGCTTTTGCCAATGCAAATCACAGTGATGTTATCGGGAAGCTGTAACCGCTCCAGGGCAACTCCCAATCCATAGGAATGGGCTGGCAGGATAAAGAAATCGCCGTTCTGATCGTGATGAAGCGGTGTTGGCTCCAGGTTAGCGGAATTAAAATGCTTCGGATCAACCACCGTACCGGGAATGTGGCGGAAGATGCGAAATTCGGTGGGCGACAAACGGATATCGTATCCGTAGGATGATAAGCCAAAGCTAATCACTGGACGCAGAGGAGAGCTAGGTTCCACATTCACATTGCGAATCAAACTTGGTTCGAAGGGGGCAATCATCCCCTTCATTGCCATTTGTGCAATCCACGTGTCGTTTTTAATCATGCTGTCCTCAAGTGATAGCTGCGACGAAGTTCGGTAACTTGATCAGCAATGTCTAGAAGCGATTGCGGCATATCTGGCCCGGTCAAGATGACATCAACCTCAATCGGGCGATTTTGCAAAAAGTCCAGCACCTCTGCTTCTGAAATTAGCCCAAAATTGATCGCTAAACTGAGTTCGTCTAAAACGACCAATGAATAATGGCCTTGAGACACTACAGACGTTGTATGATGCCACAAATCTAACAGAGCATTGGCTTCCGATTCGTCTAGATGAGGGGTATCAATGCAGCGAGGTAAGTTACACCGGAGCCACTCTAAACTGCTGCCCAACCTGACCGGATAGTTGTGCCCCTGCCCAATGCCGCCTTTAAGAAACTGAACCACCAGCACAGGATGTCCTTGTCCAGCCATTCGCAAAGCGTGAGCCATGACGTTGGTAAAAAAGCTGCGGTGAGGACAGGTAAAGACTTGAACTAATCCTTCGATCGCATGAGGCGATCGCGCATTGGAACCACGGGTTGAGGCTTCGAGCTGGGAAACCATACAGCAGTAAGACTACAAGTGAGCAGGCGGAGCAGTCGTCTATATAGAAGCAATACTAACTCTATTAGTACATCTATATTAAGCCAGAAACCAGGCCGATAGAACAACAAAATATAGCGTAATCGGTCGGTTTCACCCTCAGTCAAACACCATATGCATGTATCCGTCAATAGAACATTGTAAAGATATGCGTGCAAATTAAGGGGATGACAGGGAGGTTGGGTAAGCTGGATCGATCGCCCCTTAAGCGATCTGCCCAAATTTGCACTCAATTTTGGCACCGTCATGCAATTCAAAACTCATTCCTAAATCTTCGCCTATCCGGCTCTTTCCCCTAGTATCCTGAGTGAGGACTTGTGAGGATTGACAATGGTTTGGCAACGTCCCGACGGTCGGCATTTCGATCAGCTTCGTCCTATTCGTTTCGAGCGGCAGTTTACCCGCTTTGCCGCAGGGTCGGTTTTAACCTGCTGTGGCAACACCCAGGTATTGTGTACGGCAACGATTCAGCCAGGGGTTCCTCGGTTTCTGGAAGGCTCCGGCAAAGGCTGGTTAACGGCAGAATATCGCATGTTGCCATCGGCTACGCCGCAACGCCAGAACCGAGAGTTTATGAAGCTCTCAGGCCGGACGCAGGAAATTCAGCGCTTGATTGGACGGAGTCTTCGAGCCGCACTGGATATGAAGGCATTGGGAGAATGGACGCTGACGATCGACGCTGATGTGCTGCAAGCGGATGCTGGAACCCGTACCACCTCCATTACAGGCGGGTATGTGGCGTTGTGTGATGCGATCGACCAGCTTCTAACCAGCGGCGAATTACAGCAGTCTCCCATTCGCCATCAAATCGCGGCTGTCTCGGTAGGGTTGCTTGAAGGCGAACCGTTTTTAGATTTGGACTACACCGAAGATGTAGCTGCCGATCTGGATTGTAACGTTGTGCTAAACGACCAACTCGAACTGATCGAGATCCAGGGCACGGCTGAACACGGCAGCTTCACTCGTACGCAACTCAATCAAATTCTGGATGTGGCCGAACGAGGAGTTAAAGCATTGTTCGACTTACAGCAACAAGCGCTGCGAACCCAGCTCCCGTAAGAACTGCCCGTTTAAACCAGCGTGGGTACACCCTCTTAATCACGTAGCCCTGTTGCTTCACCTGGCGTTTCATTGGGGTTGATGGGCAGTTGAACGGTAAACGTAGTCCAGCCCCCTGTGCTTTCAACGTCGATCGTTCCCCGTAGACGCTCAACCAGTTTCTGAATCAGTGCCAGTCCTAATCCGGTGCCGCTCTGTTGCCGCAGTTGGGCGTTTTGAGCACGATAAAACTTTTCAAACACGCGGGATAAATCAGCCGTTGGAATGTCTGCTTCATTGCTCACTCTAAAAATAGCGCTCGGAGCAGATGAGCGGTTATTAGCTGATAAATCGGTGCTACATTGCACATCAACGATAATTTGACCACCAGCGGCTGTGTACTTACAGGCATTGTTGAGCAGTTCGGCCACCACGCGCGTTAAGCTGGCACGATCTGAAATTAGCAATGGCATATCCGCAGGGAGATGAACCTGTAGAGTTTGCTGCTGTTCCTGAATGCGCGCATGAAATGACTCTGTTACCGTTGGTAGCCAATCCTGGAGAGCGATCGCCTCATCCAGCACAGCAGAGCCTATTTCGGTTTGCAGCCGCTGTAAATCTAACAGATCATTGATCAGCTCAATTTCTCTAGAACACTCCGTTTGCAAGATACCCACATACCGCTGGTATCGGTCATCCAGGGATGCAAGCTGTAGCATCCGAATGGCTAATTTCATATTGGTTACGGGTGTCCGCAATTCGTGAGAAACCGTATTCAAAAAATCGTCCTTAAGGTGGTTGAGTTGCTCCAGGGACTGCACCTGTGCCTGCACCGCTTGATACAATCGCGCCTGCCGAATGGCGATCGCACATTGATTGGCTACCTGTTGGACTAAGCGCAGTTCTAGATCTTTAAAGGCGACGTTTTGCTCCGTCACTAACCACAAGTCACCCAACACTTCCTGGTCATTGGCAATGGGACAGGCCAGCATTGCCACTTGCTCCTGGCTGGGGCGAGGATGAATAGAGCAAAACTGAAAATAGTATCCCTGCCGCAACTGAGCATAAAGCTCAGGAAAATCGACCATTTGAGCGACATGGCTCGGCCGCGCAACCGTAGTCGGCCTGTACTCATAACATACCGTAGAGGGTTCTGCATCCAGGTCATATAAGGCAGCCGTGCAACTCACCCCTAACCCCATTGCTAATTCCTGTACAGCAGTTTGCAAGATTTGGCTTTCATCCAGGTTGTCTCGCACTTTATCTGTTATGCGTTTCAGCCGAGACTCAAAATCTAAAGCTTGCTGCAACTGGGTTGTATATCGGCGTAGCACATTTTCTGCATGTCGGTGTTCGGCAGTCACACACGTCAGCGTCATTACATTGCGGCGCAGTTCCATTTGCGACACAACCTGGCGGCTCAATGCCTGTAGCGCTTCTAACTGCTCCTGGCTCAGGGTTCGAGGCACATGATCCACCACGCAGAGCGACCCTAACGCATATCCATTAGGGGACAGAAGAGGCGCACCCGCATAAAACCGAATGTAAGGATCGCCCGTTACAAAAGGGTTCCGAACGAATCGTTCATCAGTAAAGGTATCAGCAACAACCAGGATGTCGGGTTGAAGAATGGTGTAGCTACAAAACGCCGTTTCACGACAGGTTTCTGCTGCGTCTATCCCCACTTTAGACTTAAACCACTGACGCTCTTCATCAATAAAGCTGACTAACGCAATTGGGGTACCGCAGATATTTGCAGCTAGATGAGTCAAGTCATCAAAGGAATCTTCAGAAAGAGTATCGAGGATTTTATACTCTTGAAGCACTGCAAGTCTTGCAGCTTCGTTTTCTGGTCGTGGAACTTTCATAGCATGACTTACTCTTTCACTAGAGCGCAGCATTCGTCTCAGAGAATCGATCGTTCGGGCTGTCTTAGTTTGCCCAAATGTGGTTAAAAGGCCACATTCAAACCGTCTGAACACGTAGGATAATGGCTTTACTGGTCTTCCGTCCTTGATAAACGTGCTAGAAACTCCATTCCAAGATAAGAGGGGACTTTAAGAGGGTGTCTGAGAAGGCTCAACATTCTAAACTAGCCCACTAAATCCCCAGGTTGAGAAACTTAGGATCGAATGCAGCACGTTTGATCCGTTTAAAGCTACCTCAGCGACAGTTCATTGTTTTCTCGTCTTGGTGAAGAGACGATAGAAAATTTCCTAATTCTGTGTAGTTTGGGAAGGATGATCATAAATTAGAGAATCATGCTACCCCCAAATAACGCTTATCATGAATTGGGTTAATTCCATTCAACCTCTATGGGAATGTCAGGTTATCTGTGCTTTAGGAGATAACTAATGGCATTTAAGAATGAGCAGAGTTGAGCGATCAGCAATTCCCTGATACCGAAATTGAAGTGGTGGACTACGGTCGGTTAGCCCCAAAACCCTTCCAGACGCGTAACCAGAAGACGTATCGCCCAACAAAACGCTAGTGAGGTCTATTGTGAACCTTGAAGACAAGGAGCTAAAGGAGTTATTTAAACTAGCCGATCAGATTGGCAAAAAACGGTATCACAAGCTGACTCGGCAGGATCTGGAGGATTACAAGCAATTTGATCACTGGCGATACGTCAATGGTGATAGTGAGTGTGGCACAACCCAGGAGAGTCAGGATTGGGTAAAAGAGCATTCAGATTGGCATCCCATTTGTGAAACGAGATTTTCTGAATGTGGGGGTAGAACCATTGACCACAAACTGCCGCGATCGCAATATCCCTGGCTATCAATGAACCTTCAGAATTTCTGGGTGATTTGCAGAGCATGTAACCAGGAAAAGGGTGAGAAGCATTGGTTCGAATATGAACACTATATGCTCACTCGTTATCCGGATCGTTTACCCGCCATTCAAACGGTGCGTCCGATTCACTTGTTAAGGTCGTTGAAGGAATAGGGCGATTTCCCTTAACGTATCATCGAGCCGTTTACCCCAGAGGTTCGGGATAGACCAAACAATGCGCCAGCCCATCCAGCAATTGCTGATTTTCGGCTTCGGTTCGCACCGCCACACGAAAATACCGATCGCCCAATTCTGGAAAGCTAATGCAATCTCGAATCAAGATACAGCGCTGCTTGAGCAGTTGATGCTGCAACTGCGTGGTGGACTGTTGAGACTGAACCAGTAAAAAATTAGCCGCACTGGGTAAGGGATGTAAACCTGGGATGGCAGACAACCCCGCAAAGAGCTGCGATCGCGCCTGTTGTACCCATGTCCAGGTTTGGTGTTGAAACGCAGTATCCTGAACCACGATCGCCCCGGCTGCTGCCGCCAGGGAATTCACTGACCACGGATCGCGCCACTGCTGCCAGCGCTGTAGCCGATCGGGATGGGCGATCGCATAACCTAACCGCAGACCCGCCAAACTGTAAAACTTGGTGAGCGATCGCAGCACGACCAGGTTGGGATGATCTGAAACGCGATCGATCAGGCTCTGCTGCTGATCGGGTGGCAAAAAGTCCATAAAGGCTTCATCCACCACCACCAGGGCAAACTGCTCAAGATAGGGCAAAATCGCCGACGTTGAAAATAACTGCCCGGTGGGGTTGTGCGGGTTATTCAGAAGTAGCCCAACCGATTGCCGACGCAGAGAAGTGAACGGTGCCGAGATAGAAAAATCGGCACCCTCACTACCGATTTCACTCGATGCGTCAAACTGTGGTAAGGGTTGAGCCACGACATTGGCAGAGAAAGCCGCTAAAGCTCGTCGATAGTCGCTAAAGGAAGGTGTGAGGAGGTAAACCGCGTCTAGTTCCGCTAGCTCTCTAGCCGCCCAGGTCAGCAACTCTGCCGAGCCGTTTCCCGGCAAAATCCAGTCCATCGGAACCTGATGGAACTGACTGAGGGCATGGCGCAGATCCCCATAGTTGGGGTCGGGGTAATGAGGCAGGCGGTTGAGATGCGTGTGAATGGTGGCGATCGCCGCCTGCGGTGGCCCTAACGGATTGATGCTAGCGGAAAAGTCAAGAATATCAGAGGGGGAACAGCCTGATAGCGCCGCCGCCCAGGCTAAGTTCCCCCCATGTGTAGGTCGCGTCGAAGACAAATCTTGCACAGGTCAAGACTACATTATTTGGAAGCGACTTTCTCCTTAAACAGTTTCCCAGCTGAAAAGGCTGGAACCTTCGTTGCAGGAATCTGCATGGCTTCTCCGGTTTTGGGGTTCCGTCCCTCACGCTCTTTGCGCTCGCGGGATTCAAACGAACCAAAGCCAACGAGCGTCACCTTTTCGCCCGTAGACACCGCTTCCATGATGGAGTCAATGGCAGCCGTTAAGACGGCATCGGCCTGCTTCTTTGTGACGCTGGCCTTTTCGGCCACCTTATCTACTAATTCGCCTTTGTTCATACAAGTCTCCTTTGATGATTTGTTACGCCAATCGTTCTCCCAAGATCTCTCTTGAGATCGGGGCACAGATATTCGAGAAGAGTTTCAAACCAAAATGCGGTACAAAATGGCTGAAACTACCGTGTACTCGAATTTTCAATGCTTTATTCTAATGGCTGACTGGCAAATCTGTAACGTTGAAACCTTTAATTTATGTTCTTTTGCGGCTTTTAAAGAGGATTTTGCCACATTTTGCGTTCCAAATCATAAATAACTGTCTATTGAAAGGGGCGATCGTGATAGAAAATACCCTATTCATGCGGGGTGCCGTAGCCGCCGCCGCCTGGGGTTTCAATCACCACGACATCCCCCGGCTGTACGGCAACTTCCGCCTTGCCAGCCAGGGTTTCAATCTGACCGTCCTGGCGCTCAACCCAGTTGTGGCCGACTGTTCCGGGTTTGCCACCCGCCAAACCAAAAGGAGGCACGATGCGATGCCCCGACAGAATAGCCGCCGTCATTGGTTCCCGAAATTGCAGGCGACGGATGACACCATTACCGCCCCGATGCTGCCCTGCCCCGCCGCTGTTGGCGCGAATGGCAAAGTTTTCTAACAAAACGGGAAACCGCCACTCCAACACTTCAGGATCGGTGAGGCGAGAGTTGGTCATGTGGGTTTGTACCGCGTCGGTACCGTCAAACTCGGCTCCTGCCCCTGAACCACCGCAAATGGTTTCGTAATATTGGTGGCGATCGCTGCCAAATGTAAAGTTATTCATGGTTCCTTGCGCTGCCGCCATCACGCCTAGCGCTCCATACAGGGCGTTGGCGATCGCCTGCGAGGTTTCCACATTCCCCGCCACCACTGCCGCTGGATAGCGCGGATGCAGCATACAGCCTTCTGGCACGATGATATCTAGCGGTTTGAGACAGCCTGCATTTAAGGGGATATCGTCATTGACCAACGTGCGAAACACATAGAGTACCACCGCTTTGCAGATGGCAAGCGGGGCATTAACGTTACTCGGCTGTTGGGGGGAGGTGCCTGTGAAATCAATGACAGCGGTGCGATCGGTGCGATCGATCGTAATGTTGACCTGAATCTGGCTCCCGTCATCGGTAGGATAGGTAAACTGCCCGTCCTTTAGCACGCCAATCACCCGGCGTACCGATGCTTCAGCATTATCTTGAACATGCTGCATGTACGCTTGCACCGTTGCCAAGCCATAATGCACCACCATTCGCTGCAACTCTTGCGCTCCCCGTTCATTGGCTGCAATTTGGGCTTGCAGGTCAGCAATGTTTTGTGTGGGGTTACGAACTGGATAACGCCCAGCGGTCAACAACTCTAAAAAGGCCGACTCACGAAACTGACCTTGCTCAACGATCGGAAACTGATCGATTAATACCCCCTCTTGCTCGATCGTGGTGCTGTGCGGCGGCATGGAGCCAGGAGTGATGCCACCAATATCGGCATGATGACCGCGAGCTGCCACATAAAACAAAGGCCGTTGCTGTGGAGTTAAATCCGTTAAATCCGTCAAATCCGTTGCATCCGGGGCATCTGGGGGAGCGATCGCCACAAACACAGGAGTAATCACCGTGATATCGGGCAGGTGGGTGCCGCCGTTGTAGGGATTGTTCAGCACATACACATCACCGGGTTTCAGCGTATCCCCTTTGGCCGTCATTAAACTTTGAACGCTTTCGCTCATGGAGCCTAAATGCACGGGAATGTGCGGTGCATTCGCAACAAGCTGTCCGTTTTGGTCAAACACAGCGCAGGAAAAATCGAGCCGCTCTTTGATGTTGACGGAGTAGCTGGTGTTTTGCAGGGTAATCCCCATTTCTTCTGCGATCGCCCGAAACAGATTGTTGAAGATCTCCAGCAACACCGGATCGGGAGTTGCCACGCCACGCATGGAGGACTCGCCCACCCGACGGGATCGCTCCTCTGAAGGAACAGCAACCTTGCTCAAAACCAGATGACCGTGCGGCGTTAGCTCGGCCTGCCAGCCCGGTTCCACAATGTTGGTACTGGTGGGTTCCAGCAAAATGGCAGGGCCAACAATGCGATCGCCACGGCACAGATCGTCGCGTTGAAAGACCGGAGTATCATGCCATGCCGTTTGGGTATACATGGGGACAGTGGCGATCGGCTCTAATGGCGTGGTGCGATCGGCTTCTAAGCGCGATTCTGCCGGAGAAGCCGTTTTGCCAATCACTTCCACCGAAACCGCTTCAACCAAAAGCGCCTTGTTCTGAAAGGTGAAGCCATAGCGCTGCTGGTACGCCTGCTCGAACTGAGACACCATTCCATCAAGCGTGCCAAAGTCTACAATGAGGGCGGAATCGGTGCCCTCGTAGCGCAAATGCACTTTGGGCAAGATGGTAAGCGAGTGTTCAGACTGAAGCGGCGAGTCCTGGTTGGTGGTGGTGATGCCCTGCGCCTGCATCTCGGCTCTGCCATCAACGGCCAGACTCGTTAGAATTTGCTCCAGCTCTGCCATTCGTTCAGCGGTGAGTCTGGCTTCGATCGCCCGTTCTCGGATGGTGCTGAGGTCAGCCAATCCCATGCCATAGGCAGATAGCACACCAGCATAAGGATGAAGAAACACCTGTTTCATCCCCAGGGCATCGGCAATCATACAGGCGTGCTGGCCGCCTGCTCCACCAAAACAGCAAAGGGTATAGTCGGTGATGTCGTAGCCCCGCTGCACCGAGATTTTTTTGATGGCGCTAGCCATGCGGTCAATGGCGATCGCCAAAAATCCTTCAGCCACCTCTGGTACAGCTAATTCCTGCCCCTGGGTTTTGGCCTGAATCTCTGCGGCCAGTTCAGCGAATTTGTGGCGCACCACCTCTGCATCCAGCGGCAAGTTACCCTCTACACCAAACACCGCCGGAAAAAACGCAGGCTGAATCTTACCGAGCATGACGTTGCAGTCCGTTACCGTCAGCGGCCCTGCTTTGCGATAACAGGCTGGCCCCGGATTGGCTCCCGCCGATTCTGGCCCAACGCGATAGCGGGCACCGTCAAACCTCAGAATTGATCCACCTCCCGCTGCGACGGTATGAATGGACATCATGGGTGCCCGGAGGCGAACGCCCGCCACTTCGGTTTCAAAGGTGCGCTCATACTCGCCGTTGTAATGCGAGACATCCGTAGACGTGCCGCCCATGTCAAAGCCAATGATCCGAGTGAATCCCGCCATTTTGCTGGTTTGTACAGCTCCAACAATGCCTCCGGCAGGGCCTGAAAGAATACTGTCTTTGCCCTGAAACAAATCAGCATCCGTTAGTCCACCGTTGGATTGCATAAACATCAGTTTTGCAGCGGGGGCATTCGCCGCGCGATCGCCCTGTAACTCGGCGGCAATGCGCTCGACATAGCGCCGCAGAATCGGTGACAGATACGCATCAACGACAGTGGTATCGCCCCGGCTTACCAGTTTCATTAATGGGCTAACTTGATGAGAGATCGACACTTGCGTAAAGCCGATCGCTTTTACCACATCAGCCAGTTGTCGCTCATGCTCAGGGTAACGATACCCATGCAGAAGAACGATCGCACAGGCGCGAATGCCGTCTGCATACGCCGCTTGCAGCGGTGCCAGCAATGGCTCAACCTGTACCGGACGCAGTTCCTCCCCCTGAGCGCTATAGCGTTCATCCACTTCAATCACTTGCTCGTACAGCAGTTCGGGCAGCACAATCTGACGGGCAAAAATATCGGGACGGTTTTGGTACGCAATCCGCAGGGCATCCCGAAACCCTTTGGTGATTAATAAGAGAGTGCGATCGCCTTTGCGCTCTAATAGGGCATTGGTAGCAACCGTTGTTCCCATCTTGATGACGGCAATCTGCTCCGATGGAATGGGAGCATTGGCAGCAATACCCAACACCTCTCGAATTCCTTGCAGCGGCGCATCGGCATACCGTTCTGGATTCTCGGACAGCAGCTTATGTACCACCAGGCTGCCGTCTGGTCGCTGAGCAACAAGATCCGTAAACGTACCGCCGCGATCGATCCAGAATTGCCAGCGGTCTGGCCGAGTTGCTTCAGAAAAATCACCAGACTCAACAGCCGTCATGCCAAACTCCCTAATGTCAGTTCTGTCTGATTCCGCGTCTACTGACTACGGTAAATCTATTCTGGCAAGGGTGGCGGTGCGCGATCGCCATCCGATTGGCAAACCTTGGGGAAACTATGGTGGTAATCCTACTGACTGCCCAATTCACCCGCAGAGAACTTCCGTGATTCTGCACAGTTATCCCGTTGGGAAGATTTCTAGTATGAACCCATTCAATGCGATGGGGCATGGCAATGACGACTTACCAACCTCTGCTTGTAGCGATCGGCCATTACTCTCACCTTAAATTGCGCTGGAAATGGCTACTGGCCGAGTTGGTTCTGGAATCGCTCATGCTAATTGCTCCCGTGAATTTAGATTTTTTAGGAGCCGTGAGTGAGTACCTGGTGGATGAGGGACGCGGCAAGGTTGAACTTGCCATCGGTCAGAGGCTTGCGACGGCTTAGACGACCATCACAACGTCTGTCCTTCGTTTCGCTCTAGTCTCTGTCAGACGAACTAGTCACTATTGCCTAGTGGGGTTTACCCAGAAGGATGGGTAGATCTCCGACTATACACTGACGAGAAAACGTAGGATTATTAATTCATACAAAAAGCGCTGACCACTCCATTGATATAATCGGTCAGCATATAACATAAACAAAGCCCTGATCTCATGGATCAGGGCTTATTGTTTTAGTTGGGGCACTCACCACAGATCTGGACAATTACATACTAAGTTGGACACCATTAGGCTCCTACATTGTCAAGATCGGATACATTGTCAAGATCGGATCTGAACTGGCATTACCAGATATGTCATCTTCATTCCCCCCAGAGGAGACATCACAGATGGACTGGTAGAGGCATTGAATTGCATCTGCACCTCGGAGGTGGTGAACGCCTTTAGACCTTCGAGCAGATAGCGCACATTAAACGCAATGTCCAAATCTTCTCCAGAGATTTGTGCCGCAACCGATTCCCGTCCGCTGCCCACATCCTGAGCATCCACCGAGAGTACAAATTCCTGCTTGACGCTGTCGAGACTTAACTTGACGATGCTGTTTTTTTGATCGGCTAAGACTGCAATTCGCTCTAGCGCACTCATAAACAGGCGACGATCGGCGGTCATTTGACGCGAAAACTGGCGCGGAATTAGTTGGCGATAGTTGGGATATTGCCCTTCTAGCAGGCGGCTGGTGATGCGCTGATGCTCCCATTCAAAAATAAGCTGCCCCTGGTCGAAGCGAACGGCGATCGCCTCTGTGGACTGATGCATTTGCAGCATTCGCTCCAGCTCTCGTAACGCTTTGGCGGGAACCGTCACATCAAACTCTGTCGCGTTATTGGGCTGGCTGGTCGGCGCGGCATCGGTTGGCTCACGGTCATCGGCAGCATTATTGGTTTGCACAACAGCCAGCCGATGCCCATCCGTCGCCGCAAACTCCAGCCCATCCGGGTCTACCGTGACATGAACCCCGGTCAACACCTGCTTCGATTCATCGGAACTGGTGGAAAATAGCGAGCCGCGCAACCCTTCCACCAACGCTTCTACCGGAAGATGAGCCACATCGCCTTCTTCGATGGTGGGCAGGTCTGGATACTCTTCGGCTCCCATGCCTCGCACCTGATACCGCCCAAAGGCGCAGGTGATGGTGGCGATCGTGTCGTTGTCTTCTGTTTCTAAAATTAGTTCCCCTTCCGGCAGGCGAGACACAATATCACCCAGCAGTTTGGCCGGAAGCGTTAGAGTGCCGCCCGTTTCCACATGAACATCAAAGCTTGTTTGCACCCCCAGGCTCAGGTCAAATCCGGTGAGGCGAACTTTTTGGGTATCTTCGTCTGCCACCAGCAAAACGTTTGCCAATACCGGATGGCTAGGCCGAGTGGGCACCGCTCGGCTAACCAACGACAGGTGGGTATTGAGTTCACTTTGAGTGCAGATGAGTTTCATGGATGGAATAGCCTGACTGAGCGTGATTCAACCGTGGACAAAAAAGTTTGAGTGCCCGATGGCGACACATCAAAAAAAGTAGCGTTAACTTAGTCGCTTGGAAGGCGATCGTACCACCCTTACCCGTCAGGTTCAATTTACCGTTTCTGCGCTGCTTTAAACGGATCGATCGATCAGAGATCTTTAAAAATTCTAGTAGTAGTAGAGGCTGTGGAAAATGTGGAAAAAGTTGTGGGATCACGCCCTATCAGGCTTTTAAGCTTCTTATACCCTGTGGAAAACATGTGGAAAAAGAGGGGCGTTGATCGTGCAGTATTTATACCTACCACTGTTTTCCCTTTAAAGCCATCATTTATCCCCTGGCTTTCCCCTGAAAAGAGGCCAATTTTCCACAGATAATCCAGGGTTCTCCACACGCTAGTTACTGCTTAATAATTCTTTACAGGGATCTGAGAGCCAGATCTGGAGGGGCTGAAATCTGCGCTGGGCGATCGTTTGGAAAAAAATTGATCCAACTCACAGCGGAGAGTACAATTGTACTTCATTCGGTGCTGCATTGGTACCGTTCTTTCAAGGTTCCCAAACGGCTGCAAAAAGAGGTTGCTATGAGCGTGGAGCAAACCAGCCAACTGATTCAGTTAATTCTGAATTCAGTGCTGATGGTAACGGCATGTGTGATGGCTCTGGGAAGTCTGGTTATGCGCCATGCTGCAATCAACGATCGCCTCAAAACGACTCATCGAGAATACTCGGAGCTATGTAGTGATAGGGACATATTTAGGAGCGATCGCCTGCTGCAACTCAAGAGCCAATTGCGGCAATTGAGACAGCGATATCGCATGGCCTACCGTAGCGTATTGGCCTTGCATTATGCGCTGCTGCTGTTTGTCGCCAGTACGTTCATCACCACATTAAGAGCGACCTTGCATCAGGACTGGCTCATTCCGGGCGGCCTGATTCTGTTTACCGCTGGAATAGGGCTGTTGCTGGTAGGACTGGGATTCGCGCTAATGGATGTTCATACGTCTGGCCAACCCTTTTGGATGGAACCGCACGGGATGATCGGCATGGGAACCGCAACCACCGATAAGACGCTGCATGATGCAAGAGCCGCCTCGTCGATTTATCCCCTGCCGCAACGAGTGGTGCAGCCACGCCCGATTCGCCGTAAGACTGGAACCGACTACTAGAGCCGATATTGCCGATAAACATCGCTGGCAGCACGGTGCAGCAAAGAGTGACGGTAGACCAGCTCGTTAAAATCATCGCTGTAGCCGCCGCCAATGACACAAGCGACTGGATAGCCCTGGGACAGGCATGTATTGAGAACCTGCATTTCTCGACAAAAGAGGCCGCGATCGCTCAAGGACAGTTTGCCTAAGCGATCGGCTTGATGCACATCAATGCCCGCATCGTATAGCACCAACTGCGGTTGGACATCGGTAAGCAGATCGGGCAGGCAGGCAGCCAGGGTTTGAAGATATTCGTCATCTTCAATGCCAGCGGGCAGCGGGATGTCTAAATCGCTCTGCTGCTTGGTGCCGGGAAAGTTGATCTCACAATGCATTGAAAACGTAAACACGCTGTCATCATCTTGAAAGATAACTGCGGTGCCGTCTCCTTGATGAACATCCAGATCAACAATCAAGATGCGTTGAGCTAAACCCAGGTGTTGCATTACCCGCGCAGCGATCGCCAGGTCGTTGAAGATACAGAACCCCGACCCATAGCTGGGAAACGCGTGATGGGTGCCGCCTGCTGTGTTACAGGCGAGGCCGTGTTCTAGCGCCAGTTGCGCCGTTAGAATCGTTCCCCCTACTGCTGTTAGGGTTCGGTTAACCAGTGCAGCACTCCAGGGCAGCCCAATGCGGCGTTGAGCTTTGGCATCCAGGGTGCCCTCACAATACTGACCGACATAGTCGGGGGTGTGAACCAGTTCCAGCCAGTCTTGGGGAGGACGTTCTGGACTGTGGAACTGAGTCGGTTGAGCGACTCCATCCGCCAGGAGAGTGGTATACAGTTGCCCAAACTTTGCCATTGGAAACCGGTGAGTTGGAGGCAATGGGGCAACGTAATTGGGATGGTAGACCAGCGGTAAATCCATTCAACAATTTGGTAGGCGACATAGTCCAGCCTAACTAGGTTAATCGTTTCTGTGGGATCATGCTCCCTGTCTAGATTTGATGTCCTCGTCGCCATAGAAGGATACCTGCCACCAGCAGCGAAAGCAGGGTTAACCAGAGCCAAAATGCGGTGAAGGTGATGCGTTTGGCCTGGTCTTCGTCCTGCTGTTTGCCGGGACGAATCTTTTGGATAAAGAAGGTGAGAACGCCAGCCAGGTTGAGGCAAACCAGGTTCGTGAGCACCAGCAGCATGGCTCCTAGCGCAATCTGCCATTCTCCCGACCCCAACAATAAGCCAAAGGCGACGAGCGGTGGTAATAGGGCAACGGAAACCATAACACCCACGATCGCACTGGTGGCACCGGAGGCAAAGGATAGTGCCCCTGCCATACCAGAGGCGATCGCCAGCAGCACATCTGAGCCATCTACTCGCGTTCGAGAGGCAATCTCCCCAATGGTGGGATCGGCTGGAAGCACATAACCAATCAGCACTGAGATTGAGAAGGCCAGGGCAATGCCAACGGTTCCGATTTTGATAGCTTTCCAGCCGAGGGAGATATCTCCTAAGGTGGTTGCCAGCGATAGCGCCATATTAGGCCCCAGCAGTGGAGCAATGACCATCGCTCCAATAATAATGGTGCTATCGTTTCGCAACAGCCCAATGGCGGCAATGATCGTAGACAGCACGACCATCAATAAATGGTTGCCGCTCAGGGTTACCATTTTGGCGATCGCTTGATATAGTTCCTGGCGATTGACCCGATCGGAGGGTTCAATCAACTCGTTTTCTGCTGGTTGAGCAGATGCGCCATTTTGCGACTGCAGTTGAGGAACAGATGCTTCAACTGAAAACAAGACCAGCCGGAACCCATCCACATGAGCAAATTGATGTTCGATCGCATCAATGATGGCCTCAGATTCGCTAGTTAAGAGCAAAACTTTGACCAGGTATTGATCCTCGGTGGTATCAACTTGCCACATGCCAACAATAGACTGCGACTCAAGGAAGGTGGATAGTGCCTGCCCCTGCTCTTTAGGCAAGAACACGTCAAGAAAGCGCAAACTCATAAAGTGCTTTACCGCACGAACAGCAGAACGACTGTCACAAATCTAACTTTTTCCATCTTGACAGGATTTATGCCGTTAAATGCCCGTCGCAAGGCATTGATTACAGTCGAATCGGCCTTTTAAGATGGACGCATTGGCCGTAGGGAGAGGGAATGATGCAGGTTGGTTTAATTGGAACAGGCTTGATGGGGCTGCCAATGGCCGAACGATTGCTGGAGGCGGGGGTGTCTGTGGTGGCTTATAACCGCACGTCGGCCAGGTTAGAACCGCTGCGTCCGGCTGGTGCCAGGCTGGTAGCGTCTGCGGCTGAGGTGTTGCAACAGAGTCAGGCGGTGATTCTGATGTTGAGTGATGCCCAGGCGATTCGGGATGTGCTGTTGGCAGACGATTCCCGTGCTGACCTGGCTGATTGCACCATTATCCAGATGGGAACGATCGCCCCCAGCGAAAGCCGCCAGCTTCATGACGCGATCGCGGCGGCAGGAGGAGATTATCTGGAAGCGCCTGTATTGGGCAGCATTCCCCAGGTCAAGGAGGGCAAGCTGCAAGTGATGGTGGGTGCAACCCCGGCTCAGTTTCAACAGTGGTCGCCTCTTCTTAAGCACTTTGGTGAGGAGTTGCTGTTAGTAGGTGAAGTTGGGTCGGCGGCAGCATTAAAGCTAGCGTTAAATCAATTAATTGTATCGCTCACGAATGCGTTTGCTATGAGTGTGGGCTTTGTGCAGCATCAGGGGGTGGCGATCGAAACCTTTATGGGTGTGCTGCGGCAGAGTGCGCTGTATGCCCCCACCTTTGATAAGAAGCTACAACGCATGGTGGAACGGAACTTTACCAATCCTAATTTTCCGGTGAAGCATTTGTTGAAGGATACTAACTTGTTTATTGAGGAAGCGATCGCCTCTAATATTCGGGTTGATGCTTTGACTGGAGTTCGCCAAATTTTGGAAACGGCATGTGCCTCCGGCCTGGCTGAAGAGGATTACTCTGCTCTGTTTGCCGCTGTTGTTCCACCCTTTGCAGAGAGTACAAAGCATACGGAAATTCAAATAGAGCATCACCCCAACCCAGAAACATTAGAGCGGTTGGGCGTGTTAAGTTGGGAAATTTGGACAAAAGACGCGTCAGAGTTTCCCTGGACGTATGACGAAACCGAGACATGTTACTTCCTGGAAGGAGCGGTAATAGTGACTCCAGAGCAAGGAGAACCAGTGTCGATGGGAAAAGGGGATTTAGTGACGTTTCCTGCGGGGATGACCTGTACCTGGACGATTCTCGAAGAGGTCAAAAAACACTACCAGTTTAGCTAGGCGAGCAGAACAACAATGAGACGAGGGTGATGTCAACGACCGCACCCACCAGGGGATAGGAGGTCAATCGAGTAGACAAAACTGAAGCATGTTACTGCTATCCTCAGCCGAACATGAACCATTGACGACCTCAACAACAACACCAACGACACGTTCACCATTTACATCAACAACGCGATCGTGGCTATTTGGCTCGAATTTAACAGTTCCAGTTAAACCTTGAAATTCGACCTGCTGAAGCGCATCATAAAGAGAACGGCGAGTAAAACTCCTGGCTTGTCTAAGCCCCTCAACTAGCGCTTGAGTAGAGTCATGGGCAGTGGCCGTTTCCCAGCTCACAAATCGAGTTCCCCACAATTGTATAAATGGTGGCTGCAATCGAGCGGGAACTTCATCACGATGCCATGCAACGCCTACCAGGGTACCAGTTGCCTTATCTTTAAGCTGTACAATAATCTCTTCGTCATACATTACATCTCCCCCCAAGATTGTAGTTGCTTGTCTTTGAGGCTCATCAAACGCATTGACAATATCAACTATCTGGCTCAAATCAGTTAAATCGGAAGGGATCAACATCAATGCATTTGTTCTGGCTGTCGCCAGTTGTGATGGAACATCTACACAATCGTTCTCTTTGGAGAGGTCGCATTTACCGATCATGCTGCCGTTTTTGTCTTGTTCTAAAGCGACTACAAAGGCTTCAGCTAGAGACATGCTATAAACGCTTTCTGAGTTATAAACGATGAATGCATTTTGGGCAGGCGGCAAATATCTAACCAGATTTTGGGCTGCAACTGCATCGTTTGGCGCTACACGGAAAAACCATTGACTCAAGTCAAAGATGTAGCCGAACTGTCCGGAGTGCTCAGCAGTTCCTACATTGGTTCTAACGGCTGTACTGGTAGGAGCGATCGCTGGCAGATGATTGTCGTAGAATTTTCCTGCGGCTAGTGTTGCAGAACTGGTATAGTGCCCGACAACACCCAAAACTCCATAACTACTTTCTTCCTGAAAAGAAGTATCACCCGGAATATCATTATCTTTTAGATATTGAGCTACTCGGCTGGCAACATCGGAATCAGAGGTTCCTTTGCTAGAGTTATCATCCCTCGCAATTAGAACTTGTAGCATGTGATCCTTAATGCCACGCGGGTCAAGATTGATCTGGTTTTGAGCGTGGGCAACTCCTCTTAAAATACCTGCCGCAACCTTGCGATTTTCATCACTACCTCCAGGAACAACAGCCGCAATTGTTATAATTGACTTCTCGCTGGTTAATGATTTCGTGTTATTGAGATAAATAAGGGTTTCTGGATCACCCCCAGGGCAATTCTCAGAATCTTCACTGACTTGACTACCAATACGTCCCTCTTCAAACAACTGAACAGCTTTCTCAAAGTGAGTTTTCGCTTCCAAATATTTCTCGCGCTTCAGGTCAGCCGCATTGTTTGGTTGAGACAAAGCTTCTCGAAAGGCAGAAATGCCCCTCTGTTTTTCAACGAATGCTTCTTTAGTGGAAACGGTACACGCCTGGGGTGCGGTGTCTGCCAAAATTAAGTTGTCGCCCCGGCTAAAGTAATCATCATCGAGAGAAAAGTTTGGGGGTGGAGGTGGGCAGTTTCCCAAAATTCTGCATCGAATGGGAGGAATGATCGCGGTTGCGATCGCAATCACTCCTATCACAGCGATCGCCCCAAGAAATTCTCGTCTTCTGATGGGCAGATGTAGTGATGGTGATGATGGTGATGGCGATGGCGGAGGTAGTGATGGTATTGAAGGCGATCGCTGTGATTCCTCAATTCGAGCAATGGCATCCCTTGCCTCTCTAATTCGTTCTCTTGAAGGATTCGCTTCAATGACAGTCCACCATAAATTTTTTGCTAAAGCAAAGTCCCTCTGTAACTCTGCGTCCTTCGCCAGAGCAACCAGGCTATCAACATCAGTTCTGGTAGTGTATTCTGGCAGGAGCGGTAGATTGTAAGTCCAACCTGGTTCGGGATTGATTAGTGGAGTCTGACGCGGTTTCCCATATCGTTGATTTACCTCTGGAACTCTCTGGGCAAGATACCTCTCTAGCTGACTCACAATGGTGTGCTGTTCTAACCCCTGTAGTAGGGTATATGTAAACACACCATGTTCTAGATCCGGGATTTCAAAAGAACTTTGACCAGGGCTACAGGCGAAAATGGTGACAATACGTTGGTTATCACTGCTCAGTTCTCTTGTGATTGCTTGAGTCTCACGACCGATATCGCTATCGATACCATTACGACCATCAGGCTCTATTCGATTAGAGCGGCACATGTCCAAAACTAAGACAATGTTGCGAGCCTGAGAGTCGCGCAAGCAGTTTACAACAAAGCGGATATCAATGGCTGTTTCCTCGTCAGAGGGCAAGCCATCGCAAGGGAGCAAATAGTCTCGATGATGTTTGCTGATGCCGTGTCCAGCAAAGAAGAACCATAAACTGTCATCCCTGTTAATCCGCTGAATCTCTTCTCGCAAAATGCGGCGCAGGTTAGTTCTGGAGGGGCTAGTACTAAAATGGAGATTGGGAGAATGGTCAGTACAAAGCAGCACGTTTTCAGTTGGAAAGCTGCGATCGCACAGGAACTGCCGCACAGCTTCTGCATCTTGCACAGCAAACCTTAAGTGCTTGTCGGATGGTAAATGGTTGTATTGATTAATGCCAACAACGATTGCCCAGTTGACCATCTAGTTTACCGCCTGACTCTCAACGTAATAAGACTCTTTCCGCCAGCTTCTCCTTATCTACGGATTTCTGCACGTAACTCTACCTCATTCAGAGCATGTTTGCATGAGAACAAACCTGTTGCTCTGTTGAGCGAAACTGTTTATTGCTGCTTGCAAAAGCGGTTTGTACTTTGTTAGTACAGATGCAGAGATTCTAACGGCTCCAGTTCCTCTTTTTCAACCGTCTGTCTTAACCCTTCTCCTCAACAATCGGGACGGTTGTATTGCTACAATCCCAATCTTTGACGGTCGCTGGATGGTTTTGAAGGCCAAAGCAGCAAAGTACCTTTGAGGTACTTCAACATTGAGACAATTGCTCCTGATACGAGAGCTCTTTACCGCACAGTTTGAACACCCTCAATGACTCAGGGAATCCGTGCGCTAATGTACAGCCGCTCCAGCCTTACTACCCTGCCCTTTTGCCAGCAGGAATAACAATGGCAGTGAGCAGATAAAGACAATACCAACAAACCGAAATACATCTTCAAAGGATAGAATTGAAGCCTGTAAATTAAGGGTTTGATCTAACAACTCTAAGGCTTGTTGTTGTGCTGTAGCCGCATCAGATCCACGGTTTTGAATAGCGGATGTTAGTGCATTCAGGCGTTGTTGTGTTGCCAGGTTGTAGGGGCTAACGCTTTCTGTCAACATGGCTCGGTGGAAGGCTTGCCGCTGATCCAGCAGCGTAGAGAGTACGGCGATCCCAATGCTACCGCCCAGTTGCCGGGTTAAGTTGTAGAAGCCCGATCCAGCCGGAATATCCCGTTTGGGTAAAGGGCTGAGTGTGGCTAAACTCAGGGGCAGAAACATCATCACGGTTCCTGCTCCGCGCCAGAGCAGTGGATAGAATAGCGCATCTGTTCCAGTATCAGGGTTAATGGTTGCCAGCGAAAACATGACCAACGTGGTGATGATGCTACCTGCCGCAATGAGCAGGCGAGCATCTACCTTGCTAGAAATTTTGCCGAGTGCAACCATGGTGATGGCAGAAGCCAGCGCCCCCGGAAGCAGCAACAGCCCGGTTTGTTGAGCCGTGAAGTGTAAAACACTTTGGGCAAAGATGGGCACAGCAAACAGCGTACCGTATAGCCCCATGCCCACAATTCCTGAGTAAACGCTACCCGCCGCGAGGGATCGGTGACGCAACACCCGCAGATCCACGGCTGGATTGCGAACGGTCAATTCTCGCCAAATGAAGAGTGCCAGCCCAACTAGAGCCGTGACGACTAACAGGCAGATAAAAGCAGAGTCAAACCAGTCATCCTGGTTGCCTTCCTCTAGAAAGGTTTGAAGACTACCGAGGGCGATCGCCAATAAGCCAATCCCCCACCAGTCTACCCGTTGATTTCGAGCAACCCCATTTGGTTTATCTTTGGGCAAAAACAGCACTGCCATTAGCACCGCTACGATGCCAAAGGGAATGTTGATAAAGAAAATCCAGCGCCAGCCTAAATTGTCGGTCAGGTACCCACCCAACGTAGGGCCGATCGCTGGCCCTGCAATTACCCCTACACCAAAGATGGCCTGGGCAATGCCCTGTTCGGCAGGTGGAAAGGTTTCAAACAAAATAGATTGGGCTTTGGCAAGTAATCCTCCTCCCAGCAATCCTTGTAAGACTCGAGCGGCGATCAGGGTTGATAGATTACCAGAGAGTCCACACAGCACCGAGGCAATGGTAAAACCAATTAACGAAAAAATGAAATAGCGTTTCTTGCCAAAATAATCCCCTAACCAGGCGGTGAGAGGAATGATGATGACGTTGGCGATCGCATATCCTGTCACCACCCAGCCAATTTCGCTAATCGTTGCCCCCACACTCGCTTGAATATCGGTGAGAGCCACATTCACAATGCTGGTATCAATGACCTCTAACAGCGCCCCCAGAGAGGCCGTAATGGCGATCGCCCACTTTAACCACCCTGGTTTAGCGGACGGCTTTTGCGCCAAGGAAGCAGACCGATGGAGGCGGGAAACCCTAGCAGACGTACTCATGGTTGCCTTACTCCACCACTACACTAACTGTTGCAGACATCCCAGCAGTAATAGAATGCTCGTAGGGCTGGATGCTGGTTGGATCAAAGGTAATCTTGACCGGAATGCGCTGCACCACCTTAGTAAAGTTTCCCGTTGCGTTATCGGGAGGCAGCAGCGAAAATTGCGCTCCAGAGGCAGGGGAAAGACTCTCCACCTGCCCCATAAAGGGATGACTGGGAAAGGCATCAATATGAATCTCAACCGCTTCACCAGGATGCATTCGCGCAACCTGGGTTTCCTTGAAGTTGGCTGTAATCCAGGGGGCTTCTCCCACGATCGCCATCAGGGGTTGTCCGGGTTGCACCTGTTGCCCCACTTCTACGGTTTTGTGCCCCACTTGCCCTGCGGCTGGAGCCGTAATCTGGGTGTAGGATAGCTGCAACTGGGCATCCTGTAAGGTGGCCTGTGCCTGGGCAATCTGAGCCACAGCCGCATCATATTGGCTGCGGTTAACCTCGGTTTGTACCCCCGTCGCCTGGGCTTGTTGCACTCCACCCTGGCTGGCCTGGAGGTGCGCCTGCGCCTCGGCAATTCCTTCCTGGGCTTGCGTCACTTGTGCCTGTGCCTGCTGAACGCCTTGCTGTGCCGCATTTGCCGCTGCCAATGCCACTTCGTAGGCCGCTCTGGCGGTATCTCGCTGTTGGGCAGAAATGGCTCCTTGCTGATACAGCGTTTCATAGCGCTGGTAATCTGTTTGGGCTTTCTGCAAATCGGCCTGGGCTTGAGCGATCTGAGCCTGGGCTGCTGGAACGCCTGCCTGGGCTTCGGTTAATGCTGCCTGGGCACTAGAGATAGAGGCGATCGCTTCTCCCACCGATCCCTGAGCCGTTGTTGTCTGGGCTTGAGCGTTGGCATTTGCCAGAGAGATTCCAGCCTGCGCGGCCTGTGCCTGTCGTTGAGCCACGGCTAAGGCGGCCTGCGCTTGTTGCACCTTTACCTGATAGTCTTTGGGATCAAGCTGCACCAGCAACTCTCCGGCCTGAACCGTCTGATTATCTGCCACTGCAACCGTTTGCACCGTACCGGGAATACGGCTACTGATCTGATAAAGATTGCCGACTACCTGGGCATTATCCGTTTCCTCATGGGTGGAGGCATAGTGCCACCAGCGAATTCCCCAACTGCCAGCGGCGATCGCTGCAATGAACAACACACCCAGCATCCATTTGGGGGGATGTTTACGACGTGGCTCTGTTGGGTGGTCTGCTGGGGTAAGGTCTTCTACATCAGAGTCCTCGAAGTCTTCAGGCGGCAACTCCTTAATTTCAGGAGAGGGTTCAGGCGGCAACTCCTTAATTTCAGGAGAGGGTTCAGCGGTTGGAATGGCTGGTCGCTCTGGTGCGCCAACTTGCTCGCGGTGAGAAAGCTTTCCGTTTGATGATGAATTACTGCTGTGCTGCATAGCAAATCCTGCTGCTCGTCATGATTGATACGGCTTCATTTATTTAGTATACGTACTATCTGCGGATGGCAATCCCCAAATCGGTATACTCGTTCCCATGCCTTGCTTCTGGGTCGTAATTGGTGGAATTCCTTTACCCTATTTAGGGGGTGTGTCAAAGCAACGGCAAACCCATGGCAACGAGATGAACTGCCTGCGATCGCCCCGTCATTTCCCCCTTCTGGATGAGCCTTCAGCCGTTCTGATAACAGACACCTGAATGGGCGTTAAGATGCTGCTTCGGTCAGCCGTTTTAAGGTGGTTTCTATGCGAGTCAGTTGTTCGGCCAGCCTTTGTTGCTCGATGTCGGCAGATGTTAAGGGTTGTCGTTCAACGGTGAGACTGCCGTTCGTTTCCAAAATGGCCGCTTTCACCTCTGTCATCTCTTCAAATCCTTGACGGCGCAGGCTGGCGCGTAACTCGGCCTCTGTAATGACTTCTGCACTCAGGTGTTCTGGAATGATGCGACCATTGCTAACCAGGATGGTGGATTTGCCTTCTACCAGCCGTAAAACGCGAGGGTAGCGATAAGCAAGCCGCACAACCATGTAATTCACGCCGAGTAGCGTTGCAGCACCAACAAAGCCACCGAGAACGGAGTTATCGTTACCGATGATTGCGTTCTGAACGGTGTTAGAGAGCAAGAGCAGCACCACCAAATCGAAGCCGTTCATTTGTCCTAATTCGCGCTTTCCTCCCAATCGCAGTGCGGCCAGGAGGAAAGTGTACACCAAGATCGAACGGATGACCTTTTCTAAAATTGGGATACCCGGCACCCACAAATCGTTGAAAAACTCCATTGCCCTTCTGCATCCTCATAGCTGAATTCACTGTATTGTCGGCAGTATCAGGATGCAGATCAAGTTAAAAGGGCTAGTAAATGCGATGGCGATCGCCATTACAGCATCACTGGCGACAATAATCTGCTCCAGTGACCGTTTTAGGCTCATTTTTCCTCACGCACAGATGAGAGTATGCCTGGAGCAACTGCACTCTACCTTGAGCGGGTGGTGTGCAA
Source organism: Oculatella sp. LEGE 06141 (assembly GCF_015207605.1). Classification (GTDB taxonomy): domain Bacteria; phylum Cyanobacteriota; class Cyanobacteriia; order Elainellales; family Elainellaceae; genus Oculatella. The sequence goes on from NZ_JADEWO010000030.1 coordinate 70,782, forward strand.
CGGCACCTCCAGCGCAGCAATGGCCTGCCTATATTGAGGATCTTGAGCCGTACCCAGTTGGTCGGGGTGAGACATGAGTTCCTGTTGTTGCATATCTGTCAACGGTACTACCTCGTCAGGGGTGATGCCACGATGATTGATGTCAAGACCAGAGGGGGTAAAGTAATGGGCGATCGTTACATTTAGACCAGAGCCATCTGCCAGGGAATTCACCGATTGCACTAATGCTTTGCCAAAGGTTTGGGTACCGACTACAGTTGCTCGATGGTCATCTTGCAGCGCTCCCGTGACAATTTCGCTGGCGCTAGCAGAGTTGCCATTGACCAGGACGGCTAAAGGTAAGTTGGTCAATGCTGTATGGTTGGCACGCACTTGATTGGCCTTGCCATGTCGTTCAACAGTGCGAACAATATCTCCATCGTTGATCCACATACGAGCGATCGCAATACCCTGGTCGAGCCGTCCACCCGGATTATTTCGCAAATCTAATACGAACTCATCAACCTGCTGCTGTTTCAGGTTGGCGATCGCCTTTTGCATCTCCTCAGCGGCATGGGCATTAAACTCATCAAGGCGGATGTAGCCAACCCGGTGCTGCTCCTCCAAACGCAGGGCAGAATCAACGACCGGAACCTGAATCTGTTCTCGTGTAAGGGTTTGGTTGAACGGTGTCTGTTCCTCTCGTTGTAGCGTCAAGGTGATCTGCGTACCCGCCTCACCTCGAATTCTCTGAGCCGCATCTTCGACCGTCATGCCTGCCGTGGTTGTGCCATTGATTTGCAAAATTTTGTCGTTTGCCTGGATACCGGCACGGAGTGCAGGCGAATTTTCAAGCGGTTTTACAACGGTTAATGCCTGGATTTGTGGATTCGCCATCAATTGCAAGCCTACTCCCACTAACTCGCCGCTGGTCTCCTGGTTGAATGCCTCGAACTCTTCAGGGGACATGAAGCGAGTATAGGGATCATTGAGCTGCTGCAATTGCTCGCGCAACGCAGCATACGCCGCTGCGCGAGATGAGTAGGACTGCGAGAGTAATGTTTGCCGTGCCTGCTGCCAATTGACCTGGTTGAACGTTGGATCAACATAATCCTGATTAATGATTTGCCAGGCTTCATCCAACACTGCTTTAGGACTGTTTTGCAGGGCTGCACGTGCGGTTAGAGTAAAGGCTGGAATTCCTATCAGTGCTAATCCGGCTGTGAGCAGAAATTGCTTATGTGAACGCAGCATTGCCATGTAGTGATTAAGCTTGAAGAAGGGTTTATTGGGAGACATGGGTGATTAATCCAAGGCGGTTGAAGGGATAAAATCGGGCGATCGCTCGTCCAATGATGCGATCGCGGGGTACAAAGCCCCAATAGTGGCTGTCATAACTGTTATTGCGGTTGTCTCCTAAAACCAGGTAAGAGTTTGGTGGCACAATAACGGGCCCCCATCTATAGTCGGGCTTGGCCGCAATGTAATTTTCCTCAAGAGGTTGATCATTGATATAGACAAGTCCATTGTTAACCTCTACCTTGTCTCCCGGCAACCCGATGACCCGCTTGATAAATGCATCGTGAAAGTTTTCCTGTTTCAGCGTATCAGTAGGGTTAAAAACAACGATGTCGTCCCGTTGAGGTGGCTCGAAATCATAGCTCACTTTGTCGATGATCAAACGGTCATTGATTTGCAGAGTTGGCTCCATTGAACCGGAAGGAATATATCGCGCTTCTGCTACAAAGGTGCGAATACCAAAGGCTAAAACCAGGCTAAGTCCAATGGTTTTAAGCCCTTCCAGCCAGGGATTTTCTAAATGGTCATGCTGTTGGCGGGTCGATTGATCCATATCATGAGTCCTCTAGAAGGCTTACTGTTGTGCAAACCGCGCACAACAGTAAAATCCTACCCCTCCTGCTGTATTGCAACCGGGGTGGTTTCGGTTTGTACCGATAGCGTTTGGCTGGTTCCATTACGGCTCAGCGTTAATTGCAGGCGGCTTCCTACCTGGCTGGCTTCAACAAGCTGTTGTAGCTCGGCTCCATCGGTCACCGCCTGCCCATCAACCTGATGAATGACATCCCCTGCTCGCAATCCTGCTTTTGCCGCAGGAGAACCCGGCATCACTTTTGCAACCAACACTCCCTGATCTTCATTCACACTCAAGCCGCTGTTGGGGTTGTTGTTAATGTCCTGTCTGATCTGAGGTGATAATGTCACCATCTGGATACCCAGGTAGGCATGTTCCACTTTGCCGTGTTCTGCCAGTTGATTGGCAATGCGATCGACTGTATTAATGGGAATGGCAAACCCAATCCCTTGAGCATTTTGAATAATTGCGGTGTTCATGCCAATCACCTCACCCTGCTGGTTGAGCAAAGGGCCACCCGAATTGCCTGGATTGATGGCGGCATCAGTTTGAATATAATTGACCCGTTCGTTCGGCATTCCTACTTGTCCGCTAGAACGGCCTGTAGCGCTGATGATACCTGCCGTGACTGTATTATCAAGCCCTAAGGGATTCCCAATGGCGATCGCCCATTCACCGGGTTGGAGGTTGTCGGAGTTGGTGATCTGAACCGTTGGCAAATCATTGGCATCAATCTTGATGACCGCCACATCTGTCACTGGGTCGGCACCCAGTACTTTTCCCGCAAATGTACGACCATCTTTTAAGGTCACTTGTACGGTGTCGGCTCCATCAACAACATGGGCATTTGTGATCACGCGTCCATCCGCGTTGACGATAAATCCAGAGCCAACACCTCGCTCGATCTGTTGTGAAGGTGGCTCTGGAAGTTGATTGCCAAAAAACTGACGAAAGAGCGGATCGTTAAATGCCTCTGGAATTTGGGTGTCTACGGTTCGGGTGGCATCAATTCGAACGACAGCGGGGCCAACCTGTTGTACTACAGTGGCGATGAAGTTGGGGTTGGTTGCTACCAAACCTGGTGTAGATGGACTCAATGTAGGCGGAACGTCAGCCGTTGCTGTCGAAGCTGGATGCACCCCAGACCTGGACATCCAATAATTGCCTGTGGTGGCAAGTCCGGCACCTAAGAAGACCAGCACGATCGCTTGACCAAAGCGATTACGGGAAAAACGAGGAGCGTGGAGCGATCGATGAGTATTAGGATTGAGTGTAGAGTCTGATGGTGGAACGCTGTTGTTATCTAATTGTTCTGTTTTCATTGGGAAAACCTGCCATTGCATATAAACGGGAAGTGGAGTGAGTGTAGCCTTTGAAGTGGGTGCGATCGGCTAACTAATTCACCATAGGTGGCGTGTATGTCAGGCTTGTGGCAAGTCGGTGGCAAGTGAGTGGAATACGGGTAGTAACCTTACAGCCATTTTCAGTTGCATTCACCACACCTCAAACTCTACACCCCACACTCATCTTGGCGAGACTGTGGCTGACTCGATTGAGAACTGCTGTATGTGGAAATATCCTGGTGTGAGGACGATCGCTGGCATCAGTCTGGGGGCTATAGCCGGGTCGCTTTGTCGTTACTATCTGGGCACTTGGTTTGCTCATCTTTGGGGACATGCCTTTCCCTACGGCACAATGGTTATCAATATCACCGGATGCTTTGTTATGGGTTTTGTCGTCACGGCGTCTCTAATGCGCGTGGTTACAGTGCATCCCGACCTACACCTGATGGTGACAACAGGCTTTTTAGGGTCATACACAACATTCTCAAGTTATGAACTAGAAGCGGCTCAACTGGCCAACCAGAGTTTAAAGCTCGACTGGATGTACTGGGGTGGCACTGCCTTTTTAGGTTTAATTAGCCTTCAGCTCGGCACTGCACTGGCTCAACGGTTGCGTGTTCAAGAGAGCCACGACGAATCCCAATCTAAATAATCGAAGCTGCTTACTGTTGCCTCATCAGAGGCCGCTCACCAATGAATTCATACGATTTGCTGTGCTAGAAAAAGTCCCAGTTCTACACCAAGAAACCCTAATATTGGGCTGCCAAACCCATAAAGCAAGGCGCGTTTGCGTTTCCCTGTTCGCAGCAAATTGGAGGTATCCAGAGCATAGGTTGAGAATGTAGTATAAGACCCTAGAAACCCGATGATTAAAACGGCTTGCCAGTCCACAGCAGCAACCCGATTGGCAACCAGGTGCGACAGAAAACCCATTAATCCGCAGCCAGTGAGATTAATACAGAGGGTGCCATAGGGGAAGGTAGTACCATGTTGTGCGGCTAAAAGGGTTAAATAGTAACGGCTTAATGCACCAAATATTGCGCCTAAGGCAATGAGAAGCGGTGTACAAACCGCAGCTTCCAGGGCAAAGACGGTTTGGGTTAAATCGAGTTCTGGAAGACTTATTAATGCATTCGCAACCATGCATGGCTCCTGAAACTAACGCAAGTCGTTGGGTCGATAAGAGGTTATTTGAAAAGCATCAGCTATGCGGCAAGATCACCAGGTATGACCATACTGCTGCAACAAGCCGAATTCATTCAATGCTTGAAGGCGTCTGGCTTTGGTTGCTCACGCTTGGTGGAATGGGGGAACAGATAGTTAACGATTTTGATGACAACAACAACCAGCAACACGATGATGAAAAGGCTCGTTGCGATCGGCAATACTACACGCATAATGGACGTTTCCCGATAGACGATGTATTTGCAGGAAGGCTATCTCGTTCTCATGGAGCGGTTGGAGCCAGAGTAAGCTTCCCCGGTATCCAAGTCTATTGAGTCTAGAAATTGAGTATGGCAGGGTCATGACGTGGTTGTGGCAATCAGGCAATGGGTAGCGAAAAGCGAAAGGTGCTGCCTTTGCCGAGCTGGCTCTCAACGTCAATATGCCCTCCCTGAAGTTCAACCAGCCGTTTGGTAATGGCGAGGCCAATCCCCGTCCCCCTGGCGTACCGATCGCGGCTGGATTGCGATTCGTCTGAGGAAATGCTGCGCGATCGCCAGAACCGCTCAAATACATGGGGTAGTTCATCCGCAGCAATGCCCGACCCGGTATCCTTAACGGCAATCCAGATGTGGTTCGAGTCTTCCCTGGCGCTCAGGGTAATAGAGCCGTGTGGCGTATGCCGAATTGCATTTCCGACCAGGTTAATGAGAATCTGCTCCAGGCGATCGCGATCCGCCAGGACGGGCGGCAAGGTTTTGGAACAGTCCATCTGAAGCACCGGGCCATCGTCCAACACCTGACCCGAAAATTGCTGAATTAGAAGGTCAAACAGCGACAACACATTGATGGGTTGCAAATTCAGCGTTAAATGTCCCGCTTCGACTTTGGAGAGTTCTTGCAAATGATTGACCAGCCGCTCCAGCCGTCTGGTTTCGCGCACCATTAAATCGTAGGTTTCAAGAGTTGGCTCCATCCGCTGATTGGCAAATTCCTCTAAATAGCCGCGAATGATAGTCAGGGGTGTTCGCAACTCATGGGTTACTTCTCCAACCAGTTCCCGCCGCCGCATTTCAACGTCTTCCAGGCTAACTGCCATCCGGTTAAAGCTGTTGCCCAAGCGTGCCAGTTCGGGAATGGTATTGGTCGGCACCTGCTCGTTAAAGCGCCCTGCCGCAAACTGACGAGCAATACGCTCCATCTGATTCAGGGGTTGGGTAATGCGCTGAGCGATCCAATAGCTCAACCCAGCGGCAGCCAGGGTGCCAACGCAGATAGCCAGGAGACTGCTACCATGCCATGCCGCTTGAAATCCATCAAACAGGGCAAGGCGAGTCGAGCGAATAATTAGCCCGGCATCTTCTAGTTCCTCTAAATGTCCAGAAAAGAGATGGCGCGAGGCCGCATTGCTGATGACCAGAAAGCTCATCAACCCGGTTATCATCACCAGCAAGTGAGAGATAAACAGGCGTGGTTGCAGCCCTATCCGCCCTCTCATGGCCTGTCCTCATCTTCAAACTTGTAGCCTAAACCTGTGACTGTTTTGACAAACACCGGATGGGTTGGATCGGCTTCAATCTTTTTGCGTAGCCGTGCGATATGAGTATCCACTACCCGCTCATCGCCAAAGAAGTCATCGCCCCACACTTTTTCAATCAATTGGCTGCGGCTCCAAACTCGCCCCTGTCCGCTCATGAAGGTAGCCAGAAGGGCAAACTCTAGTGTCGTTAAGTCCAACTCGTCTGTTGCGTGCGGTTGAGGGTGTTGTTGAGCGGTGTGGCGATCGACATCCACCGTGAAATGGCGAGTGCGATAAATCTGGGATGGTTCTGCTTGCCGGAGCGATCGCCGCAACAGTGCCCGTACTCTGGCTACTAACTCAACGGGGCTAAAGGGCTTCACCAGATAGTCGTCTGCTCCAGTAGACAGCCCAATGACGCGATCGATCTCTTCTCCCTTTGCCGTCAGCATCAGAATATACGGATCGGTTGCAGTGGCCTGTTTCCGAATGCGAGTACAAACCTCAAGCCCATCCATCCCTGGCAGCCCCAGGTCAAGGATGATTAGATCGGGCTGATGCTCTGGGAAAAAGCGTAAGGCTTGTACTCCATCGCGGTAGTGGATGCAGGTAAAGCCTTCTTTCTCTAGAAGCTGTTGCAGGAAACGGGCAATTTCTACTTCATCTTCAACAATGAGGATCGTCTTGCTCATTGACGGTTGCCCAATCAAATCAGAATGTTTTCATCCTACCGCTTCAGGATTTGTCGCGGTCTGAGCAACTCATCCCCAACCGATAGAATGGGCGATCGTCCACTCAGCTATTCAGCCCCTAGCAAACTCGCCAATAATGCCTTCTGAGCATGGAGCCGATTTTCGGCTTGATCCCAAACGCGGGATTGTGTGCCTTCAATCACCTCATCGGTAATTTCTTCATCCCGATGGGCGGGCAAGCAGTGCAGCACAATCGCCTCTGGGTCGGCCAACCGCAGCAGCGGCTCGTTGATTTGATAGGGCTGGAAGATGGGAATCCGGGATTCGGCTAACTCTTCTTGCCCCATGCTGGCCCACACATCGGTATACAGGACATGCGCGCCCTTTACCCCCCGTTCTGGATCGGCAGTGAGCAACACCTCAGTGCGATCGCCCGCAATTTTCTTGGCCTGCTCTACAATTTCGCCATCGGGCTGGTAATCGCTGGGTGTGGCAATTCTGATGTTCATACCCACCAGCGCACAGCCCAACAGCAACGAATTGGCCACATTATTGCCATCGCCCAAATAGGTCAACGTGATGCCGTCCAGCTTGCCAAATGCCTCCTGCACGGTGAGCAAATCTGCCAAAATTTGACAGGGATGCTCCAAATCTGTCAGAGCATTAATCACCGGAATCTTGGCGTAATTGGCAAAGGTTTCTAGTTCTTCCTGCCCGTAGGTGCGAATGGCCAAAATATCAAGGTAGCGATCGAGCACTCGCGCCGTATCAATCGTTGGTTCACCCCGGCTCACCTGGGTCAAGTTTGTGTTGAGGTCAATTACCTGCCCCCCCAACTGATACATCGCCACCGAAAAACTAACTCGCGTGCGGGTGGATGCTTTGCGAAACAGCAACCCTAAAACCTTAGGACAACGCAGGCTAACCTTGCCTGCTTTTAGCGCCGCCGCCAAATCAAGAAGCTGCCGCACTTCTTTGCCGCTCAGGTCTGCTAACCCCAGTAAATCTCGCCCTTTCAAAGACTCTATGCTCATCCCCGATGTCAGAAGTAAAAATTAAACCCTATCAAATTCTTCTGTTTCGCGCAGCTATTTAAGGCAACTTCTTGAGCGGCAAGATGTGCAGTCTGCTTCAGGGGGTGCCCGCTCCTGCGTTACTCAACACCAGGTTGTCTCGATGGACTACTGTTTCAGCCCCAGCATAGCCGAGGATTTTGGGAATGTCGTCCGAATGGTGGCCTCGAATCTTTTGCAGATCCAGGCTGCTGTAGTTAACCAGACCGCGAGCAATTTCCTGACCCGTGCCATCACACAACTGCACCGCATCCTGGCTTTGAAACTCTCCTTCTACTTCTGTAATTCCAGCCGCCAGCAGAGACTTGCCAGCCCGACAAATGGCATTCACTGCGCCGTGGTCTAAATACAACTTTCCAGCCGGAACTAAGCTATGGGCAATCCAGCGTTGACGGGCATTGAACGGCTGAAGATCGGGTTCAAACTGGGTGCCTAATTGCTCTCCTGCTAAGATTTTCAGAATGTTTTGTGGCGATCGCCCTTCGGTAATCACAGTGCGAATACCAGCCGTGGTGGCAATTCGAGCCGCCGCAATTTTAGTCACCATGCCGCCCGTGCCCCAGTTCGAGCCGCGATCGCCCGCTTCGACATTTAGCTCAGCAAGCTGCTCCATTTTGTCTACCAGCAAAATTGGCTTAGCATCTGGGTTGTAGCGCGGATCGGCAGAATAAAGGCGATCGACATCCGTTAGCAAAAATAGCCAATTGGCACCAACCAGACTGGCAACCAGTGCAGATAGCGTGTCGTTGTCGCCAAACTTGAGTTCATCCACCGCCAGCGTATCGTTCTCATTCACAATGGGCACGACACCCAGGCGCAACAGTTGGCGAAAGGTGCGATAGGCATTGACGTAGCGGCTGCGCTGCACCAGGTCGCTGCGGGTGAGCAACACCTGCGCGATCGGTTGCTGCAAGGAGGTAAACAGGTCATCATACACCCGCATCAGCCGTCCCTGCCCCACCGCTGCTACCGCCTGCTTCATCGAAATCGTGCGGGGACGTTCTGTAATACCCAGGCGAGAGCAACCAATGCCCACGGCACCCGATGACACCAGAATGACATCATGCCCCTGCTGCCGCAATTGGCTCAACACTTCAACCAACGCGGCGATCGTCGATAGGGCTAGATACCCTGTTTCGGCGCTCGTTAAACTTGACGTACCAATCTTGACAACGACGGTTTGAGGCATTGATGCAAAGACAACACAAAGAGCAAGGGCGGAGCAATCCGGAAGAAAATTTTAACCTGAGCCGCAGCCGTTTGCGCTGAAGACTCTGCTGTTGCTCCAGGTTCGTCTAAACGTTGTCCAAAATAAGTTGTCTAAAATTACAGAGCGCCAGCTTTCTATGGGCGAAAGCTGACGCTCTATAAAGTATTCACAGGAATTTATGGGCTAGGGTCTTTATATCGGCTGACCCCATTTGAACTATTTATAAGAATGCCAGACATTTTGAAGCCAGCGAATTCTCATAATGTTTTCTTTATTTTTACTCCTTTAGGTTCTGTTGGAATTAGCAACACTCTGTTACACGGAGGTTGACGTTGCGCCTAGAACTTGCGACAGCCAGACTTCAAACGTGCGGATGGGATGACGGCGTGCCACTTTAGCCGGGTCAACCATCGGTTCGACCAGGATGGTAAACATTCCCAGCCGATTGCCCGCCAGCACGTCGGTAAATAGGCGATCGCCCACCATTGCCACCTGCTCTACCGGAATATTCATCGCCTCAACCGCCTGTCTTAACTTGCGACGGGACGGTTTTTGGGCACCCAGAATGTAAGGAAGGTTAAGAGACTTTGCGATACTGCTAATCCGATTCTGGCTAATGTTGTTGCTCACCAGCCACAAATCAACCGTGCCCTGAATCTCTTCTACCCATTGCCGTAGCTCGTCTGATGCTTGCGAAACCCGCATCGGCACCAGCGTTTCGTCTACATCTAGCACCAACCCTTTGAGGTTATGTTGCCGCAAAATATCAGGTGTCAATGTCAGAATTGAGTCACCCAGCGTCAAATCCGGTTCTAAGAACTTACTCCAACCCATAGCTAAACATAGATGAATTAACAAAATCAAAAAGGAGTGAGCAGGCAGAAACGCAAACTCACTACACTTAATCTCATAATCTCATTAAAAAAATCGTGACGAACACTGAACTGTTGCGTAGCCGTAGCCGTTATGTCAACTAGTGAATCAGTTCAGAGAACTACTATCAGAGAACTACTAAAGGGTTCACAAAGTGCCCAATGTCTTCTGTTAACGCTTCTTTTCGGCAGCTAGACAATCTGGCTCAGAGCTTCGTTGGTAAACCACCCGCCTGGTCGATCAACGTCGTGATCGATCACAGTAATTTATCGACTCTAGACGATATTATCGACAAAGTGCAAGCGTTATGGCTAGAAAATACGTCACGAAACAATACGTTTTTACCGAGGACCTCTTGTTTTATACTGCCCGATCGTTAGTTGGCGGTAGCGGGAGAATTGCCAGCCCGGTTGTCTACGCCATCACGAATCACGATTTGTGCTGCCTCATGTTCTGCTAACGTGCGGCTAAAGACATGGGTGCCATCATAACGAGCCACAAAATAGAGAAACTCTGTTTCTGCTGGGTCAAGGGACGCTTCCAGGCTAGAAAGCCCCGGACTGGCGATCGGCGTTGGCGGTAGCCCTGCATTGAGATAAGTATTGTAGGGGGACGGCGTGTTGACCTGCGCTAACGTTAACGGATTTTCGGGAGTTTGCTGCACGTTGAGCGCATATTCAACCGTTGGGTCGGCTCCTAACGGAATGCCTTCCTGCAATCGTCGGGCGAAGACGCTGGCAATTTGCGGGCGTTCTGCACTGATAACCGCTTCCTTTTCGACGATGCTGGCTAGCGTTACCCATTGCAACAGCGTATAGGAGGTCTGGCTTCTGCCCTGCTGATAGATGGGCAAAGCGACTTGCTCGAACCGATCGAGCATTTGATTCACCACGCTTTGCGGTGTCACTTCACCGGCCACTCGATAGGTATCCGGATAGAGAAACCCTTCTAAATGAGGCAGCGTGTCGGGTAGCCAGGGATAGCGGCTGCGGGGAACTTGCCGAGCCACCGCTAAAAACTCTTCCGCTGAGAAGAATCCCTGGGCTTCGAAGTAGTCTGCCATTTGCTGCAATGACCATCCTTCTGGGACGGTAAAGCTGCTTTCAACAATTTGCCCCTGCCAGATCTGGTCTGCAATCTCTGTCATGGGTGTGTCGGGTGAGAGTTCGTATGTTCCCGCCAGATACCCACCCTGGCGATCGCCTAACATGCGCCAGCGAGTCCACAAATCCCACGCAGCGGTCGAACGAATTAAACCAACGGCCTTCAAATCTTCACCAATCTGCTGTGCCGATGTTCCCTCCGGAATTTGAACTTGCAGGGTCCGGTCATCTGCCGCGACAGCCGCTTCTGTTTCAGCCGCCGCAGGAGCCGTTGCCCAGCTCCACCAGAGCCAGCCTTGCCAAACGCCTAGCCCAATGATGCCAGGCAGCAACAGCAAGAAAAATAGCCACTTAGAGATGCGAGAAACAGCATTCATAAGGCTCAAAGGTTAAAAGGACAGCAGCCGTTGGGATCTAGGGCCAGGAAGTGAGCAGCGATCGCCCCAGATGGAGGATCATGCTGCCAGATAGGGGTGGAGCGCATCGCCATTGACCCGCTCACGCGTGGCTCTTCTTCGTTCTCCCAGGCCCCATCCCAACTACTCCAACTCATCAAACAGTTGATCTTCAAGCTGTGGCTGCACCGCTTGAAATTCTTCCGGCGTTAGTAGCTTAGGCTCTCCGTCATGGTTCAGGCGAGCAAAGAAAAGAAGCGGGTCTAACGGCGTACAAATGACGTACTCCTGCTCCTCATAGAAGAAATTTGCCAACTGCTGAAACTCTTCCACACTCATATCAGCCTCATCTTCTCCCACTTCCAGGGTGATGAGATCGTCCTCCTCGGTATCGGGCAGGTCACCCGTTGCGGTGAGTGTAATGGCGGTACGGTTTAGAATCAAATCCTGCTCGGCTAAAATAGCTCGTGCGGTTGTAAAAATTTCATCCACTTCATCATCATCAATATCTTCGAGTGTGCCTTCTTCCTCATCTTCTTCATCTGGCTCCCAGGCAAAGATAACAACCGGCACTTCAACCGGTTGGAGCAACACATACTCCTGGTTGTCAACGTCCAGGGATTTTTCTACGTAGCAAAGGAGCGATCGTCCATCTTCGTCGGTTAGCTCAACGGTTGGCGCTTGCTGCTCCAAATCGTCATCGTCCATCCCTGGATTCTCCTTTCCTTTTTTTGGCTTCGTCATTGGCTTTTACTCAAATTTGGCGTGATAGTTAGTTATCTTGTCCCTATTAAACGTCGCTTGAATTCACTGGCTTCTTACGAATAGCGGTTCCGCTACAGAGAAATTTACACCATGATTCGCGTTTAATTCATGCCATAACTTTTGGACTTTATCAGACTTTGGTATCTTGATTGCTTCAATCGTAAGAACCGCAACGAATTCTAAAGCCAATCTCCCCAAAATTTAGTTCCAGTGAGGAAAAAGGGCTTAGAACCACCGCAGGAGTTGCCAATCCAACGCCTAACAATGCAACTGGGAAGGGCTGATTACGGCATCGACTCCGTTGCCTGCTGTTGAGTTGCCCGTTCAGCACGGCGGTCATCTAGCCACTGCTGCAAGATAATGGCTGCCGCTTTGCGATCGATCAACCCCCTATGTCGCGAGGGTGAACGGTTTTCTGCCAGCAGGAACTGCTCTGCTTGATAGGAGGTGAGGCGCTCGTCAACGTAATCCACCGGAAGCTGAAGCGCCGTCGCCAGTCGGGTGGCAAATCGTTGCACCTGTTTGGCCTGGGTGCCAATGGTGCCGTTCATGGAATAGGGTAAGCCAACCACCAGGATTTGCACCTGACGCTGTTCTACCAGCGCCCGCAGTTGTGCCACATCTTCCTGAAACGATCGCCGTTCAACAGTGGTAAGTCCGGTTGCAATTAGCCCGGTTCCGTCGCATCCAGCTACCCCAATCCGTTTGCTGCCGACATCTAATCCCAATGCGGAGATCATAGACAGCACTCAAGAACTCGGTTCTTCTGAGGAATAAGGAGGACGCTCCGTTCCATCGCTTTGGCCAGACTTGGTGCTATTGCGAGGTGCTGGACTCAACGGTTCGCTGCTCGGCACGGCGGGCGATCGCTCAATCGGTTTGGGTGAGATTTTATTGATCTGGTTAATCAACGAAAACCGTCCGGGAACGGGTTTGCGGGCGGGCTGTAAGCCCTGGAGCATTTCTGAAAGTTGAAGCCCCTCCAGCGACATGGGCTTAGTTTCCTTGAGCTTGTGCCAGACCGAGCGAGACATCATCAGGGTATGCTCAACCCGCTGGGCACCGACCTGCTGTAAGTATTCTTCTCGTTCGGGCTGGTAGTCGGACGAGGCAAGCTGGAGCGACTGGGGCGGCAAGCCCTGGGTAATTCGAGCCATCTGCGCCAGCATCTCAGGATAAAGCCATGTATACGCTGGATGAACGGTTAGCTGGGCGGTATGGGGTTGGCTGCCGTCGCGGCAAAGCTGAATTTGAAAATAGCCGATCGCAGCCTTGCGTTGGGGTTCAAAGACATAACCACAGGCTACTTCAGTGCGTTTGAACCAGTGCTTGAGCGAATCGACGGTAGACCGAAATAAATTGGTCTTAAAATCAATAACGTGGCGATCGAACACCTGACGCACCAGAGGCGGCATTGAGGCCGTATCTAGCTGATACAGCAAGCCCGCATCTGCATTGCTGATGGGCAGCAAATTGGGCAAATCAGGCTCCCGCTCGGCTAATGCCTGCAACGCTTCGGGGGCAAGCGACCAGTAGGTCATTTCGGCAAGCGACTGAAAGCCGTTCTGCCGATATAACGCCATTGCAGCCTTATCGTTGACGTTGACCTCAATCAACCAGGTTCGCGCTTCCCAAATGGCCTGAAAACAATGCCGCAGGAGCTGTGACCCAATGTCAATCGGCAGCAGCAGGTTCTCTTCCCTGGTTGAGGTTCGGTCTACCACGACGCGATCGACCCGCCAGGTGCTACGGGTGCGGTTAAACGGCGAAACCTCAATCATGCCGCGAATCCGGTTTCCCTGTTCTGCAATGTAGGCGCAAAACAAATGTTGAAACGGATTAGGAAAAAAGCTTAGAACTTTGAGTAAGCCATACCAGCGTCGGAGTTGCTGCAACTCCCAACCCATATCTGCCGCACCGTAACTCTCGACTTGCAAGTCTTCAGCGCATAGCTCGGCAGTGCCTTCCAGATCGCGGTGCTGAAAGGGACGGATCGTTAAATTAGTGGTTTGAGGAGGGGCTGAAGTCATCGTCCAAGAGCAGTTACGTTTAGTTCAAAGGCGACCGAATCAAAGCATGGGCAGTCGAAGTTGAGCAAGTGACTCCTAGTTCAACCCTTTTATCTTAGCGAACGTAGAGTTACTTGGTTTGAACAGCCGGTTCAGTGGGGCGAATCAGCACCACTGGGGTTTGTTCATCCGCATTGCCAGCGGGGTTGCTCATTAAGGCTTGCTCTAGAAACCCAGACGGGATGCCGGAACTTGCTGCCACTATCTTAACTGCTTTTAAATCGTTCACATCGACGATGGCAGCCGTCAATCCGGTTTCTCGTTGAATCTCATCGACGACCTGTTGTGGTTCATCTGGCCCTAACACAATGAACTGGTCGTAGGGCGGCAATGTCCCGGTAACATCATCAATCAACCGCGCCTGTTCTCCGGCAAGTTGGTAGAAAACTCCAGGTTTTCTCAAGATTTTTTTGGCGATCGCTCCCACAATAAAAGCGGCCAATACTCGCCCCGCCCCCACAATATCAATGAGGGTCTGCAAGCCGCAGGCGGTAGCCAGGCTGGATGTTGGCAAGAAATAATAGCAGAGCCGTTTTGCTAGCCATCCTGGTCGTACATCTGTGGGATGCCGCCATCGTCCCTGCATAATAGCGACTGGAGTTTCCCCAATGGTGACAATGTCTCCAGGTTGAGAATGGGGCATCACGTAGCGCTTGACGACTTCAACCGGAGTGTCTAACTGGGTTAATAAGTGGGTTCGCACGGGTAACACATCTGCTTTGGCTGTTGGTCGCCAGCGGGGTGATTCGTCAACCGCCGGAAACGACAGTGGCACGATGACATGCTGCATTTTAGGAATGCGCCCCTGTGGCCCATAGGTCACAAACTGGATTCGCACCCAGGCGGCCTGAAGCTCGGTGAGGTTCTCGCCATGCAGATCGAGGGAGACTTGGAATTGCGTGGGTTTGCGTTTAACGATATACCCAAACCAGTAGCCGTCTGGACGGGCAGGTGCGTCTGGATGTTGTGGGGTAACCCAAATTTTGGAGGTTACACCGTTTAAGCTGGCTTTTGATAGCAGCGTTGCCTCTGCTTCGACATGCGGCACCATAATTTCTAGTGCCTGGGTTTGGTTGCGAAGTTCTAGTTCACCGACTAGCAAGTAGTGTTGCGGTTCGTAGATCTCAAAGTTCCAGCGGCCAGGGGTCATTTCTAACCGATTGCCCGGACGACGGCGGTATTGCATTTCGATGGCAATGATGCCGAACCCGATGATGAGGGCGAGTATTCCTAAGCCAGTACCGATAGTCCCTACAAGCACACGCGTTTGTTATAACTAGGTTTCCTTTAGCAAGTCTATAGCTGAATGGTACTAACGCAAGTGTCCTGGGATGGCTGAAGACTTGATACACCATAGGGTGGGCACGATCGCCAATTTTAATGTGGTGCTACTGAGTTGATAGCTTGGTGTGCTTGGCGATGGCTAATTCTGAAAATGGAAAATG
>NZ_JADEWO010000031.1 GCF_015207605.1 Oculatella sp. LEGE 06141
TGTATAAGAGACAGGGAATGGACATGTCGTTCCTCTTGATCAAATCGGGTTAACTGAATGAAATAGAGTGTTGCTATTTTTTGCTTTGCTTGCTGACTGTATCTGTATCTATGATGTATAGCCTCAGAGTTGCTGATCTCCCCACGACCGAACGTCCCCGTGAGCGTTTGATTGCTCATGGTCCTAAAAGTCTTTCAACTGCCGAGTTGATTGCTATTTTGCTGGGGACAGGGCAAGGACAGGGTAAGCTGTCTGCTGTGGGCTTGGGACAGTATTTGTTGCAAAAACTAGGCCAGCATCAGCGCGAGCCATTGGCGGTCTTGAGAGATATCAGTGTTCAAGAGTTGATGGAGATTCCTGGTGTTGGGCCTGCCAAAGCAACGACTATTTTGGCTGCGATCGAACTGGGTAAACGGGTTTTTCATGCCCGTCCCTCTGATCAGGCCGTGATTGACGACCCGGCTGTTGCTGCCTCTCTCCTAAGCAATGACTTGATGTGGCAGTCGCAAGAACGCTTCGCAGTGCTGTTATTAGATATCAAGCATCGGCTCATTGGGATGCAGGTAATCAGTATTGGAACAGCAACTGAAACCCTGGCGCATCCCCGTGACATTTTTCGAGAAGTTATTCGTCGAGGAGCGACTCGGCTGATTGTGGCGCACAACCATCCATCTGGTAGTGTAGATCCTAGTCCAGAAGATATTACGTTAACTCGACAGCTTCTAGTTGGCGCTCAGTTTTTGGGCATTCCACTGCTAGATCACCTAATATTAGGTAATGGCGATTACTTGAGTCTGCGTCAGACAACGTCTCTGTGGCAGGAAACTCCACAGGGAGATTAATCTGGTTTGAGGTTGCACAAGTTGTCGTCCTGCTTTATACTTGAGCGTCGAATTAATTTTGTTGTTATAGATTGTTTTCTTAGGAGGGTTTTATTCCTGAGTCACTCACCCTGACCGTTAGTTTAAGAGGCACCCGCGAAGTCAGGGACAATTGCCAACTATTTCGCCTTGCTGGGTTATTGGATGCCTTCTCCGAGCCTACCTTTCGCAAGGTTATGGACAAGTACGTTGATGAAGGGCCAAGTAACTTAATTTTGGATCTGTCTCAGATTGATTTTGTTGATAGCTCTGGGTTAGGTGCGCTTGTACAGCTCGTCAAGAAAGCTCAAACGGCCGAAGGTAGCGTCCAGATTGTGACAAACCCACGCGTGACCCAGACCGTTAAGCTGGTTCGGTTAGAGAAATTTCTGTCTCTTCAGCCGTCGGTGGATGACGCTTTAGAGAATGTTAAGTAACGTTACTTATAAGCAATGTTAGCTCAAGCAGATCTGGCTTCAGCCAAGTTGTTTTAGCGTTTGAGGAGTACATGTCCTCTATACCAAGCAGGTTGGTTTTTTGCTGTGTTGAGACGGAGTGTCTCAGACAGTAAGCGCTTCAGGTGCGGAGAATGGTGATGTGAAAGGGCTAGGCATGGTCAATATGGACTTGATGTCTCAGTTTGTTTCCTTGTTCTCTGATGTATCTCGTATCCCATCTTCCATGACCCCAGGTCAAGCGCGACAGCTTTCTCCCGCATCCCTTGCTTACATTGGAGATGCTGTTTATGAACTATACATTCGTACGCTCTATCTATCCCCACCGCGCCGGTTGCAAGATTACCATCATTGCGTTGTTGCACAGGTCAGAGCAGAAAAGCAAGCACAGCATTTGGGATCGCTTCAACTACACCTCACAGATGCTGAACGCGAGATTATTCGTTGGGGGCGAAATGCTGTTTCTCGAAAACCAAAACGGGTTGCTCTCGCAACCTATCAGCAGGCAACGAGCTTAGAGACATTGATTGGCTATTTATATTTAACGGATTCCCAACGCCTGTTTCAGCTCTTGGACTACTTGGAGTCTGAGTTGACAGATTGAGGAGTGTGTTAACCCCCTCTCAGCATGAGGTTAATAAGGAGTTGGGGCATCACGCTAGGACGATGGCACCATCGAAACATTGACCAGGCCGCCGTAGGCACTGGAACGGTAGTATCCGGACTTGCTACTGCCTCAAATCAACGCTGATAACTATAATTTCTGCTCATTCAGTGACGAGTAACCACTATGACTGACAACAACCGTAATTCAAGCCGCAATCCAAAGTCTCGCTATCCGAAGCGGCGATCGAATTCTGCCAAACGTTCAGACCCCAAACGTTCGGATTCCAAATATTCAGACTCTAAGTATTCGGACGGAGAAACAACCTCGCCTAGGCATTCTGCCTCACCCAGGAAACCTGCCTCGTCTAAGGATTCTCCAACCAGACACTCTCTCCCTAAGCCTGCTTCTTCCAGACATTCCTTACCTAAATCTCCGTCCAGAAGCGCTCATCGGGAACCCAACCGCTCTAGAAGGCTGGCTGTACAACCCGATAAGAAGGTGCTTCCGGCTGTTGCCGTTGGGGAAACGACGGATATTGAAACGGATCTCGTTTACGGTCGTCATGCGGTATTGGCAGCTTTGGAGAGCGATCGCTACCTCAATCGGATTTGGATCACGTCTAGACTACGCTACGACGCTCGTTTTCATGGTTTGTTGTCCCAAGCAAAAGCGAATGGAACGGTCGTCGATGAAGTAGAACCTCGACGGTTAGATCAAATTGCGAATGTCAACCATCAAGGGGTGATTGCTCAGGTTGCTCCTTATGAATATGTGGAATTGCCTGACTTAATTGCTCAGGCTCAAGCCAGTACAGACCAGCCGGTGATAGTAGTGGCTGATGGGATCACTGATCCCCATAATCTGGGCGCTATTATCCGCACTGCTGAGGCGTTAGGGGTGCAGGGCTTGGTGATCCCGCAGCGACGAGCGGTGGGGATCACTCCTGCTGTTGTAAAAGTGGCCGCAGGAGCCCTGGAAAGTTTCTCAGTGGCCAGGGTCGTTAACCTCAGCCGAGCGCTAGAGGACTTGAAAAGTGCAGGGTTCTGGATTTATGGTGCTGCTTCAACAGCCAGCCAGGCGATCGATTCTGTGAAGTTTACTGGCCCTGTGGCGCTGGTGATTGGTTCTGAGGGGGACGGGCTAAGCTTATTGACCCAGCGCTGTTGCGATGTTTTAGTTTCGATTCCGTTGCAGGGAAACACGCCTAGCCTCAACGCTTCTGTCGCTGCGGGAATGGTGCTGTATGAGGTTTACCGCCAGCGTCGCTCAACTATTCTTCATCTAGATAGAGGCTTTGCAAAAAATGGTGCGACAGAGTATAAGAAAAATGTAGAAATGTAAAACTTGTGCAAAGTCCGGTGACGGTTGCACACTTTTAGCGTTTCAACGAGTTGCTAACAGGGAATTGGTAGGGACTATGAAAGAAATTTGGACAAATTTACTTCAGGCGTTTGGTTTAGCTTGGTGGGTTGAAGTTGTTACAGAAAATCCAAACTGCACCTATTACTTTGGCCCTTTTGCGAACTCAAAAGAGGCGAGAATGGCCAAAAGTGGATATATCGAAGATCTGGAGCATGAGTCTGCTCAAGGCATCAAAGCTTTGGTGAAGCGCTGTAAGCCTGGAACGTTGACTGTGTACGATGAAGCATCTGAACCAAGCGGAATGAGTGCTTCGTCACCCGTTTTTAGCAGTTAATAGATACAGGTGCGATCGCTGACGGTTGAGCACTGAGTGCTAAGTTGAGTTTTTTGGGCAGCGATCGCTAGCTTTCAATTACTTCTGGGTTCTGGTCAATCCAGCGATCGATATCTAGCCGTATTTGCTGAGGAATTTCCCAGGGAAATAAATGAGCAGTGTTGGGGTAGCAAATTGCCTGACACTGTGGCAGGTGTTGCGCCGTTTCCCAGCTGGATGCGGCGGTAATATGGCGATCATTTTCCCCAGCCAGTACGAGACATGGAACTTCGATAGCTTGCAAAGCAGCAAGGCGATCGTAGCGCGTTCTGAGCGCAGTCCGAAGGGCTTTTTGTGCCGCGGCTGACGTTTGCAGGTAAGCTATCATGCCTTCGTCAGCAAGGTATTGATAGGCTGTTGCTGTGTGCTGTTGAATTAGGTATCGGTAGAGCGACTGCTTGCCAAAGGTGTCAATATTCCATTGCCAGCCCGGAGCCAGTCGGTTTACCACGGAAGCTAATCCAGTATATAAATTGTCTTGCCAGCTGATAGCTGGATGGTTGCTGCGGGGATGGGCTGCCGTTGCAACCAAAACCAGTCCGCTTACCGTTTTGGGCAGTTTGAGAGCCAGTTCCATGGCGAGAATGCCTCCCAAAGACCAACCCAGCACCAGACATCTGGAAATGTGATGCTGCTGAAGCAGTAATTCCAGGTCGGACAAGTGAGCCGCCATCTGAAACGGTTGATTGGTCTGGCTCTTACCGTATCCTCTTAAATCGGGTGCAATGGTTTGGAATCGTTGCGACAAATGATTTGTAAAGACAGACATACTGCTGCTTCTACCGGGGTGCCCGTGGAGGCAGAGAATTGGAAAGCCAGTACCTTTGATTTCAACGGCAAGCGGCATCGGTTTAGTGGGATCGACTGGTGACACACGATCGCTCATAGTGAAGTTCTAGCGTAGACTATCCTCAGTCTGACGAGTAATTGCCGTTAACGGCAATCTAACCGCCTACTCAGGGGACTTCGACCCAATCATTTGCGTGAACCAAATGCCTATTCAGGTTGCGATCGCCATTCTTTGCCAGGACAATCAGTTTTTAATGCAACTGCGCGATAACATCCCTGAGATCATCTACCCTGGTCATTGGGCTTTTTTTGGCGGCCATTTGGAGCTGGAAGAACCTCCAGCGGCGGCGGTGCGACGCGAATTGGCCGAAGAAATTGGTCATGTTCCGTCTCAACTGTCGTTGTTTAAGTCGTACGACGATGACCATGTGATTCGGCATGTGTTTTATGCTCCGCTCACCGTCAGTATTGACGCGCTCGAACTAAATGAAGGCTGGGATATGGGTTTTTTCACGCTAGAGGATGTGCATCGGGGCGATCGCTATTCCGAGCGTGCGGGTAAGGTTTGCCCATTAGGAGCACTCCATCAGCAAATTCTGTTGGATTTCTGGGAGCACAACCGCTTGCTTGGATGAGACTCTTAGGCGTTGAGGCGATCGCTCCAGTTGTATTGCTCGATTCCCGTTGAGGACGACAGATTAAAATCTGTATCTTTTAATACTTTTTGCCGCAATGCTCGGTATATTAGGGAACAAAATAGCTGTTTCGAGCTGTTTTGTTGAGCTTATTGGGCAAACTTATGATGACGGAATCAGTATGTACTGTTCCTGTTCCCCGCACACAGCAGGAACTTGAGCAAGCAGTTCATGACTATCAAACTACTGACCTGAGTGGTTTTGAACTCTTCTGTTATTGGCAAGCTATCCGAGAGGCATCTTTAGAGCAAGGTGCCGCATCTGTAGATCGCAACCCAATTCTGGGAGACGACAGCTATTAACCTTAAACAGGCAGCCTACCACTGGCATTCTACAGAAGGCTTAAACGAGGCTGGCTCTATGTTTCAGTACCAATTGAAGCGGCAATCAGAAAGTCCAATCTGGACTTTGTTACGTTTTGCTGAATTTGCAAGCATAGAGGAAAAACA
The DNA here is from genome assembly GCF_015207605.1 of Oculatella sp. LEGE 06141. Lineage (GTDB taxonomy): Bacteria > Cyanobacteriota > Cyanobacteriia > Elainellales > Elainellaceae > Oculatella. The sequence continues at coordinate 5,591 of NZ_JADEWO010000031.1, forward strand.
GTAAAATAAGATACAGAAAGAAATACTGTTTCGTTCATCTCAGATGACATCTTAAGCAATTTTAGACGACTTCTGGGACGGAAGTAGGGGTCTCGCCCGAAGGAACGCGTTTCGTCTTACAAAAAACACGAGACTACCATTCAGGAGCGAATTATATGAAACTTTCTTATCGCGGTGTGAAGTACGATTACGAACCCACTCCAGTTGATTTAGTTGAGAGTGAAGTGGCGGGGCAGTATCGAGGACAAGCTTTTAAGTTTGGCTACCTCAGACATATCCCGGTTCCTCAACCCATTCTTAACCTCACGTATCGAGGTGTGGCCTATCGTACGACTGCCTTGGGTTCCACTGAGGCGATTGAACCTGCCGTTCGCTCTAAAGCGGCTGTTCCTGCCTATATTCATCCAGTCGTGCGATCGCAACATGCCGTGTTGAGCGAAGTCGCCAGAATTCATCGCCAAAACATTCAGCGTCGATTGCAGCACCGTATGGAAGTGGCCAAAGCTAAGGGTGATACCGGTTTGTTGAATCAGCTAGAGCGCGAGATGCAGCAGTTTGTCTAGTAAGTTGGGATAGTATTTCATCCAACTCTCCGCTTCAAAAGGAGCGCTACCCATCCAGTTGTGGTCGGCAGCGCTCCTTTTGCTGATCTAATTGTTGATCTAGGCCAGGTGTTGAGGCTTGGCAATCGCTTCTAGAAATCAACACCTCGCTTCAAGTCAATTCCTTTCTCGGCATAGTGTTTGTGGCAAAACACTTCAGAATGGACGCTAGCCAGATCGAAATAGTCAGGCGGGTTCTTGCAACGTCCAGTAATGATGATTTCGGTGTCACGTGGTTTGCGGAGCAATGCCTGAATAATCGGGTGTTGTGGCAGCAACTCTAGATCAACGGTCGGGTTGAGTTCATCTAAAATAATCGTTTTGTATAAACCTGAAGCGATCGCCGCTCGGGCAATTTCCCAGCCCCGTTCTGCCTCTACGTAATCGAGTTCCTGCTGCTGACCGCGCCAGACAATGGCATCCCTGCCACAGCGTTGATGATCAACCAGATTGGGATAGCTCTGATGAAGGGCGGCGATGGCCGCATCTTCGGTATAGCCAACGCCACCCTTAAGCCATTGCATGATGAGAACACGGTGAGACTTATCCTGGCTGATTCCTTTGCCGATCGCCTGAAGGGCTTTACCCAGGGCGCTAGTAGACTTGCCCTTGCCCGACCCGGTGTAGATCTCGATCCCTTCTATCCCGTGAACCACCGCCGTTGAATGGTGCTGCTTCATCTCAGAGTGCAGGTCGGCAATGTCGAGAAGGGGTTGAGGCGCACCTCGCCCGGTGGCGATAATTTCCAGATCCTCGGGTTTGTGCTTCAGCGTTTGCACCACCTCGTCCACGGGAAGCAGTCCTAAATCTAGAACGGGATTGAGTTCATCTAATACGACGACAGAGTACAAGCCAGAGGCGATCGCCCCTTTGGCAACATCCCAACCTCGCTGAGCCTCCAATCGATCAAATCGGGTGACTTCGTCAGCATTAAAGAACTCAGCTCTACCCGTCCGCACCTGATCAATTAAGTGGGGAAAACCGCGTTGTAAGGCTTCAATAGCAGCATCTTCATCGTAGGTGCGACCCGGCCCTTTCAGAAAGCGAAGCAGTAGAACGCGAGTTTGTAACCCAGTATGGATACCCAACCCAATTGAGCGTAATACGACACCCAGTGCCGCCTGCGATTTTCCTTTGCCTGCCCCATCATAGATGTGAATCTGACCCGCTAAGCGCTCGCTGCGAATCTGCGCTGTGCGAATACCGATTCCCTTTCGTGTCATAGTCTTAAGATTGTTCATGAGCCTTGCATTTTGGCGGAGATTGGTACTTAGCTCTTAGTTTGTCTATGCCCCTATTATGACTCTACCTTATGACTCTACCAGTAGAGTTCTCAAAGGTTAAATCTGTGAATGCCATCCTACATGTAGCGTTTATCCAAAGGGCTGCCACTGCGTAGCTAACCAGATCGCCATCTCTGCTTCTTTGATCAACACTCTACCGTGGAGTTGCTTATGAATAGCGCTGTTGTGCCGCTGCAAGCGATCGCCTTTCAGATTGTGTTGTTGCTAACTGCGATCGCGGTTGAGGCGTTTACCTTTTACCAAAGGCTAGATATTTCTCGCAAAAAGAGTGTTGAATACGCCGTGTCGCTCAACTTACTCTCGACCGTTGTGGGGTGGCTCGCTTTTTTCAACCTGCAACTTGTTTTGTCTCCCAACCTGAAGCGACAGTTGCTGGAGGTTATTTTTTTCGATCGATGGGACTCCAACATTGTTTTGGTCATTTTGATCGCTTTTGTGACATTCTTTGCTAGCTTTTTGATCAAGTTACAAGCGCTCAACTTACTGCAATTGCTGCTAAAAGAAGGAAAAGAAGAGGTATCTCAGCAAAAGTCTCGACGATATAAATCGCTGATTCGCAGCAGAGACGATGTTTTAGAACCTCCCAAACAAGCCAACGCCATTTTGATGGCAAATGCGTTTAGTTACAGTGCTATTTTGCTGATTTTGTTGTTGAGAATCTTACTTCAAACTAACCCAACCGAAGTGCTCCCGTGAAAAGCTTTTTTACCTTCCTTTGGAAAATTTGGTTTATTGAAGCTGCCCTCAACGGGTTGAAAGCCCTTTGGAAGCGCCTGCAAGAGATCCAGCCTTATTCGTGGGAAACCCTCTTGCTATTAAGCCTGTTTTCCTGGTTGGTTGCATGGTTGATCGAAGACCCTGTGCTGCGAGAGGTCGCATCATCATTCGGTTGGATTTTCTTGATTTTTGGGGTGAGCTGGGCGTTGTCAGGAAAAAAGCTGCCTCTTCCGGGCATTCAAATCAATTACGGCCCCTGGGTCACTGGGGCATTAATCTGTATATTTTTGTTTCGAGAACAAATCCTGAACGACTCATTTTCTACCGCGCTGGTGATCTGGCCTTTAATATCCGCTTCTATTGCGGCTCTGCGTCGATTCATTGCCCCTGGCCCAACTTACAAAATTCCTGATCCGCCGGGACGGCAGGACATTGTGATCGTGTTGCTCTTTGGCATTCTCCTGAGCTGTTGGATTCAATTCTACTTTGTGGTTCAGAACTGGCTGGCTGACTATCCCAGTTTGCTGGCAGAAAGCTTCCGGCAAAGTAATTTTGTGGTGCGGCTCGATTCTGATTCAATTGACCCACCCCAGGGCATCCTAATGTTGAATTCAGCCGAAGCAATTTTGCAGAATGATCTGGCAGGCCGCCCCTGGGGGGCTGTAGAACTCTGGTTAATGAACCTGGACAGCGAAAAACAGGAACTTGAATCAGAGGCGAAGGCAAGCATTGCCCGTTTTGAAGAAAGCCAGTGGTGGAATCTGGACATGTTTATTCTTCAGGGACAACCCGACTATACGCTCCAGCTACAGGCAATCTGGCGAGGGCCTAGCTCTCAGCCGCAGGGGTACACAATTGGAAAAACCTGTGCTCTACGGCAAATTTCGACTCGAACGGTGAGAGGAGCGGGCAGTCCGTCAACGGTGGTATCGACTCAGGTTACCTGCGATCCAGTTGTTTTACCTGAAGCGTTAAGGGTTAGAAACTAGGTGATGAGCACTGGCATTTGAATTAAATTCTGAACTATGGGGTTGAGAATGGGAGTAAGTTTGAGTCGAATAGGGGTCATTGCAACGAACGTGTTTCGTGAAGTGATTCGCGATCGCATCCTGTACCTGGTCGGGTTCTTTGCGCTGCTGCTGATTGCGGCTACAGCCTTGTTGCCTGAAGTAGCCGCTGGCAATGAAGCCAAAATTACGCGAGACCTGGGTTTGGCGGCTATTAGTTTGCTGGGACTCGTAATTGCTGTATTTGTTGGAACGGGTTTGGTCAACAAAGAAATTGAAAAACGAACGGTCTATGTTCTAATTGCTAAACCGATCAGCCGCATCGAGTTTGTGGTGGGTAAGCACCTGGGGCTGACGGCTGTGCTGGCTGTGCTAATACTGGCAATGACCGCCATCTATATCGGCGTTTTGACGGCATACCAAATTGCGTATCCGCTCAGCAGCATCTTGCTGGCATCGCTTTATATACTGCTTGAACTAGCTTTAATTACAGCCGTTGCCATTCTTTTCGGTGTCTTTACCAGTTCCTTACTGGCTACACTGCTGACCTTTGCCGTGTACCTGATGGGACATTTCAGCCGAGACCTGGTGGCGTTGGGCAATCTTGCAGATAATCCAACGATTCAACGGGTAACCCAGAGCCTGTACCTGGTGCTACCCGATTTGTCTCGGTTCGACCTCAAAAATCAAGCGGTATATGGTGTTCAGCTATTGCCTTCGCCAACTGAGCTAGTTGGCAGTGCTGCCTATGGCTTGCTCTATATCGTATTACTGCTGGCGATCGCCGTTGCTGTATTTTCGCGCCGAGAGTTTTAGTTGCATACTCTCTGCACCTCTCTCTGCACAATGCGTTAGAGGGTTACTCTTCACTGAAAATTTGCGGCACTCTGAAGAATTCTCCTTCCCGGTTGGGTGCAGACTCAAGAATGGCCTCGCGGTTTTCGTAAGGCTTGGTGATATCAGCACGAGTGACATTACTAACGTCGATCGCCCGTGTCGTTGGTTCAACCTGGCTGGTATCGAGTTCGTTTAGCTGCTCAAAGTAACCCAAAATGTTGCCCAATTGCGTTGTAAACTGTTCCTCTTCTTCAGGGGTCAGGTTCAACCGAGCCAGATGAGCTACTTTGTGGACTTGTTCACGATCAATCATAGACACCTAAATTAACGCGCCGTTCAAAGTAAAGGGGTGAGTTGCCGTGGCAGGGCAGCTCATATTGCTACGGGATATGGCTGGCTTGGTGGTGGTTTTGGAGGAACCATCCCAAACGACAAGAGCTAAACGACAGGAGCGTTTAGAAGAAAATATCTGCCTTGGAGCGACCCGTCGTTTTCAGCCAGTTTTGGGCTTCAATGTAGTTATTGGGAGCCATGCGAATCGCTCTGAGCCAGTAGTCAGCGGCCTGGTCAAACAGCGCTTCTGCTTCTTCAGACTCGCCTGCTTCCTTCTTTTGTTCGCCCAGGTAGTGGTAGATGACGGCGATGTTGTTCATCGCTTGCGGCATTCGGGGGTTTAGCTCTAACGACTGGTGGTAAAACTCCAGCGCCCGCTCGTGTTCGCCGTTGCTGGCGTGAATTAACCCAACGTTGTAGAGAATGTAGCTGCGATCGTTAGGGTCATCTTCAAGAGTCAACGCTTCTTCATAGTTTGCCAACGCTTCTGCATACTCACCATCTGCCTGAGCAGACATGCCATCCCGGTAGTAAGCAAACGCGTTTTTGGAATTCTGGTTGGTTGGCAGGATCTTCAGGATGATGTCTGCCATGACTGTGAAGCTTTTATCAATGAAGTTATCGTTACGCTGAGATCTAGGCATACTCGCTTCTAAGATAGTGCTTTGTTGGAGTGACAGCTAATTGCGGCTGAGTGCCAACTTGAATGGCAACTTCAAATTCTAACCGATCAGCCTATCTTACTTTTTAGCTACAGGTGACTCCTTGTTGACTAATTTAACGCTGTTTGAACGCGGCTGGCACGCTGAACGCTCTGATCATCGGCTTGTTGCCCAACCAGGTTAGTAGGGGCGATCGCTACAGCTTCCCTTATCAAAGAAGCCCGAATCTATACTGGAAGTAGACCCCACAATGTTTACAGAGGAACAAGCATGGCTCCAAATCCGACTGTCATGCAAGCGGTTGAAAAACTCGGCTATCGCGTTACGGTAGGGGATGTTTCATCTCAGGCAGGGTTAGACGTTAAGCTAGCCGAGCGTGACTTACTCGCACTGGCCTCGGAGGCAGGCGGACACCTACAAGTTGCAGAGTCAGGTGAGATTGCCTATCAATTTCCCCGCAACTTCCGTGGCGTGTTGCGTAACAAGCATTGGCGATTACGCCTACAGGAATGGTGGGATAAGGTCTGGGGGGTGCTGTTTTATTTAATCCGTATCTCCTTTGGCATTTTGCTAATCGCTTCGATTGTGCTGATGGTTTTGACCATCATCATCATCGTGACGGCGCTAAATTCTAGCCGTGAAGGCAGCAACAATCGGCGCAGCAACTACGGTGGCGGCATGGTATTTCTGCCAAGAATGTGGATTGGCCCGAATCCGTTTTGGGTGTTTAGTCCCCATTATTACAGCCGGAGGAGCTACCGCCGTCCACCCGCTCAAACTCGCGGCAGAACTGATTCAGATAACCAGATGAATTTTCTGGAAGCCATCTTCTCGTTCCTGTTTGGGGATGGCAACCCTAACGCGGATCTGGAAGAACGGCGTTGGCGTGCGATCGCGACGGTGATTCGGAATAACGGCGGTGCGGTTGCCGCTGAGCAAATTGCCCCGTATTTGGATGACCTGGGTGATGGTCACAGCAAAGAGTATGAAGACTATATGCTGCCCGTGCTAACTCGCTTTAACGGTCGCCCAGAAGTGAGTTCAGAGGGGCAAATCGTTTATCACTTTCCCTCGCTTCAGGTAACGGCCTCTCAGCAAAATTCTCAACCCATTGCGGCCTATTTAAAAGCGTCACCGTGGCGGTTTAGTCAGGCTGGGTCTAGTCAACTCACATTGGCTGCCGGATTGGGTGTGGTCAATCTGGTGGCAGCAATGGTGCTGGGACGGCTGCTGGCAGATGGTACGATCGCTGCTCAATTGGGCGGGTTGGTGGCCTTTGTAGCTGGAATTTACTGGCTGCTACTGGCGTATGGTATTGCCTTCCTGGCAGTTCCCCTCATCCGCTATTTTTGGATTCAGTGGCGCAATCGGCAGATTGAAGCGGCCAACGAAAAACGACAAGAACGAGCCAGACTTGCACTGGATCAGAGTAATACCGCATTGCAACACAAGATTCTTTATGCTCAGCAGTTTGCGGCTCGAACCGTCGTCTCTCAGGACGATCTAGCTTACACCACAGAGATGGATCTGACTGAGCAGGAAGCAGCGGACGCTGACAAAATCGATGCAGAATGGCGGCGACGTTTAGAATCGGGTTCGTAGTCCTGGTTTAACACCTGAATGCCTTCCTGGGTTTGCCTGAGTTGCATGAAAAAGGGGTGGTCTGATTGACCGCCCCTTTTCGTTAGATTTGCTTTGCTTGATTCAGCGATCTTTAGCGCTTAGCCAATTTCTTCGACATCTTCCGTAGCCGAATCGACTCTGGCGTAACTTCCAGCAATTCGTCTGACGCAATATATTCGAGTGCTCGCTCCAAGCTCATGTCTACTGGGGTTTGAAGCTGTACCAGTTCTTCACCGCCTGAGGCACGGTGGTTGGTGAGCTGTTTGGTTTTACAGACATTTAGCTCCAGGTCTTGTTGGCGGTTGTTCTCGCCCACAATCATGCCCTTGTAAACTTTGGTGCCGGGACTGATGAAAAAGACGCCCCGATCTTCGGCATTTTTCATGGCATAGAAGGTAGAAACGCCTTCCTCAAAGGAGATTAGCACTCCGTTTCGGCGCGTCTCAACGTCTCCTAGAATTGGACGGTAATCAAGGAAGCTGTGGTTCATGATGCCATCGCCACGGGTCAGGCGCATAAACTCGCCTCGGAAGCCAATCAGCCCTCTAGCTGGAATGACAAACTCCAGTTGGGTGCGCCCGTTACCGCCCACTCGCATGTCCTGCATTTCGCCTCGACGTTGCCCTAAGCGCTCGATGCAGCCGCCGACTGAGTCTTCTGGTACATCGAGTACCAACAGCTCAAACGGTTCACAGGGCTGACCGCTCACTTCCCGATAAATCACCTGAGGCTGGGAGACCTGGAACTCGTAGCCTTCTCGCCGCATGGTTTCAATCAAAATACCGAGGTGCAGTTCTCCCCGACCCGATACCAGGAATTTGTCGGGTGAGTCGGTTTCTTCGATTCGCATCGCCACATTGGTTTCTAGCTCGCGGAAGAGGCGATCGCGCAGTTGGCGAGAGGTGACATAGGTTCCTTCTTGACCCGCAAACGGTGAGTCGTTGACAGAGAAAGTCATCTGCAGGGTTGGCTCATCCACCTTGATTAGCGGTAACGCTTTGGGTTCGTTGGGGCAGGTGATGGTTTCTCCAATGTTGGCATCGGCAAAACCAGCAACCGCAACAATGTTGCCAGCGGAGGCGTTTTCCAGGTCAATGCGCTTTAGCCCTTCAAAGCCCATCAGCTTGGTGACTTTGCCCTTGACCACATCACCCGTATCTTTGACCAACGCAGCCTGTTGACCAGAGTGGATAGTGCCGTTGTGAATTCTGCCGATCACAATTCGACCGAGATACTCAGAGTAATCCAGGGTTGTGACCTGAAGCTGGAGCGATTTGTTCGGATCGCCAACGGGGGGCGGAACATGCTGCAAGATCGCTTCAAACATGGGCTGCATGTCTTTAGGTTCATCGTCTAACCCATCTTTGGCATAGCCCGATAAGCCGGAGGCAAACAAATACGGGAACTCGCACTGGTCGTCGTCTGCACCAAGTTCAAGGAACAGATCGAGGACTTTGTCGATCGCCCCAAACGGATCAGCTTGCGGACGGTCGATTTTGTTGACCACCACAATTGGGCGCAGACCCTTCTCCAGGGCTTTTTTCAACACAAAGCGAGTTTGGGGCATTGGCCCTTCATTGGCATCGACGATGAGAATACAGCCATCGACCATGCCTAATACCCGCTCAACCTCGCCACCAAAGTCGGCGTGGCCGGGCGTATCAACAATATTAATCAGCACGTCTTTGTAGTGAACGGCTGTGTTTTTAGACAAAATGGTAATGCCTCGTTCCCGTTCTAAGGCATTTGAGTCCATAACACAGTCTGGAACTTCCTCGCCCTCTCGGAATGTGCCAGACTGTCTTAGCAGTGCATCAACTAAAGTCGTTTTGCCGTGGTCAACGTGGGCAATGATGGCAACATTGCGGATGGGCAGCGTCATAGGAAAGTCCCAGTGGTAAAGTCAGGAAGTGAAGTTAAATGAATCCGTTGGCTTCTTAACGAATTTTTTCGTTGTCATCTGAGTCTAAGACATGTAAAGAAGCCGTAATGATCTTAGCTTAATCGTTTACAAAACAGCTTGCGAGTTTTTGGCGATCGCCCCTCAACGCCGATCACTATGTACTGAAGAACGACTGATAAACGACTGGTGAACGATGGACGACTCACAGACAGGGCATAGTCAAAAGGCACAGGTGACACTCAATCCAGCAACACAGCAATGGCCTGGGTTGGTTCGGTCAGCTTAACGTTGCCAATTCAGTTGCCAATTCAAGGGACGTTTTCAGCGTCTGCTCAGGTTTGTTGCTTTAAACCATGCCAGGATAAGGGGTCATCTATCCGCTAAGTTGCCCTGAAGATGGATCAACTCGTTGTTTTTACGCGCTACCCTACCCCTGGAAAAACAAAGACGCGACTAATCCCAGCGTTGGGAGCCGAAGGTGCCGCTCGCTTACAACAGCAGATGACCGAACACATGCTGGTACAGGTGAAGGCACTGGCCGCTTCTTACCCGCTTAAGGCCAAAATCTGGTTCGCCAGCGATCGTGCCCTTGCCGAAACGCAGCAGCAGTTGATGCAGTCCTGGTTGGGTGACGACTTAGATTACCAGCCCCAGGTTGAGGGAGATCTGGGGGCACGGATGGCTCATGCGTTTCAGGGCGGGTTTGCATCGGGTAGCGATCGCATTATCACCATTGGGACAGACTGCCCTGGGTTAGATACCGTCAAACTGGCTCAAGCCTTTGAGCAGTTGCATCAGCATGATCTGGTATTGGGGCCTGCAACCGATGGCGGATATTACCTGATTGGTCTACGTCGCTTTGTTCCAGAGTTATTCCAGGGCATTGTTTGGGGCACCGCAGAGGTATTTTCGCGCACAGTCGAGATTGCCAGTCGCCTGCAACTGTCCGCAGCGTTTCTAGAACCCTTGACAGACATCGATCGCCCCGACGATTTACCCATCTGGGAGCAAATAGCGACCAATGCCATCCAATCCAGATAGCCTATCAGTCATCATTCCTGTTCTGAACGAAGCAAAGAACATTGAGGTCGTGTTGCGCCCGCTTCAGCAAACGCTGGGTATAGAGGTGATTGTTGTTGACGGTGGCAGCCAGGATCAAACGGTCGATCGAGTCAAAGCCCTGGGAGTGCGGCTGGTTGATTCTCTGCCAGGACGAGCCAGGCAGATGAACGCAGGCGCACAGGTTGCTACGGGTACCGTACTGCTGTTTTTGCACGCAGATACTCGGCTGCCTGACCAATTTGCCAGCTACGTACACCAAACGCTGGCAAAGCCTGGAGTGATCGTAGGAGCCTTCACGCTAAAAATCGAAGGTGATCAACCAGGGTTGCGGTGGGTTGAGCAGGGAGTGAAATGGCGATCGCACCTTTGCCAGCTTCCCTACGGCGACCAGGCCATTTTCCTAAAAGCGAAAACCTTTCATCAGTTGGGCGGTTTTGCCGAAATGCCCATCATGGAAGATTTTGAACTGGTGCGGCGGTTAAGACGCAGGGGACGGGTGGCGATCGCCCCTGCCCCAGTCATTACATCCGGACGGCGATGGCAAAGGCTAGGCGTCTGGCAAACTACAGTGATGAATCAAATTGTGATTGCAGCCTATCTGCTGGGCGTTCCACCCAGTCTGCTGGTGCGCTGGTATCGCAGTGGGTTTACGGGGTGGAAGTGGGTGCGATCGCTGTGGCAGTCCTTCCAAAAAAAGAATGAGGGCTAAGCCAGTTAGCCCTCATTGGTATTAGCGGTAAACAGTTGTTAGATCAGCTTCAAATCAGGATACTCTGTCAAGACATCTTCGGCTGAGAGGGTGTCACCCTCTGCTTGAGGTGTCCACAGAATTTCGAGCGCTAACAACTGGTCGTTGGGAATAGCACCAATCTGCCCAAGGGCACGACGCAGTGCTTGTGAGTCATTAATCGCTGGTAGTTGCAGCTTACCCTGGGTAGCCACCAGCAGTGTAACCACAATGTACTCGCCAGGGTTTTCGGGCAAGTTGGCCTGAGCTAGCGCTCCACCTGCCGCAGGCAGTTCGCCTTTGGTCGCCGCCTGCCGCAACTGATTGTTGACGTTAGACAACGTTTCTTCTGTAAACTTGCTACGCTCTGTCAGGGCTAGGCGATTGAATTGACCTTCAGCCGCTTCTAACCGAGCTTGCTGGCTTTCTGCCCCTGCGTAAACCCAATACTCTGGATGACGCAGTAGGGATAGTGTGGTTTCTTGAAGTACCTGGGTTAAGCCTTCCGTTGAACCGGTGTCAGCCGTGGTTGCAATGCGATCGAGATCCTGCTGTAGCGACCGAGCGCTAGACAACAAACCAACCTGCACCTTTGCCACCGAAACATTGGGAGAGCTGGTGCCATATCCCAGGCTGTCTCCACCCGTTGCGCTACGAAAGCTCCTGACTAAGAACCCGGCAACTGACAGGAACAACAGAATGGAGAACAGACCCCCAAAGCCACCGCCAAAGCCAAACAACGGAATTAAGAACGGGAAGCCAAAGCCACCGCCACCGGGATAGTATCCACCACCGGGGGGCTGATAGGTGCGGGTAGGAGGAGCATAGGGACGAGCGGATCGAAACCCACCGCCGCCAATCCGACCGCCTCTGGCTGCCAGTGCGCCATCTGCCTGACCCAATACCATCGTGGCTATCAAGCCAACGATCAGGAGTGACTTTAAAATCGGTTTGAGCAATCCAGTTAATTTTTTGTGCATAGGACTACGCCTGTTCTATCGGACAAGATTTTATCGCTCTGGCTAGATAAAATGGGTTTATTCGTAGCCAGACTGTATGCTTAAAACCGTTTCTTTATCAAACGTTACAAAATCTGACTACCCTTATAGTGTATCGCCTTCTACATTCTCGGCAGGCGCGGCTTAAGGAGGATTTTAGGGGGATAGCCGTAATTAAACGGTGGATGCATGGATGGGTTATCCACCCCCAACAATGGTGACAATTTCGAGGCGATCGCCCTCCTGCATGATGGTAGCCTCCCAGAACTGACGGTGCAGGATTTCGCCGTTGTATTCAACTGCAACCAGGCGAGGATTCATCCCTAACTGCTGTAGGAGGTCGGGCAGGTAGAGGTTAGGAGCACATTGGTGAGGTTCTCCGTTGACGGAGAGTGTGATGGGACGAGTCGCTTCAGACGAACTAGACATGGGCTTGATCACAGCGTAATTCACCAGCTCGAAGGCTACTGGTTCGAGTTAGTTGAGAGAGTAAATATTGAGTAATCAAGGTTGGATTTTCGGCTTCCATAATGGCTCGAACGATGGCAACTCGCTTGGCTCCAGCGTGAAGAACGTCCTGTACATTATCGGAGTCAATTCCACCAATCGCAAACCACGGAATCGGAGAATGTTCCGTTGCATACTGCACATACTCTAACCCGGCGGCAGGTTTGCCCGCTTTCGTCGGCGTTTCATACACCGGGCCAACGCCAATATAATCGGCTCCGTCTTGAAGGGCACGATTCATCTCGTCTGGGTTGGTAGTAGAGCGACCAATAATTCGTTGAGATCCTAATAGCTGGCGAGCCAGGGCGATCGATACATCTTGCTGGCCTAAATGGACACCGTCTGCATTGGCTGCCAGCGCTAAATCGACGCGATCGTTCATGATGAATAGCGCATCATATCCATGGCAAATTTGCCTTAGTTTTTCGGCAGTTTGAAGGCGAGTCAGATCATCTGCCGACTTATCACGATATTGGACTAAACTCAACCCACCCTGTAAGGCCGCTTCAACAATGCCAAACAGATTCTCCTGGGCTGATGTCACCAAATAGAGCAACGATCGCCGCAGCTTGTGATGGCGTTGGTAGCCAATCACCGTACTCTCCAGGGTGTAAACCCGATAGCGCATTTGCTTGCAGGCTGCACCCATCTGCGAATTGTAAAGTTTTCCGTACTCTTCCAGTACCCTTAACGCTTCTTCGACTCGACAGAAGTTTGCTTGCAGCACTTGAGTAATAGTAGTCCGCTGCTCCTCCTGAGGATGGCTTAGCGCTGTCCCGGCATCATTAGGCGTATCCCTTGCTGCCCGAATATCTGCATGGTGCCACCGGGCAATTTCTTGGCGTAAGTGCTTACAGTCGTCTGTCAGTTGCGCGTTATTGAGTCCGAATCGGCACCATTCTTCGATGATGCGTAGCCCTTCCCGTGCCCGATCTAAGTTCGCATCCAGGATTCGATAAACGACGGACTCAGCGAGTTCAGTTTGGCTTCTATTCTGGCTATCGATCTCGCCCATCGGAACTGTCCCATTAATTTCTCATCCTACCAGCCCGATTAGTTGTCTATCCGTCAGGGCACGACTTTGTAACAAGTTGGCGAAATTTTTGTTCGTAAATCGTTTCTAATTCGGAAAAATCGGGCAGAATTTAGTCCAATACTTCAGAAGTATGGTTAACTACAGCCATTATTCTTCATTGTTGGTCTGCCCTGCTTACTGATTGAACTTGCTACCTGTGGTGTTAGGAGGACAAATATGGGTTCGATGTATCCTCACAGCGATCGCTACTCCGCTGAACGCTTGGCAGTGCCCTTAACCGTTTCGCTGCAACCCTCTCTTCTCAAATGGCAGAGCATCGCTCCACAGCCTGTTCAAGAGTTGTCCCGTTCAGAGCCGCTACCCCTTAGTTCCCTGAAGGTTCTGGTTCATGTCGGGTTGATGGCTGCGGTCTGTCTAAGCGGTTTGGGAGTCAGGGCCGTGGCGCTAGAAACCGTGCCCGAACACCTGCCCGAACACCAGGTATTACTTGCCCAAGCCGCACCTTCTGCCTCACAGCAGCTTTTATTTGTGAATCCATCGGTTGGGAATGACACTGGAGATGGTAGCCAGCGATCGCCCTTCCGCACCATTAGCCGTGCTTTAGAGCTATCTCAACCCAACACCGTCATTATTCTGGCAACCGGAACCTACAGCACCGAGACAGGGGAGAGCTTTCCTATTCGTCTGAAGTCGGGTGTGACGCTACAAGGCGATCCGGCCACGCAGGGACGCGGCATCGTAATTCGAGGGGGGGGAGTCTTTGCCAGTCCTACGTCTGCCAATCAGAATGTTGCTGTTCTGGGGGCCACTGAAGCGGTGATTACAGGGGTCACTGTTACTAATCCAAACCCGCGAGGTTATGGACTGTGGATTGAATCCAGCAATCCTACTGTCGCTAGCAATACGTTTAGCGGCAGTACCCATGACGGAATTTCAGTTACAGGTGACGGTGCGCCAACGATTCAGGCCAATGCATTCGTGCAAAATGGAGCCAATGGCATTACTGTGTTTGGCACATCACGGGCTGAGATTCGCGAGAACGTCTTTGAACGAACAGGCTTTGGCATTAATGTCGCTCAGAATGCAGCTCCTCAAATTATCGGCAACCGCATCAGTCAAAATCAAGACGGTGTCGTGGTTCAGGCCAACGCCCGTCCTGTCTTGCGCGACAACACGATTGAAGGAAATGTGCGAGATGGTCTGGTGGCGATCGCGCAATCCCAGCCCGATCTGGGTACCGCTGCCCAGGCGGGCAATAACACATTTCGCAACAATGGTCGGCATGACATCAATGCCGAAGCGGCACGCCAGCCTTTCCCCGCTGCTGGAAACCAGGTGGCAGCAGAGCGAACCGTTGGTCAGGTGGATATGGCTGGAACCGTCGCGATTACTCCGGCTCCAGTAGCCTCTCGGCCAGTTCTGCCGACTGCCAGCCCATCAGCGGCACCTAACCGATTGCCAACCCCAACCCCAGCGGCACCTGCACCCATTGCGGTGAGTTCCGAGCAAATCAGTCCTGACCCAAACAGCCTCAGTGTGGCCACCAGTGACTCTTTCAATCCGGCTACGTCTGCTGGCTCATCTGCTCCCGGCGGCTTTTCCGCCTTACCCAGGCTGCAATCCTCTGTTCCGAATTCTTTATCCGCAGGAGACCTGCCGCCATCAAACACGGGTTCAACGGCTTTACCTGCAAGCGACGATTCACTAACAGCGACCACGTTTCCAACGCCTGCCGCTGCTCCTGCTCCTGTTCCGAGGCGTGCCAGCGCGACCAATCCGGCTACTACGGTCAGGCCGCTAGCCGCCGCTCCTGCCGCGATCGACATTCCTGTGCCAGCCCCTGCTACAGCATCTCCTCCTACCAGGTCTGAAACTGCTCAACCCACCCAAACTGCGGCAGCCAGTGCGCCTATCGACATTTCTGTGCCGCCACCTGCAACGACTGCCACCCAGCCCTCGTCGTCTCGTCCTGATGCTCGAGACATCTTGATACAGCGTCCCTCCTCCGCAAACACGGCTCGTCCAACCTCAAGTCCGTCTGGGGCAGCATCTCCAGCGGCCATTGAAATTCCTGTGCCGCCGCCTGCTACATCGTCTGTTCCTGCACCCGGAACGAATTCCAGACAAACTGTGGCACGTTCGTCGGAGGCGGTTGTGCCTTTACCCCAGGCTAATTTGCTGCCCGTACCTGGTTCTGATATCCCAGTTGGGAACATTGCAGGGATGCCAACGGTTGCCATATCACGCGATCCGCTACAGCGAGTTGCCCTCAATTCGGCGGTGGGTTCTAGTCAGGCGGCAGCGTTGGGATTACGTTATCGGGTTGTGGTTGAAGCTGAAAATGAGGGAATGCAGGCTCAAGTGCGATCGCTTATTCCAGGTGCCTTCCGTACCTATGCCAATGGACGGCTTGTGATGCAGGCGGGGGCGTATAGCGATCGCGCTAACGCGGAAGATGCGGCTCGGATGCTCAACAACAGCGGGTTACGTGCAATCGTCCAGTCGGTGGAGTGAGTATCATAGAGTTTAAGAAACAATGAATTGTACTGTGGCAATTCATTGGGCGATGACCTGTGAAACCTTACCGACAGCACCGAACCAGCGAAGGAGAGTTCCTAACGCGCAGCTTTATGCTGTTGAGCTTTGTGGCGGCAGCGGTACTGTTGCTTTCAGCGCGGTGGCAACCTTCGTCGTCTGCCCCGGTGGCAACCGATGATTCAAATCTGGCTGCTACCACAGACAGCAGCGTGTCTCAGGGCGTAGCGACACCTTCTCGACCCAAGGCTGGCACCCTGCGTCAGGCTCTTTATCCAGTCATACCGCTGGATGAACCGGTTCTGATTGTAGATTTGAGCGATCGCCAGGTATCCCTATTTCAATCTGGAGCGACACAAAACAGTTACCCAATCGCCGTGGGGCAGGCTGGGTGGGAAACGCCCAGCGGTTCATTCAGTGTGCTTCAAATGCAAGAGTATCCCCACTGGCGACATCCCATTACCAACGAAGTGTTTCCACCGGGAGCGGATAACCCCCTGGGTTCTCGTTGGATTGGATTTTGGACAGATGGGGAAAATCAGATCGGCTTTCATGGCACAAACCGCGCTGACTTGATCGGTCAGGCGGTTTCGCACGGGTGTATTCGAATGCGAGATGTTGATGTTCAGGCGCTATACGCGCTAGTTTCTGTAGGGACGACGGTGATTGTTCGGCCTTAGTGAAGCAGGAAAGCAACAGGGACGCAGGACAGGAATGAGGGATTGAGCTGTATCAACAGTGATGGGTTGATGCAGCCTGTTAACGGGTGCCGCTCAGCGTGGAGCGCAATCGCTTAGCCTGCTTTAGGATGAGCTTCGAATTTGTAAGCATAGGATTGTAGCAATGCACTCACCTGAGTTAGCACTTCGTCGCCAGCGTTTTTACCCAGTGCTTGCCGTTCTGGATAAAATTCAGGGCGATCGAGGTTTCGAGCGATCGCTTCATTAACCTGTTGCGCGATCAGAACTTGAAGCTCGTCTTTTGCCCGAGAGCGCTGGTAGTCTGCCCCTTCTTCGGTCGTCGCGTAAAGCGGTGGTAGACGGTTTAACGCATAGGCTGCAATATCGCCTAAATCAAGCGTACAGTCGCTCGTTGCTTCAATTTCAGCAACGCGGGCGATCGCCTCGGTTAACACCAGTTCTTCCATGACGTTGATAAACTGCTTGCGCGGAACGGCAACCACCTCTCCGGTGAGTAAAGCTCCCATCAGCCGATCTAACGCCATGTACTCTTCGATGGACAGTTCGGCGGCAGTGTCACAAATCCGCCCAACTTCTGCTTCCATTGCTGGGGTTAGGTAGCCGTCTTGCAATGCATGTTCAACAATTCTTTCAATGCTCATATCGCCATCTGTGCTCCACAGCACGACTAAGGGGCTTCTTTGTAATTCCTACCGCCTTAGTGTGCCCTAGAAATTTAAAAAGGCTCGATGCCCACAGATGGATTGTTGATATTAGAGTTTAGTCAAATCCGTCATAGCGCCAGGGGACTGGATCAACGGCCAGTCCATGCACATACAAACCCCAATGCAAGTGAGGCCCCGTTGCTGATCCCGTGGCCCCGATCGCTCCTAGCCGCTCACCAGCCTGGACAAACTGCCCTTCCTGGACATCTATGCGGCTGAGATGCAGAAAAATGCTGGCAACGCCCTGCCCGTGATCCAGGCCAACTGTATTACCGTGCAGCCGAAATCCGTCGCTTTCGCGACCGATGAGCGCAACTCGACCAGCCGCAGGGGCGACGACGGGTGCCCCCACTCCGCCGCCATAGTCAACGCCGCGATGATAATAATCCTGGGCGAAGACTCCGTTGTAGTAGCGACGTACTCCGTACTCAGATGTGACCCCACCAGCGGCAGGTCGCTGAAACGGGCCGTTCCATAGTTTTTCGGGTGTAACCAACCGCTTAAACTCATCCACTCGATCAAATTCGTAGTCTGTTCCGCCTGAGCCGCCACCGCTCACGGTAATGCGTTGGGTTGGAAAGGAGCGATCGCGCAACCAGACGGCCAGATTTTGGCTCTTTCCTGCCCCGTTCACCTGAATCTCTACTCGTCCCGACTGATCGAGGGGCGTTGTGGGCAACAGCGCCCGAAATCGGTTCGCTTCTACGGGAAAGGCTGGATAGGTGTTCTGGTTGATTGAAACAGTTGGGGGAGCGCTATTGCTTGCTGTAGTCTGGATAGCCACCGAAATGGTGTCGCCCAGTTGGGGTTCATTCGGCTGTAGCTGTACCTGAATCGCTTGAGCTGGAGTGGTTGATAATGACAGAATGATTCCTATTCCCAGGAACAGGCCAACAGGCACTCGATGAAGCCATAGGTAAGCCCCGAGACGAGCAAACAAGCCAGCAAAAATCGGTTGTTTGAGGGTAAAGCGACGAGTCACACGGGAACGGTGGGGTGTAGTCATGGCAGACCGAATTGAGCGCTATTGACCAGATAGACTAACATCCTCAGACTGGGAGTTCCACCCCTGGTTGGGGATTAACCTTCCGACGCGCTAATTCTTTAGCGGCGGAAATGCTGACTCGGCAAGTTGTTTGCAATCTCCTGAAATCCTCCCTTCCCACCGGAAAACTCGGTATCCTGGAAATGATGGGACTTCACGCTTTTCCCACGGGCGCAGACTACATAACGGCGACTCAACAGCAGAACTAACAGCGAGAATTTGTGCAGGAAGACTTCAGACTGATTGTTGATCTGGTTGTAGTGTTGGCGGCAGCAACCGCAGGTGGACTAACGGCATCTTTGTTGCGTCAGCCTGTGCTGCTAGGTTACTTGGTGGGTGGGGCGATCGTTGGCCCTGCTGGTTTGGGGCTGGTTAAGGAACTGATTCAGGTAGAAACGCTGGCTCAATTTGGAGCAGCGTTTTTGCTATTTGCCCTGGGGGTGGAATTCTCCCTGGCTGAACTGAAGAAAGTTCAGGCGATTAGTTTGGGTGGGGGTGGGCTGCAAATTCTTACCACCATTCTGGTGACAACCCTGTTGTCGGTGGGGGTTGGCTGGGTGACATCGCCAACGCAGGGAGTCTTTCTCGGCGCAATTTTGTCATTGTCTTCTACAGCCGTTGTGCTGAAGTGCTTGATGGAGCGCAACGAAACGGAGACTCCTCACGGACGCGTGATGTTGGGCATTCTGGTGGTTCAAGACCTGGCGCTGGGTCTGATGCTAGCCGTGTTGCCTGCTCTCGATCGCCCTTCCGATCAAATCGGGATTGCGGTTGGCGTGGCGCTGCTAAAAACGGCTCTGTTGGCTGGTGGGGCGATAGTGGCTGGGATCTGGATCATTCCACGATTGTTGCGCTTTTTGGCACGCACCGAGAGCCGTGAGCTTTTTTTGCTGGGTGTTGTTGCCCTCTGTCTGGGCATTGCACTCCTGACGGAATATATGGGTCTGTCGATTGAGATGGGAGCGTTTATCGCGGGTTTGATGATTTCGGAGGTGGAGTACGCTGATCAAACCCTGGCCTATGTAGAACCGATCCGCGATATTTTCGCCACGTTGTTTTTTGCCGCGATCGGTATGCTAATTGACCCCGGCTTCATCTGGAATAACCTGCAACTTATTCTAGAGCTGGTGGCATTAGTCATTGTCAGCAAGTTTTTAATTATTACTCCCCTGGTGCGCTTGTTCCGCTACCCGCTCAAAACCGCGTTGATTGCAGGGTTGGGGCTGGCGCAAATTGGAGAGTTCTCATTTGTTTTAGCCAGTAAAGGGCAAACACTGGGGTTGGTTTCCCGCCGAGTCTATTTGCTGATTTTGGGTACAACCGCCGTGACGCTGGTGATTACGCCCTTTATTATGCGGCTGGTGCCTCAACTGTTTGTGTGGGCGGAGATGGTGCCCTGGTTTAAGCGCTATCTCGATGTGATGGATATGCCGCTGGAAATGACCGAGAACTTGCCACAGCAGAATCATATTCTAGTGTGTGGTTATGGTCGGGTGGGACGCAATATCGTGCAACTGTTGCAGGCTCACAACTATCCGGTGGTGGTGATTGACCAATCTGAGCAGGCGATCCAGCAACTGCGAGAGGCTAACATTCCCTATGTCTATGGCAATGCGGCGAGTCTGCATGTGATGGACACAGCAGGGGCTGAGCAAGCACGGGGCATGGCGATCGCCCTCCCTGACCCAATGAGTACCCGCTTGTGCTTGAAGCGAGCCTTGGAGTTGGCTCCTGAATTGGATGTAGTGGTGCGAGCCACTCAGGATAAAGATATTGAACTGCTGTATCAGCTTGGAGCCAGAGAGGTGGTGCAGCCCGAGTTTGAAGCCAGTTTGGAACTAACCTCTCACCTGCTTACAGGCATCGGTGTTCCCTTACCGATCATTCAGCGAGAGGTACAGCAAGTTCGCAACAGTCATTATCTGGCGTTGATGCCCGAACGCTCTTCCGAAGAGATTTCACGAGCGTTAAAGGTGGCAGCGCAAGACATGAACAGTAAGTGGTATACCCTCCCCGACGGCTCGCCGTTGGCCGGGATGACGCTGGAAGAAACTGATCTGCGTCGGCTGACGGGCGTTAGTTTGGTCGCAATTCGTCGCCTGACGGGTGAGGAAATTGACTATCCCGATCCCTGGATGATGCTAAGTGAAGGCGATCGCCTGTTGGTAGTAGGTGAACCAGACGAAATGGCAGCCTTTACAGAACTGGCACGGGGCGAGGCAGCCGTTCCCGTAGAGAACGCCTCCTGCCAATGGCTGTTAGTGCCAGACGATAGCCCGGTTGTGGGTAAAACACTGGCCGAGCTACACATTCGTCGCCAGTTTGGGGTGCTGATTCAAGCCATCCGGCGAGAAGGTAAGTTTATTCGGTTTCCTGATGGTAAAAGCGATCTGCAAGCAGGCGATCGCCTGTTGCTTTGCGGTAACTTCCATGCCCTCAACCAGGCCCGTTATGCCATTGCTCCCGCTGCCGAATTGCAGGCTCTCCAACTTCCCCTGGCGAGTGCCACAATGGGCGATGCCCAACGGCAGCTAGATATGCAGGATGGGTAGCATCTCAGGTCTAGGCTCAAACTGATGTGTGCAGCGATCGCCCCGATCTAAGAAAAAGTGGCGATCGTCGCTCTTCTGAACTTGAAAGGGTACTGTGCCATATCTGGAGCGGTTGTTGCCGAAGGTGTCTCAAGGCTTCGGTTTCAGATAGACGATCGCCTGCCGCCACACGATGGTTGGCTGGTCGTAGTGATCATGCAGACAAATGCAGTTTTGATCTTGCCAGCGCATTTTGCCCGTTAGCAGGTCATTTGTAATAAGCTTCAGTTCCACCTCGGTTTCGTCTCGAATTAGGGTTTGAATTTGCCGAATACTGGGGAGTCCGGTTTCTAGTTCACTGCTGGTCATCTTGTTTGTTCCTGGTAGTTGAACCATCCTCAGCTTAAAGCGTCATCCGCAACGATTGGCGATCGATTTTGCAGTAGGCGAACACAGCCACTTTTGGCCATCTAAACCTCCGGCCATGCTGAGAATAGCGATAGGGTGGTGCTAACGTTAGCAAGCCCAAGTACCGTGTCTCAATCTACAATCGTGAGAAGTAGCTCAAATTGGTTTGTTCTGCGGACGTGTGGAGAGATTGATGGGAATAGCGTTTACAAAGTATCACGGCCTGGGAAATGACTTCATTTTGATTGACAATCGGCATCAGTCTGAGCCGCTGCTTACGCCTGAACAAGCTGTTCACTGGTGCGATCGCCATTTTGGTATTGGTGCAGATGGTGTTATTTTTGCCCTGCCCGGACAGGCTGAAACAAATTACACCATGCGTATCTTCAATTCAGATGGATCTGAGCCTGAAATGTGTGGCAATGGCATTCGGTGTTTGGCACGATTTATTGCTGATCTGGAACAGCAGGATGGCACCCTGCCTGCCGACACGGCTGGAATGGCTTACACGATCCAAACCCTGGCAGGTGTCATGGTTCCCAAACTGGAGGTGGATGGCCGAGTGACCGTTGATATGGGGCTACCGCACTTGATGGCAGCTGAAATTCCCACAACATTAACCGCTGCCGAGCAAAAAGCAGTCGATCTCCCCCTGGATGTGGCGGGTCAAACGTGGCAGGTCACCTGTGTCAGCATGGGAAATCCCCACTGCATTACCTTTGTGGATGATGTTAGTGCTATTCCATTAGAGGTGATTGGGCCACAGTTTGAACACCATTCTGCCTTTCCGCAGCGCACTAACACCGAGTTTATTCAGGTAATTCGCCGAGATTATTTGAAAATGCGTGTTTGGGAACGAGGCGCAGGTATTACCCTGGCTTGTGGAACAGGAGCCTGTGCTGCACTGGTGGCAGGGGTTCTAACTGGAAAATGCGATCGCCGCGCTACGGTAGAGCTACCGGGAGGCTGCCTCGAAATTGAATGGGCAGAAGCAAACCAACACCTTTATATGACTGGCCCTGCCGCATCGGTGTTTTCGGGCGTGGCAGGTTGATCGCCGTTCCCTTGCTGGCTCTTCCAATCATGGATCTGCCAGGATTCTTCTCCAGGATCATCTCACCAAAGAGAAGTCCGTTGATGGGTCAAGATGGTTTAAAAACACAGCCGTTTTGCCAGTAAGACGGGTTCTGCCAACGGTAAATCCTGCTTCAGAGCCAAGCATGAGCAGGGCAAGCAACGTTATAATTTTTGCGAACGCACACGTAACCCTTCTGTTATGAGCAATCCCTTAGTCCATGCTTTCTTTGTCGGTCGAGCCGTTGCAGAAGCCTGCGGTGAACAGCTAGAAATTGCGCTTACCAACGCTTTAAGCGAACTTGGCAAGTTCGATGCTGAGCAGCGGGAACGCCTGCGGCAATTTACTGAACAGGTGCTTGAGCGTGCCCAACGTGAAGAAGAACTATCCATGCAGGGGCGATCGACCTCGGCGATTGTAAAACGCGGTTCTCAACCCGAAGATTTGCAAGCTACGATCGACGAACTACGCGCTGAAACGGCTCAACTACGGGCAGAGCTACAGCATTATCGCAGCAGCTCTGTATAACCTCGTAAAACTTAACCCGTTTGCTGAGTTCACTATTCGCTTAATCTATTGTTGGTTCTCCAAAATTCCCTAGTGTTTTGAGTGGCTGTTCTTCCTGATGACTTCATTCCGTCTGAGCCAGACGCAGAACTGCTGATGTCTGAGCGTCAGCCCCAATCTATGCACGATCCCCAAGGTCTACCAAACGGCGGTGCCCCGATCGCTCACTCTGTGCTATCTGAGAACTCGTCTGCGCAACATCGCCAAAAACCTTACGTTGGCAAAGCTTATCGTTGGAATCGTGAAAACTACTCACGCCATCGCCGCTTTTTAGATATTTGGGCATTTGTACTTAAGCTATTGGCTGCACAGTGGGCTTACACCAAGCCCTGGACGTACAGAGGCGGCATCTCTGATGAAGCAAAAGCGACTCGGCGACGGAAGCTGGCTGTCTGGATTCGGGAAACCTTGCTCGATTTAGGCCCCACCTTCATCAAAGTCGGACAACTGTTCTCGACCCGTGCTGATTTGTTTCCGGTCGAATACGTTGAAGAATTGTCGAAGCTGCAAGACAAAGTTCCAGCCTTTAGCTACGAGCAGGTCGAGCAAATTGTTCAGAAAGACTTAGGCAAAACGGTTCCGCAGCTTTATCGCAGTTTTGACCCCATTCCGCTGGCGGCGGCTAGCTTGGGGCAGGTGCATCGCGCCCAGCTTCATTCGGGTGAGGAAGTGGTGGTTAAGGTGCAACGTCCCGGCTTGAAGAAGCTGTTCACCATTGACCTGGAAATTCTCAAAGGAATTGCTCGCTACTTTCAAAATCATCGAGATTGGGGACGTGGCCGCGACTGGATGGGAATTTACGGCGAGTGTTGCCGCATCCTGTGGGAAGAAATTGAGTATTTAAGCGAAGGTCGGAACGCTGATACGTTCCGCCGCAACTTTCGAGGTGAAGATTGGGTTAAAGTGCCACGGGTGTACTGGCGTTACTCGTCGCCTCGGGCGTTGACGTTGGAATATCTGCCCGGCATTAAGATCAGCCATTACGAAGCGTTAGAAGCGGCAGGGCTAGACCGAAAGACGCTGGCTCAGTTAGGGGCAAAAGCGTATCTTCAGCAGTTGTTGAATGATGGCTTTTTCCACGCCGATCCTCATCCTGGTAATATTGCGGTTAGCCCTGAAGGGGCACTGATTTTTTACGACTTTGGCATGATGGGGCGGGTACAACCTGTGACCCGTGAACGGTTGTTGGATACCTTTTTTGGCATTGCTCAAAAGGATGCCGATCGCGTGGTAACGTCCCTGATTGAACTGGGAGCACTGGCACCTGCTGAAGATCTAGGGCCAGTGCGACGATCGGTTCAGTTCATGCTCGATCACTTTATGGATCAGCCGTTTGAAAACCAGTCGGTTGCTGCGATCAGTGATGATTTGTATGAAATTGCTTACGATCAGCCCTTTCGGTTTCCGGCAACGTTTACCTTTGTAATGCGGGCGTTTTCAACCTTAGAAGGGGTTGGTAAAGGCTTGGATCCTGACTTCAACTTTATGGAGGTTGCAAGACCCTTTGCAATGCAAATTATGACCAACGGTAATGGAACGGGTTCCGATCCAAACGGGTTGTCCAACGGTATCCTTGGCGAACTTAGCCGTCAGGCGGCTCAGGTTAGCAGTACGGCACTGGGGCTACCCCGCCGAATTGAAGATACGCTAGAGCAACTGGAGCGGGGCGACATTCGCGTTCGGGTTCGATCGACCGAAACAGACCGGGTTTTGCGGCGCTTAAGTAACGTTAATATGGGGACTAACTACACGTTGCTGGTTGGTGTCTTTACCCTATCGGCCACCATCTTACTCGTAAATCAGTTTATCTGGTTGGCGGCAGTGGCGGCAGTGGCGGCGGCGATCGCGGCGGTTGCCCTAGTTCGAGTTCTTTTCAACCTTGACAAATACGAGCGCAAGTTTTGACGTCATCTAGCTCCGAGGCCAGTAGCCGCTTTATGAAATGCTCCTTTACGGGTCTTACCGATCCGGGGCTTATTCGCTCTGTGAACCAGGATGCCTACCACATCGATCCAGATGGACGGTTTTTTATTGTGGCAGATGGCATGGGCGGTCATGCGGGCGGCCAGGAAGCTAGCCGGATTGCTACCCACTCAATCCAGGTGTATTTGGATGCCCACTGGGAGTCACCAGAGCCATCTAAGACGGTTTTAGAAAATGCGTTTCTCAAGGCGAACCAGGCCATCTTGCAAGATCAGGCCAGCCATCCTGAGCGGTCTGATATGGGAACTACTGCGGTGGTGGTTGTCTTTCGGGATGAGCAACCCTGGTGCGCTCATATTGGCGATTCTCGACTGTACCGCTTACGTGGTGCCAAACTGCAACAGATTACTGAAGATCACACCTGGGTGGCACGAGCGCTGAAAATGGGAGAGCTGACGTCCGACCAGGCTCGTGTTCATCCCTGGCGGCACATTTTATCCAAGTGTTTGGGGCGGGAAGATCTACGGCAAATTGATGCCCAATCCTTTGATCTACAGCCTAGCGATCGCCTGCTGTTGTGTAGCGATGGCCTGACGGAAGAACTGTCGGATCACCTGATTGCGTCTCAGCTAAAATCGATTCGACCCTGCGACCGGGCGGCGATTGCGCTGGTTGATGCAGCTAAAGAGCACGGTGGACGCGACAATATTACCGTGGTGATTGTGTCTGTGGATGCGGCTACCCGCACAGATACCCAACCGACTTAATGGCTAGAAAGTTAGAAAGTTGCGGATGGACTAGTCAATATGGGACAAACTAGGGACAATGAACAAGGCAACATGATGGTGTGGTGAGTGTATTTGGCAATGCGATCGCAGCAGCCTTTATCTTTCGGTAAACGCTATTCCAAAGCAACCCGGCGAACTCAACCCAACAGCGCCAGTCGATCCAGAAAACGAATTTCGCTTTGGAAGGTGCTGATGCTGTTACTGGTTCTGGGTGTGACTTATAAGCAAATTCAAAGCCGATTGCAGCAGCCTCAAGCCGTTTTAGTATTAGGCGGAGCGCCAGAACGAGAGGTATTTGCAGCAGAATTTGCGCGTCAGCATCCTAATCTGCCTATCTGGATTTCGTCGGGCAGCCCTATTGAATACACGGAATGGGTGTTTTCAAATGCGGGAATTCCGTCAGAGCGTATTCATGTAGACTATCGCGCCGAAGACACCGTTACCAATTTCACCACCCTGGTGGATGACCTCAATGCTCGCGGTATTCACTGCGTTTATTTGATTACATCTGACTATCATATGCGTCGGGCGCAGGTGGTGGGTGAAATTGTGTTGGGTAGCCGGGGAATTGAGCTAAAGCCTGTATCTGTGCCATCGACTCCACCAGAACAGTGGCCTGAGTCGATGGGCAAAGTAGTGCGAGATGCGGCACGGGCAGTGCTGTGGGTGGCAACTGGGCGCACTGGCTCAAGCTTGGGACGAACGCTGGTCGATCGTTAGTGGGTGGAAGCTCAAAGAGCGGTAAAGTGATATTTCGGTCGTTTTTCCTTAGTTGTAGATGACGATCGCCCCCACGATTCCTATCCCAAAAACCATCACGACGCTAGCCAATGCTGCTGTTTTATTTTTGAGAGAATTCTTCTAGAGATGGCTCTCTTGCCAGGGCGATCGCTCGACTTTGCATGGCTTCAATCTCCAATAAACTAACAATAACGCCAGCGAGTGGAACTGCTAGAAACAAGCCAAAAACGCCTGCAACTCGTGCCCCAACTAGCAAGGCAAAAAACATCACCACCGGATTAATGTTTAGTGAATTCTGCATCACCCGTGGCAGGACTAAATTCTCCTGAACTTGCTGAAGCAGTACGCAGGCAATCAGTACTTTTAGCGCTAACCAAACGCTTTGGGATAGCAGAATAAGACAGACCAACCCAATGCCCAGGGTTGCACCGATGCCGGGAATTAAATCGAACATGCCGACAATGACAGCTAACACCAGAGCAAACGGAACCTGCAACATCAGAAATACGATGAAAGCGGTACCACTAAAGAAAAGTGCTAACAGTAACTGCCCCCAAAAAAAGCCGAGTAAATTGCGTTGAATGGCGGTGTTGAAGCGTTCCCGTGAATGCAGGGGTACCACTCGAAGGGTAAAATTCCAGAGGCGATCACCGTCCAGCAGCATGAAGAAGGCAACGACTGCTGTAAAAATTAAATTAATAAAATTGGCTAACAAAATTTGAATAACAGATAAACCAGACCCCAATCCAACCAGAGCCTGATCGCGAAGCTGCTCTTCAAATACTCTTAAATCTATCCGAATGTTGCGAGACTGCAAAAATGTCTCTGCCTGGTCAATTACAGGAGCTAAAGAATTTAGAAAATCAGACAGACTTTCTAACAGCCGTTGCCCCTGCGAAAGGACAACTAATCCAACCGTAAAAGTAACAGCACCAATCAGAACCAGGCTAATTAAAAAGATGAAACTAACGGCTAAACCGTGAGGCAAAACGCGTTTTAGCCAGCGCACAGGATAGTTTAATAAGAAGGCTAAGATAGTGGCTGTGATAAAAATAATGACGACCGTTCTAAAGTAGTTAAGGAATTGAACGATCGCCCATCCAGAGGCAAAAAGCAACAAAAATCGAATTAATACAATGTTATTGACCCGTTCCCAAATCGTTTTAGCAGACGAATCATTCATAAATCTCCAAACAGTTGCCCCTGAATAGACAGGTTAAAGCACGGCGGATATGACAGTAGCTTACGTACCAGCGCCTTTACACAGTGGTCTTCTGTAATGCCGTTGTCATTTCATTTAAACGAGCATAGCCGTACACGATACGGAGATACCACACGTCAAGGTGAGGTGACAGAGGCGTGTTCCTTTAAGCCAAAAAGCAAAACGAGTGAGCTAACCCAGAAAGTTTATGCCCATATTATCGCGCTTCTTTCCGTTTCCCAGTCCATCCGAAGCTGGAGTTCTGGACTAACGGCCCATATCGTGCAGGGTATGGATCGCAGTGACGCATTGTTGTGTTACCGCTTCGAGAGCGTCTCGTTTGGTGCCTGTGGGAGGGGCGATCGGCTGCCCAATCCGAATCGTGACTGGGGTCGGTTGTGGTACCGGGCTACCCTTCCGCAAAATGTCTTGGGTTCCCCACAAACCGACTGGCAAAATTGGTGTTTGTGTCTTTGCCGCAATCATCGCGGCACCCAGTTTAGGCAATGGAATGCGGCCATCTGGGGTACGAGTACCTTGTAGAAAGACCCCCACTGCCCAGCCCGCCTCCAGTTGCAAGAGGGCTTGCCGAATAGCGCTGCGATCGGCTGCTTCCCGTTTAACTGGATACGCCCCATATAGTCGAATCGCCTGACCGAGGAGCGGCACCTGAAACAATTCCTCTTTAGCCATGTAAGCCACCGGACGACGCAGACTGCACGACAGAATAGGCGGGTCAAAAAGGCTGGCATGATTGCTAACCACAACCAGCGGCCCCTGCGGCGGCACATGCTCTGTTCCGTACACTCGTCCTCGAAAATAGGCGTGCAGCATCGGGCTGACCACTGACCACTTGAACAGGTGGTAGAGCAAGAGGCTAGCAAAAGGTTCACGCTGTCTGCCCATCAATCAATCGTATAGAGGGTTAAAACGGAGTCTAGTTGGGTAGGTCTGCTAAGCTGCCTACCGTTTCTAAGGTCAGGGTCGGGCAGGTTCGTTTAATTAACCCGGTCAGCACTTTACCCGGCCCAACTTCAATAACGCGATCGATGCCTTCTTCTGGCAACCGGAGTGAAATCTCGCGCCAACGCACCGATCCGGTCATCTGTTGCTGTAACCGCTCTTTAAGCACAGCGGCATCTGTAGCGGGACTGGGATCGACATTAGAGAGAACCGGAACCTGAGCAGGTTGGAACGCTACAGACTCTAAAACAGGCTGAAATTCAACAGCAGCATCGGCCATGAGCGGCGAATGAAAGGCACCACTAACGTTGAGCTTAACCGCTCGCTTGGCTTTCACCTGAGACAGCACGGCTTCCACAGCTTCAGGCGTGCCCGAAATAACGACCTGACCCGCGTTGTTGTCATTGGCTAAAACCACATCAGACGTTTGCTGAATCTGCTGCTCTAGCTGTTCGCGATCGAACCCAATCAGGGCTGCCATCATACCATCGGAGGCATGGCTCATCAGTTCCGATCGCCGTTTAACCAGGTGCAGTCCCGATTCAAAATCAAACACGTTTGCCGTATAAAGCGCGACATATTCCCCCAAACTGTGCCCAGCGACTAAATTGGGCTGATGACCACGCTCTTGCATCAAATCGACCAGAATGGCTTCAACCACATACAGGCAAGGCTGCGTGTACAGCGTGTTTGAGACCTTATCGTCTTCGCTCTGGCATACCTCAGGAACAGACCAGCCCAGGATCTGCTCAGCCTGGGCTAATTTTTGCTTGGCGGCAGGATGGTCAAATATATCGGCTCCCATTCCAACCGCTTGAGATCCCTGCCCTGGAAACACCCATGCTGTTCTAGTCATCGCTTATGGCACGTTCGAAGGAATATAAATTTGAGCTTGTGTGGTTGTGGCTGAACGGTCTATTTGTAGCCTGTTTACAGCAGTTGATTTAGTTGCCCCACTGAAAAATAGCGGCTCCCCAGGTTAATCCAGCCCCAAAGCCAGCCGTAGCAACCACATCCCCCGGTTTGATTCTACCGTCTCGTACGGCCTCATCTAATGCAATTGGAATGGATGCTGCCGAGGTGTTGCCATACTTAGCCATGTTGCTCAAGACTTTGTCGGGGGGGACAGTAAGCCGCTGCGCTACAGCATCGAGAATGCGCTGGTTGGCCTGGTGCAACAATAGCCAATCGACTTGCTCAACACTCAGATTAGCTTTGAACAAGGCTTTCTCAATTACCTCTGGAACGCGTTTGATGGCAAAGCGGTAAACCTCCTGCCCATTCATCGTAATCGGGTGAAACGACCCTTGCCCAACGCTCAGTTCCGAAGTGAGTGCTTTGGCTTCGGGTTGGTAGGCCAGCGTCAGGCAACTGTTCTGGTTGCCGTCGCTGCGAAGTTCAAACCCAAGGAGGCGATCGCTCTCTGAACGAGCCTGCATGACCACCGCTCCTGCTCCGTCTCCAAACAGAACACAGGTGCGGCGATCAGACCAGTCCACCCAGCGTGACAAGATGTCTGCTCCCAGCAGCAGCACCGTTTTGTAGGCACCCGTCCGAATAAACTGAGAGGCCGTAACCATCCCAAATACAAATCCTGAACAGGCGGCTGTCAAATCAAAGGCGACGGCCTTCATCGCCCCAAGCTCAGCCTGAACCAAACTGGCTGTACCAAACAAATCATCTGGGGTAGAGGTGGCCAACACAATTAAATCCACATCTAAGGCTGAAATGCCAGCCATATCTAACGCGCGCTGGCCGGCCTCTGCGGCAAGTTGGCGCAAATAAACCGCTGGATCGGCCAGATGCCGCTGCCGAATTCCGGTGCGGCTAGCAATCCATTCATCGGATGTGTCAACGACCTGGCTTAAGCCTTGATTGTCAAGTGAAGTGAGCGGGGCGGCTGAACCGCTTCCGGTAATGGCGACGCCTATTCCTGAATGTTGCAACATTAGTCTCCGTCAGCAGCGGTTGCCTCAGTTTGTTGATATTGAGACTGAATTCGATCGATGACGTGATTGTCGATCGCCTCTTTTGCTAATCGAGTAGCGTTGAAAATGGAGGGCGCTTGAGAACTGCCATGACTGATGATGCAAATCCCGGCTACACCTAGCAGCAAACCGCCGCCATGCTCAGCATGATCCATCCGTTGCTTAATGCGCCTCAGGTTCGGCTTGAGCAAACTGGTGCCGATGACACCATGTAAACCCTGAGGCAACTCTTCTCGCAGAATTTGCAGCGCAACTTCGCCAACGGCCTCGGCAAACTTCAGCAAAACGTTTCCCGAGAAGCCATCGCAGACAATGACATCAAAGTTGCCGGATAAAACATCTCGTCCTTCCGCATTGCCAATAAACGGAATCACAGGATGATTGTGCAACAATTCGTGCGTTCGGATTGCCAAATCGTTGCCCTTGGACGGCTCCTCACCGATGTTGAGCAAGCCTACTTTGGGGTCGGCGTTCCCCAAAACGTATTTGGAGTAGATGGTACCCATCATGGCGAACTGTTCCAGGAACTTGGGACGGCAGTCCACATTGGCTCCCACATCCAGGATGAGAACGGGTTTGCCGGCAATCAGGGTGGGCAAAACGGCACCAATGGCGGGGCGATCGATGCCACGTAAACGCCCCAGTCGCAGAAGAGCGGCTGCCATTGCCGCCCCCGAGTGCCCTGCCGATACAACCGCATCAGCTTGCTTGCGCTTCACTAAATCCATTGCAACGTTGATCGATGCTTTCGGCTTGCGCCTCAAGCCTGTCAACGGTTCTTCATGCATCTCAATCGTCCCCTCCGCTGGAACAATTTCCAACTGCAAGGAAGAACTGTGTCGGTGCATTGAAGCTTCAATCTGTTGTGGGTCACCGACCAACAGAATGTCTACGCCCAACTCTGCCTGTGCTCTCAGTGCCCCAGCGACGATTTCAGCAGGGGCATGATCCCCTCCCATCGCGTCAATTGCAATCCGTGCCCGATTCGATCCCATTGACCAAAGTTATAGAAACCTCAAAAATTTTATCAGATGGATTATCTCCATTGACGGATGAGATGGTCGATAAATGACTATTCGCTCTCTCCGGGGGCAACAATCCGCTGAAATAGATAGCCCGTTCCGCGTGCTGTCAAAATCAGCTCCGGATTACTGGGGTCATCTTCAAGTTTGGCACGCAAGCGGGAAATGTGAACGTCTACCACTCGTGTGTCAACGTGGCGCTCTGGCGTGTATCCCCACACTTCTTGCAAGATTTCGGAACGGGAGAAGGGTTCGCCCGATCGCCCGACCAGCAGCTCCAACAAGCTAAACTCCATGCCCGTCAGCCGAATGCGCTCATCGCCTTTGTAAACCTGCCGCTTGTTGGTATCAATGCGGATGGTATTGACCTGAATCACGCCAGAACTGGGAATGCCAGACGTGCCTGTTTTTTCGACCCGCCGCAGCACAGAGCGAATGCGAGCCTCTAGCTCTTTGGGCGAGAATGGTTTAACGACATAATCATCTGCCCCTAACTCCAACCCGGTGATGCGATCGGCAACATCGCCTAGAGCCGTTAGCATGATGATCGGCACGTCTGACTCTTTTCGCAGTTCCTGGCAGACCCCGTAGCCGTCTAGCTTGGGCATCATCACATCCAGCACCACCAGGTCTGGGTCGGCGTTGCGGAACGTTTCTAGTGCTTCCTCCCCGTCAGCAGCGGTAACGACATCGTAGCCAATCATTGAAAGGCGAGTTTCTAAAATGCGCCGGATGCTAGCTTCATCATCGACAACAAGAATTTTTTCTTTATGATTTTCCAAGTTACTTAACACTCCTTAAAGTGACTTTTTCTTCATTAAATTTCATCACTTTATCATTAAGATATTACCCCATTCACACAATATGAGGCCGCTGAACCACTTATTCTAAGGACACTTCAGCCTTTCTTAAGATTCTGCCCTTTTTGCAAATTTTTAGCACAATAGTAGTGGAAAAACTTAACAGCTAAGTGATGCCAAAGCCACGATCCCAATTTGTTTGTAATCAGTGTGGTGCAGAGTCTCCTCAATATTTTGGTAAATGCCCCTTTTGCGGTAGCTGGAATTCAATGGTAGAGCAAGTTGTTGCATCGGCTGCGACCGCGACAGCAACGGCGGCAGCGCGGAATCATGCGGTCGCTCGGAGTGGAAAAAAAGCGCGAGGGTCGTCCAATCCACACGAATCGACCCCGTTGGCTGCTGTTACGCTGGCTGAAATTTCTGAGCAACCGTTGGTTCGCTTTTCTTCGGGCTACGCCGAACTCGATCGCGTTTTAGGCGGTGGTATTGTTCCGGGGTCACTCGTTTTGATTGGGGGCGATCCGGGAATTGGTAAATCAACCCTGCTGCTGCAAGCGGCTAACCGTTTAGCTGCCGATCATCGCGTTCTCTATGTGGCAGCGGAAGAATCTGGGCAGCAGGTTAAATTGCGCTGGCAGCGTCTTTGTGAGGCCGATGAGGACGGGGTTGCCAATTCCCTCCTGGCTGCCGCTGCAACCGACGCGATCGCCCCTGAAAACGGCAGGGGATCGAGCCTCTATTTGCTGCCCGAAACCGACCTGGAGGCCATTTTACAGGAACTAGAGTCCCTGCGTCCCCAGGCGGCGGTAATCGACAGTATCCAGGCGCTTTACTTCTCAGCGCTGAGTTCAACGCCCGGTTCGGTGTCTCAGGTGCGGGAATGTACGTCGGCGCTGATGCAGGTGGCTAAACGAGAAAACATCACCCTGTTCATCGTGGGGCATGTCACCAAGGAAGGGGCGATCGCTGGCCCCAAGGTGCTGGAGCATCTGGTCGATACGGTGCTGTATTTTGAGGGCGATCGCTTCGCCAGCCATCGGCTGCTGCGCTCGGTGAAGAATCGATTTGGAGCCACCCATGAACTTGGCGTGTTTGAAATGGTCGATCGCGGGTTAGAGGAAGTGTCTAACCCGTCTGGCCTGTTTATGGGTAACCGGGATGAGATGTCTCCGGGAACCGCCATGATTGTGGCCTGCGAAGGAACCCGACCGCTGGTGGTTGAACTGCAAGCGCTGGTCAGCCCGACTAGCTACTCATCTCCCCGCCGCTCCACCACCGGAATTGAATACAATCGCCTGCTGCAGATTTTGGCTGTGTTAGAAAAACGGGTCGGCATTCCGCTCTCAAAACTGGATGCCTATGTTGCGTCATCGGGTGGTTTGAACGTTGCGGAACCCGCCGCCGATTTGGGTGTGGCGATCGCCGTTGCCGCCAGTTTCCGCGATCGGGTGGTTGATCCGGCAACGGTGATCATTGGTGAGGTCGGTTTAGGTGGGCAAATTCGCCCGGTTTCTCAGATGGAGCTACGGCTGAAAGAGGCGGCCAAACTAGGCTTTAAACGGGCAATTATTCCCAGTGGGCAGTCTGTTCCTGGCTTTGACCTGGAAATTGTGCCCGTGTCGAGGGTTGTGGATGCGATCGCAGCCGCGCTGGCTGGGGGGCGGGCTTAGGTTGGCTAACTACACGGGTGCCGCCAGTTAGCACTGGGAATGAACTGAGCCATACCAGTGGCTACTCCCCTGAAGGCAGAAGAGATGGCCGCTGCGCGTTGCTCCGTTCTGGACGATTTGGGCAGCAGTCGAGATCCGATCGCCCCCTGGCCAGTGTCATTGAGCCACTTCTACAACGACAGGCAGCCCCTCTTGATCCACAGGTTGATTGAACAGCACCATCGTTGTCGTGGCGTTACATTCAAACCCAATGCGCTCGTAAAATTTCTGCTGATGGGTGGTCATTAAATACACCCGTTCTACTCGGTTAACGTGGGGGTGCATCAGCACGCTTTCCACGAGCTTGCGTCCCAACCCCGCTCCTTGATAGTCCGGGTGAACAACCACATCCCAAATCGTTGCACGGTAAATCCCGTCCGATGTTGCCCGCGCAAACCCAATCAGGCGATCGCCATCCCAGACGCTTACAATAGGCTTGCTGTGAGCCAGCGCGATCGCCCAATCTTCGGGTCGGCGATCGCCCGCCCAAAATGCAGCCGCTTGAAACAACGCCTGAAGCTGATCAAGATCAAAAGGTCGGGAACAACTGCCCTCGCTTGCTCCTTCATGGATATGAAACTGAATGTGGCGGTAATCCATTTTTTATCGGCTTCCCTTTTCTAATAGAAAACGCGATGCAACAAGTAGCTTTGCTGATTCCATCTTCCTGGTGACGAAAAACGGACTTAAATCAATGTACAAGCTTCAATTTCCCAGGATAATTCCTATTTTTTAATTTGAGCGACCGGAAGCGCTCAAGTATTGAACTCATGACATCCGTGGCGCAACAAGCCACAAACCTGTTGAATTATGATGCACCTTCTGAAGCAACTCTGGTATTCAAACACTCGCCCTGCGCCTAACCGCTTGCCGTTACGTCACGCTCGGCATCGGCGCTCTCCAGTCATCCTGGTTCTGCTGATTTTGTTGTGGAGTGTCAGTTTGGGGTTGGGAGTTGCTTGGGCAACCGACTCTAGCGAGATCGGGACGGTTGACCCGGTACCCCAACGCTACCAGTTAGGACAGGAACTGTACCTTGAAAACTGTGCAACCTGCCATGTGGGTGTTCCTCCCGCTGTTTTACCGTCTGAAACCTGGCGACAGCTTTTAGAAGACCCAACCCAGCACTACAGCACCCGGTTGCCCCCTATTGTTGACCCACCGCGTTTGCTGATGTGGGACTATCTCCGCACCTTTTCTCGTCCGACTCCCGCAGAGGAACCCGTGCCCTATCGGGTCAACGACTCTCGCTACTTCAAAGCGCTTCATCCTAAAGTAGACTTACCCCGACCTGTACGGCTAGACAGTTGCGTCTCCTGCCATCCTGGCGCTTCGCAGTTCAACTACCGTCGTCTGTCGCCGGAGTGGGAAACCGTACCTTAAATGGTTAAACCTGTAGCCATCTCATAACCAGTCACTTATAAATGGTGTAGTGCCCCTTTAAGCCAGAGAAATTTCAGGCTACTGTCACTTTTAGGGGCGCTTTGGGTGTTCTGCTAGTCGGCAATCTCTACTTCTACGCCTGACAGCCCTCAACTCGTCTAAGTGATAGGATTGAGTTACTTGAGCGATTTACTCAAGTTATGGTGTTTCATAGCGAATAAGCCAGATGTGTAGCGTCTCTCCTACATCTTCGACATCGATTTTTAGGCGACTCTGCACATCCTAAAATTTGTTTTTATTCAAGTCCAAGTTTCTCGACCGTCATCTCTTTTTTCTGCCATGTTGAAGAATCTGCTGGGTGATCCCAACGCACGTAAGCTCAAGAAATACAAACCGGACGTTGTAGAAATCAATTTGCTTGAGGAAGAAATTCAGGCGTTGTCGGATCAGGAACTGACCGCCAAAACAGTGGAGTTCAAGCAGCGATTAGAAAAGGGAGAATCGCTCGACGATCTGCTGCCTGAAGCGTTTGCCGTCGTGCGGGAAGCAGGGAAGCGCGTTCTGGGGATGCGCCACTTTGACGTTCAGTTAATTGGCGGCATGGTATTGCACAACGGTCAAATTGCTGAAATGAAAACGGGGGAGGGAAAAACCCTGGTTTCCACCCTGCCTGCCTATTTGAATGCGCTAACGGGTAAAGGGGTTCACATCATTACCGTGAACGACTACCTGGCACGACGAGATGCAGAGTGGATGGGTCAGGTTCACCGTTTCTTAGGCTTGAGCGTGGGCTTAATTCAGCAGGGGATGAATCCGGCTGAACGCAAAAAGAATTACGACTGTGACATCACCTACGGCACGAATAGTGAACTGGGGTTCGATTATCTGCGCGACAACATGGCAACGCAGATTCAAGATGTGGTGCAGCGACCGTTCAACTACTGTGTAATCGACGAAGTCGATTCGGTATTGGTGGATGAAGCGCGAACTCCACTGATCATTTCAGGCCAAGTGGAGCGACCGAGTGAGAAGTACCTCAAAGCGGCGGAGGTAGCAGCAGCACTATCTCGCAAGGAAAACGAAGAAGCGGAAGGGCACTACGAAGTAGACGAGAAGGCTCAAAATGTCATCCTGGCTGACGAAGGCTTTATTGAGGCGGAACAGATCCTGGGTGTAACCGATCTGTTTGACCCAAAAGATCCCTGGGCGCACTACATCTTTAACGCCATCAAAGCAAAAGAGCTGTTTACCAAAGATGTCAGATATATTGTCCGCAATGACGAAATTGTGATTGTGGATGAGTTTACCGGTCGGGTAATGCCCGGTCGCCGCTGGAGTGACGGGTTGCACCAGGCGATCGAGGCCAAAGAACGCGTCGAGATTCAGCCTGAAACGCAAACTCTGGCTACCATTACTTACCAAAACTTCTTCTTGATTTACCCGAAACTGGCGGGTATGACCGGAACGGCTAAAACTGAAGAAGCTGAATTTGAGAAGATTTACAACCTGGAAGTGACGATCGTTCCTACTAACCGTTCACCGCGTCGTCAAGACTTGTCGGATGTGGTGTACAAAACAGAACTGGCTAAGTGGCGATCGATTGCTCAGGAATGTGCTGAAATGCACGAACTGGGTCGTCCGGTCTTGGTTGGAACCACCAGTGTTGAAAAATCGGAAGTGCTGTCTCGCTTGTTGAACGAGTTGGGTGTGACCCATAACTTGCTCAACGCAAAACCAGAAAACGTAGAACGCGAATCAGAAATTATTGCTCAGGCGGGTCGTAAAGGCGCTGTAACGATCGCCACCAACATGGCGGGGCGAGGAACAGACATCATTTTGGGAGGAAATGCCGACTACATGGCACGTCTCAAAGTGCGGGAATATTTCATGCCTCGGATTGTGCAACCCGAAGATGAAGATACCTTTTCGGTGACCAAAGTAATGGGCGGTGGTGGTCGCGGTGGCGGTAAAGGGTTTACACCAGGTGACGGCAAGAAGGTGAAATCCTGGAAAGCGTCTCCCCAAATTTACCCAACCGATCTATCGCGGGAGTCCGAGCAGGTTCTTAAAGAAGCCGTTGATTTTGCAGTACGGCAGTATGGGGAACGATCGCTGCCCGAACTAGAAGCCGAAGATCGCGTTGCGATCGCGTCTGAAAAGGCACCCACGGCTGATCCGGTCATCATCAAGCTTCGAGAAGCCTACAATTCAATTCGGGCAGAATACGAGCGATTCACCCGTGCCGAGCATGAGGAAGTCGTTGGGCTGGGCGGTCTGCATGTGATTGGTACAGAACGCCATGAATCGCGCCGGATTGATAACCAGTTACGAGGCCGGTCTGGTCGCCAGGGTGACCCTGGTACTACCAAGTTCTTTCTCAGCCTGGAAGACAACCTGTTGCGGATTTTTGGAGGCGATCGCGTTGGTCGGCTGATGGAAATGTTCCGGGTAGAAGAAGACATGCCGATTGAGTCTGGCATGTTGACGCGATCGTTGGAAGGGGCACAGAAAAAGGTAGAAACCTACTACTACGATATTCGAAAGCAGGTTTTTGAGTATGACGAGGTGATGAACAACCAGCGTCGTGCCATCTATGCTGAACGTCGTCGTGTTTTAGAAGGGCTAGACCTGAAGGAACAGGTGATCAGCTATGCTGAGCGCACGATGGATGACATCGTCGATGCTTATATCAACCCCGAATTGCCCTCCGAAGAGTGGGAATTAGACAAGCTTGTCAGCAAGGTGAAAGAATTTGTGTATCTTCTGGCCGATCTGGAACCCAATCAGCTTGAAGATCTTTCTATGGGCGAAATCAAAACCTTCTTACACGAGCAGGTACGGATTGCGTACGACATGAAGGAAGCTCAGGTTGAGCAAATTCAGCCCGGACTGATGCGTCAGGCAGAGCGGTTTTTCATCTTGCAGCAGATCGATACGCTGTGGCGAGAACACTTGCAGCAAATGGATGCTTTACGAGAGTCGGTTGGTCTGCGGGGTTATGGTCAAAAAGATCCGCTGATCGAATACAAGAGCGAAGGTTACGAACTGTTCCTCGACATGATGACCAACATTCGCCGTAATGTTGTTTATTCGCTGTTCCAGTTCCAGCCGCAGCCGCAACCCGTCGTACAGACATCGTCAGAGATGGTGTAGCGGTTTGGCTGCAAGTAACAGGCACTCATGCCGCTAAACGGGTCGCGAACGATTAATAGATTGACTGGGGGCGATCGCCGCACTGCTGAAAGGTATAGGGGCGATCGCTTTTGCGTGAAATCCCTGTTGCTATTAAGCTGTAGCATTGAAATAGAGCCAATTGGCTGAGAATAATTCCGCCAATTGGCTTAGTAGGATTTGAAGCCGTTTTTGTGAATCCTAAGGAAAGATCTATCAGGGTTAGCACTATGATTTCGATTGCCGTTCTTTTGCTATGTACGCTGAGTACGACTTACTTGCTGTTCAACTCTCGAATTCTGTCGGAATAATGTGACGATTACACCAGAGAATCACTCAAAGAACCCCGTTGCACTCCCCGTCTTGGTCTGGGATCTTTGAGTGATCGGTGTTCCTGCAGCAATGGGTAATACGAGTCGGCTGAGAACTCGACCATCTTCCAGCTTGTACAGGCTAAATTCTCCTCCAATTTGTTGCATCAAAAGCTGACAAATTGCTAAATGTAATCCCGGTGGCTGGTCTAATGTAGACGGTGCCAGCAGATCGTCTGGGCGACCGGTATTCAACTCCTCAATCAGGCGCGGTTCCATAACGCCATTATCTGTAATAGACAGCTCTAACCACCGAGTATCGAGCGGGCGGCACCAGATATCTAATCGTCCACTTGCTGGCGATCGACGGCAGGCGGCTGTCAGCAATTCGTAAAGAACCAGTTCAATTTTGATGACATCGCCACCAATATTGAGACTGTTGTCGTTGTGCACCTGGGACCAAAGCTGCCGTTGCTTGATCAAACTATCCACCCGTTCAAGCGATCGCTTCAGCAAACTGGCTAGAGGAATCGTCTCGTATTCATTATGAAGCTGCCACTGCTCGTGTTTCAGTATTGGTGCCATGCCCGACAGCATATTGCCAAACTGCCGCAGAATTTGGTGGAACCGCATACTGGATACCGCATCTTTCTGATGGCTTACCTCATTCAAGCGCCGCACGCCGTTGCCCAAGGTGCGATAAATTTCTTCCAGCCGGGATTGCTTATACCAATTCAGTTGTTCTAGCTTCTTGCGTTGTTCTGTCAGGGCATCGGTCAACGAAAGATAGCGACGACACCAGGCCAGTTGGCTAGCCAATGTACCAAAGGCGTTAAGCTGACGTTCGACCCAGCACCGCCCTAAATGGTCGGCAACCAGTACCACTCCGGTCGGTTCATGCTCCGGAGCCGTTCGCAGCGCCATCACTAAAATTTGGCCAATATCAGAACCGCTCAGCCATTGCCGCGTTTCCGGAGAAATCGCATCAATGCTGACAGGCAACAAACCATCTGCCTGTAAAGCCGATTGAATCAACACATCGGTGTAGATGGGAATGGTGATGTCAGAAGTTACCCCAAACTGTTTTTTGGAGAACACAGGCGTTTCCAACCGGGCTGTTTTTCGACCGGGTTGCCAGGTGATGAGGGTTGCTAAAGGCACCTGCAATACTTGAGCAATATGCTGCATAGCCGATCGCTGTAGCCGTTCCAGGTCGTGGGTTTGCTGCATGGTGGTCAGCCCCCACTGAATGGTTTGATGCACCTTATGCTGCTGGTCGTTCTCTCTCTGGAGATGCCACTGATGCAAAATCAAGCCAACTTGCTGGCTCACCACGCGGAGGATATCTCGCTCGCTACGGTTCCAGGCACGAGTTGATTCCTGGCCAATCACCAGAATGCCTTCTAAGGGGTGGTTGGTAGCCGTGCTGCACACTAGCAGCGATCGCACTCCCGCGTCCAGAAAGACCTGCCGCCAAGCCATGAGCTTGAGATCCTCTTCTAGATTCTCGATGCCAACGGCCTCTGTGCTGCGTTCTAGCATTTGCCAGTCAATTCCGTTCAGCTTTTCCAACGCCGTGGTAATAGGGCGGCGACCAGTCGGGTGCGTTTGATAGCAGATTTCAAATGCTTCTTGATCGTTGTTGTAGAGCAAGACCAAAAACCGCTCAGCCCGCAACCGCTGGCAGATCTGCTGTGCACACTTCTTCAAGGTGTTATTCCAGTCATCCTCGCTGTAGATGGCTCGCGTGATCTCGGCGGTGAGGGATTGATCGAGTTTAATCTGCTGAACGGTTTCTTCCATCCGTTCTAGGGGTGCTGTTAAGGCCACCAGTTGGGCGGCACCTCGTACATAATTTTTCTCTTCTTCTGACCAGATCCGGGCTTCGCTCCCTTCAACCGCCAGAAACCCCAGCAGTTCGTTTTGAAACAGAACAGGAGCAGCTAGTAGCGATCGCGCTTGAATTTGTTGCATCAACCGTCCGGTGATATCCGCCTTGAGAGAACTATGGGCTTCTCCAATGGATACCAGCTGATCAGCGGCAAGAGCCTGGTAAAAACTGCTCACCTCTTGCACGGCAATTCCAGATGCAGGTGGGTTAGCTTCACCAACGCTTCCCGTTTTGTCTCGGTTGCCCAACCGCCGCCAAAAGTAGCGACGTTCCGCCTCAAACCAGTAGACGTTAGTACGATCGGGGTTAATGAATCGGTGGGTTTCATCAATGATGGCTTCTAGCCGCTGCTTGAGGGTCGGAAGCGATCGCAGTTTAGACAGCAGCACTAAAAGCGGTTCGGCGGGTCGTTTGGTTTGTTGCCGTTGCCAGTCGCTCTCCAACTGATAAAGCGCTTCTGCTAAGGCTCCTAACAGCATCGACAAGCGCGCTTTTTCCTCAGAATGGGGTGATGTTCCCCAAAGCAGCGATCCCAGCAGCGTCACACCTAAACAGCGGTCTTTGTGCCGAATGGGGAAGATGATAGTGCCCTGAATCTGATGTTTTTGGGCGGCTCTGCGCCATTCTCCGGCTCTACTTTCTTCGCGCAGGTCTGGCACCCCAATTGGACGTTGCTGAATCACAACTTGCTCTAGCAAGTCACCCGGGTTGAGGGTGAAGCGCTGCTTCAGAAAAATTGCATCTCCACTGGGAGCCACTCCGCCCTTGCCCGCCAGTCGATGCTCGACGCGATCGTATAACCCAATCCAGATCAGGGCATAGTTAAACTCGACCTGTAGATATTGAAGCGTAATCTCGATTAACGCATCTGAATTTTCCTCTTCCCGCAAGGCTTGAAGAGTGCGTCCCAAGGCAACCAATTGTTTTTCATAGGTTGATGGTTCTTTTTGCGAACCCATGCTGTTTAACTCCTATATGACACGGGTTGCCTATACAGCTCGTTGGGACAAACAAGTGCAGCTAGTTGGATCGGTTTCCCAAGAGGCATTTACACGGCTGAGCGTTTATCTGCTGAGTTTACTCTGCACCCTGATTTCATGGAGTAGGCACCTGTTATCACAGTATCTGACGAAGAAAGGCCATTCGTCTGGTTCTGAATAGCAAGGCGGTTGCATTGCCATTCTTTGTGCTTCCCTTACCCTAA
Organism: Oculatella sp. LEGE 06141; assembly: GCF_015207605.1. GTDB lineage: Bacteria > Cyanobacteriota > Cyanobacteriia > Elainellales > Elainellaceae > Oculatella. Next base: position 47,570 of record NZ_JADEWO010000031.1, read on the forward strand.
TGTATAGCCCCTGTTGGTTCTATTAAGAGGCTGTAGCGCTCTGTTAAACCAACCCATTTCACGCTTCGTTTTCTTCAGTGATACAGCACCCTTTTTTAGAGTGCCCCAGACGAGTCCACTCTATATATCTTTTTGACTCGGTTGGTAACGGTTTGCAATTTCGAGAATAATGGGGAGGAATGGTTGGATGACACCGTTGGATATTTATCAAACTGCTGTGCGCCCTGTTTTATTTTCGGGATTGAAAGCCGATCCAGAGTTGCTGCATCAGCGATCGCTCCAAATGTTGAACTGGATGGATGCCCAGCGCGATCGCCCTCCAATTCGCTGGCTCCATCATCAGCTACAGCAGGCTTACTGTATTCAGCCTGTGGCCTTGCAGCAAACTCTGTGGGGCTTGTCGTTCAACAACCCAGTTGGATTGGCGGCTGGTTTCGATAAGGATGGTCTGGCGGTAGGGATGTGGCCCAATTTTGGCTTTGGCTTTGCTGAACTGGGAACGGTAACCTTACATGCCCAACCGGGAAACCCAAAACCTCGACTGTTTAGGCTGCCCTCAGATCAGGCTGCCCTCAATCGTATGGGATTTAACAATCAAGGAGCTGCCGCGCTGGCAGAGCGGTTGAGCCGCAGGCGGCTGACTGCGCCGTTTGCCGGCCAGACCTCGCAAAATGGATTGGTGGCTGGCTCTATTCCAATTGGGATTAACCTGGGGAAGTCCAAGATTACGCCGTTAGAGATGGCCGCCGAAGATTATGTTGGCAGCTTTCGGCTACTAAAGGCGTTGGGAGACTATTTTGTGGTCAATGTTTCATCCCCCAATACGCCCGGATTGCGATCGCTGCAAGCGGCGGATCAACTTGAACGTATCTTCATAGCACTGCAACAAGAGAACGATGCCCAAAAACCGATCCTGGTGAAAATTGCGCCCGATCTGGAGTGGGATGCGATCGCGGCGGTGATCGATCTGGCTCAAGCGCATCGACTTGCTGGAATTATTGCAACCAATACCACGATTCGGCGGGACAATCTGATCACAAAGCAGATTGCGGCCACCGGAAACCCAGTCAGTGAAGAGGCGGGTGGCATTAGTGGTGCCCCTGTTCGGCAACGCGCCACCGAAATCATCCGTTTTATCTACCAAAAAACAGGAGGACAGCTACCCATTGTCGGGGTTGGCGGCATTTTTACAGCGCAGGATGCCTGGGAAAAGATTACAGCAGGTGCCAGCCTGATTCAGGTGTACACCGGTTGGATCTATGAAGGCCCCTGGATGGTACGACGAATTTTAGAAGGGTTATCACACCAATTAGAACAGCACGACTTAGCGACCATCGCAGACGCGGTTGGGCTAAGTGCTTAGCCTTCTCAACGCAAGAGGAATTGAACAGGGTTATGAAAGTAGAGTTTCGCGAGTGTGACTTTTTTGATTTATGGATGTGGCTGGAGTTTGAAACTACTCCAGCCTCCATGGAGCAGCAGTATCTTGAGGAGGTCTTCAACTCCTGGTTTTTCCTCGGCAAATTAGGTGGGTTTAATGCCGAAAACCTGCAAGTTCAAGACACTGGTTTGGATATCAGCTATCTCAACTATGACGAAGACCAGGCTGAAAGCAGCTTCATGGCGCTGATGCACAACATGGCAGAGGTTGAGTACCAGGGCAACTGGGGGCGATGTTGGTTTGACCTGGGCACTACAGATGCGATCGCCCTGGATGTGTTGATCAACGCCCTCAAGCAGTTCAGCAAGGACTACGTTCCAATCGTGAGGCTGATTATTGGCGGTGAAAATTCAGATTGGAAAATTCCAGGCAGCAAGCGTCCTTCGCTGGACGGAGGCGAAAACGAGCAAAATTAACCAGTGTTCCATCGCTCAGCTATGGATATTTCAATACCACAACCCTTAACCCAGCATTGACTGATGAGAAAACCGGGTCATATTCGAGTGATAGCGTTAGGGCTGATTCGTGCGAACGATCGTATTTTTGTCTCTGAAGGATACGACTCAGTTAAACAGCAGCGCTTTTATCGCGCCTTGGGGGGCGGCGTTGATTTCGGAGAAACCAGCTTAGAGGCTCTTCAGCGCGAGTTTCAAGAAGAAGTGCAAGCCGAGCTGGTTAATATCAAATACCTGGGCTGTATTGAGAACATCTTTTCGTTTGAAGGACAACCCGGGCATGAGCTGATCCAACTCTATGAATGCGATTTTGCCGATCCTAAATTCTATGAGCTAGAGAGTTTGACGTTTAACGAGCGCGATCGCCCCCACAAAGCAATGTGGATTGAAGTCGAGCGGATTAGATCAGGAGATCTACGCCTCGTTCCAGAGTCGTTTCTGGATTACCTCAAACCCTCTGCTTGAGGCCAGAAGGCCACATGACAAGAGCCAAACCCTTTGAATGAAGTTTGGCTCTTGTTGTGGATATCGGCAGTCGGTGTCTTAAAATTCATCCTCAGAATAACTGGCATTCATTCCAGATTCGCTCTCTCGCTTCGAGCCTAGCAACTCTAGCCGATCCACACGAATCACTGGTTTCGATCGTTCAGCACCAGTGCCGCGATCTTGCCAGTAGTCAAATTTGAGTGTGCCCGTGACACCCACTAAGCTGCCTTTGCGGACATAGTTAGCGGCAATTTCTGCTGTTTTACCCCAAATCTCTAAGCTAAACCAGTCTGGTTCGTCGCTGTTGCGCCGCCGTCGATCAACTGCAAGCGTTAAATTACAGACCACATTGCCTGACTCGAAATACTTCACGTCGGGGTCTCTGCCGGCGCGACCCACTAAATTAACAACGTTCAAACTCATGGGACTTAATCACGATCGAGATGTTGTGAAATCAGTTTAATCTAACCCCACAATAACGAGGATTAGAAATTCAAACGAAACGTACATTTGTATCAATTATAAAACCGTTCAGGTTGAATGGTTCAACGGTTGCGATCGCCTTACTTCTACAGGCACATCATCAGGAACGGTATGTGTTCTGGTCGTTTAGTGCTGGTTTCAGGCCAGTTGCAGGAACAAACGCCACGAAACAGAGTCTGCACATCTTATATCAGCTAATGTTCAAGTTATTTAAGGATTATCTTGATTAATCTGTGCGGAGCAGAGCCATTTGTTCTAGAAGATAGTCATTCTAATAGTTTCTGAGCGTGTCGGTCTCAGAGGCCAATAATTAAGAGTCTGTCTGGCGACTAGACTGTAGATGTAAAACATAATAAAATCCACTTCGACCGGGTAAATCTGGTCGCCGTGTGATATCAAGCCGAATCATCTGATTTTGGGAGCTTAGAAGCTAGTGGGTTTCTTCAGTCGTTTCTCCTTCTCGCGTGATATGGGTATCGATTTAGGTACTGCCAACACGCTGGTTTATGTTTCTGGTAAAGGCATCGTGCTTCAAGAGCCTTCGGTTGTGGCGATGGATCACAATGATAAGGTGCCCCTAGCCGTCGGAGAAGATGCCAAAAAAATGCTGGGTCGAACTCCAGGAAATGTGGTTGCTCTGCGTCCGCTTCGCGATGGCGTGATTGCGGATTTTGATACGGCTGAGCTGATGCTAAAGCACTTTATTCGGCGTGTGCATGAAGGTCGTACTCTAGTATCTCCACGAATTGTCATTGGTATTCCCAGCGGTGTAACCGGAGTTGAACGGCGAGCGGTGATGGAAGCTGCATCTCAAGCGGGTGCGCGTGACGTTTATTTGATTGATGAGCCTGTTGCCGCGGCTATTGGGGCTGGTTTGCCTGTGGCTGAACCAACGGGCAACATGATTATTGATATTGGTGGTGGAACAACCGAAGTTGCCGTTTTGAGTTTGCAAGGAACGGTGCTGAGCGAGTCGGTACGGGTGGCCGGGGATGAATTGAGTGAGGCCATCACTCAGTACATGAAAAAGGTTCACAACCTGGTAATTGGAGAAAGAACCTCGGAAGAAATCAAAATTTCGATTGGCTCTGCTTATCCATCTGATGACGACGATGATGTGTTGATGGATGTAAGGGGTTTGCATTTGTTGTCTGGTTTACCCCGAACCGTTACTGTTAAAGGGCCAGAGATTCGTGAGGCGATGTCTGAACCGCTCTCTGTCATTATTGAGGCAGTAAAGCGCACCTTGGAACGTACTCCGCCTGAACTGGCTGCTGACATTATTGATCGGGGCATTATGTTGGCTGGAGGGGGTGCCCTACTCAAAGGGTTAGATACCCTCATTAGCCATGAAACTGGCATAGTGGTTCATGTTGCAGCTGATCCGCTGAGCTGTGTTGTTTTAGGAACGGGTCGGGTTCTGGAAAACTTTAAGCAATTAGAGCGGGTATTTAGCGGTCGTTCTCGCAATCTCTAAACATTCGTGTAGTTCTTCTGCATCGCTAACGCGAACAATTGTGGTGTGAATGTACATATTAAGACGCTGGTGGGATCGGCACGGAATCAGGGCTGGGATCGTTTGTCTAGTCATAGCCGCTGCCTGGGGAGTGAGGCAAAACCAAGGATTGTTTGTTGTAGAGATCTATCAGCGATTATCTCGTCCGTTTGAACCAGAATATACTCAGGCCGAGATTGAGGAAAACGCTGCGGTTCTGGAGTTACAGCAACGCTTGATTGAGTTGGAAAATCAGAATCAGCAGTTACAGCAACTGTTGGATTATGTGAAAACTCGCCCAGATCAAGGAATTGCTGCTCCGGTGATTGGCCGCAGTGCTGACCACTGGTGGCAGCAGGTTACCATTGGTCGTGGTCGTCGGCAGGGGATTCAGGTTGGTGCGATCGTTTCTGGAACAGGCGGTTTAGTGGGACGAGTCATTCAGGTGACCCCCAACACTAGCCGAGTCTTGCTAATTAGTGACCCAACCAGCCAGGTGGGTGTAACGATCAGCCGATCGCGCCACATGGGTTATATGCGGGGACAGGCCGAGAACCGAGCCGTTATGGAATTTTTCGATAAAGTGCCAGATGTTCGCGCTGGAGACATTGTTTCTACCTCCTCCTTTAGCCAACTCTTTCCGCCCGGGTTGCCAGTAGGACGAGTAGAATCAGTCAACCTGAACAAAAGCCCTGCCCCAGAAGCGGTGATTGAGTTGTCTGCTCCGATCAGCCACCTGGAATGGGTGATGGTTTTTCCTAACCCCAAAGTTGTTGATTCCGAGGTGTTTTCGGGTAACTGATGTCTGGCGCAGGAGTTTAGCGTCAGCATCTAGCGTCAGCATTTCAGAGGTGAATTAGATTGCTTGATTCGTTCCAGGAAAGCCCCTATGGTCAGCTCTTACTCAATTGGGCTGTTGTCATCGGTTCTGTTTTGCTGTGCTTACTGGTTTTACCGACTCGGTTTCCGGGTATGGAACTGCTGGGTGTGGGACCAAACTGGTTGCTAATTTGGGTTGTTGCCTGGAGCGTTAACCGTACGGTGTTTCAAGGAGCGATCGCCGGGTTGGCGCTAGGATTAATTCAAGATGGAATGACATCGGCTCATCCCACTCATGTTTTGAGCCTGGTGGTTGCTGGTGTGTTGACCGCTCGCTTGCAAAAACAGCGGTACGTGAAAGAAGACTTTATCTCGATCGCACTGATTGTGTTTGGGATGGCTGTCGTCACCGAAACCATCACGGCGATTCAATTTAGTTGGCAAGGCATTGGCTCAAACACGCTGGGTGCTTATCCAACATTAGGAGAGATTTGGGTATACCATCAGCGAATTGCACTGAGTTCAGCCATCCTCAGCAGCCTTTGGGCACCCGTTGTTTATTATCCGCTTAACCGTTGGTGGGAACGAATCAAACTTCCCGACTCTGCTTAGGCATAAGCGGCACACGGAACGAAATGGTGACGAATTAGATAGTGAACTGCAGACAGCAGATCGCTGTGGATGTGGTCGGGTGAAAATCGTTCAAGATAACTGCGGCTACGGATACCACAGGTCAACCCGATGGTGGGAATGCCGACCGCCTGCCCTGCCAGGATATCTGCTTCGGTATCTCCTACCATCCAGGCTCCAGGCGATCGCTCCATAGATGGTTCATTGCAGTAGGATTGGCTGGTGTTTGAATGGTGAATTTTGCGTCTGGCGATCGCTTCAGCTAAAAGTTCGGCCTTTTGCTCTGCATAGTTGCGATAAGCGGCGTGCTGGTCTTCAGTGCCGATAACATCCAAAAATAGATGGTCAAGACCATACTCCTTTAGCATCTGTGTGGCTTGCGCCTGACACCGTAACGTGACCAAAACCAGCCGTATTCCTTGCGTGTGGAGTAGAGACAATGCCCACTCGACAGCGGGTTGCAGTCGATCATGGCTCAGCAGTTCTGGTTGATTCACAATCTGACTGACGTGGTGCAAAAACAGATCCACCTGCTCGTAGCGCAACCCCGATCGCATTGCAATTTCCAGGTCTGGAACACGGTCTTGCTTCATTTGCCAAAACTGAACCTTGCTGAGCAAATGAACCGGCAACTCGACCCCTTTGGCCCGGTAGCTTGCTTGAAGTTCGGCTAACGCTAGTTGATAGGTGCTGTAGTAGCGGTCAGAAACATCCACAATGGGGCCATCGAAGTCGCAAAACACAGTCACATCTGCTGTGGTTGCTAGCCCTGTAGTGAATGGCCTGGTCTGGAGAGGGTCTGAATTTGCAGCACCTGACATAAACGTTGCCTAAACTTGTCTAAGGTTGATATTACGAAATGCTTCTTTACAATAACAGCTTTGTTATAAGTCGTCAATAAGTGTTTGCCATTCTACTATTAGAAAAGCTTATGAGCCGAGTGGGTTGAGCTGAAGCTTCTGGCTCACCACTGCTCCAGTCGGTTTCTCTGGGGTTGCTTCAATATATTAGGAAATGGTGATTCATAGAGCTGTGGGTTGAACCTTTAGCAACAGCGGACATTGACTGCACACTAACTGCACATTAGTAGTGCCCAAATAGGAGTAGCCAAATACCAATTACTTAGACGGTCAAAGCGCTAAGTTGGCTGGACTCATGGTGTAATAAGAGAACGGTGATGAACTCACTATGGGTTTGGTCAGTTTTCTACATTGCCTTCATAGCAGGTTTGAGTTGTGCTGAATAAGATATTGGCAATTATGCTATCAGTGCTACTGCTAGGGCTGATACTTGCTCCGTCTGCATTGGCGGTTGATATGGAGAGTGGCGAACAGATCTTTGGCGTTTATTGCATCGGGTGTCATGGGGGCGGTGGCAATATTGTTAGGCGCGGAAAAACGTTGAAACAAAAAGCGCTAGAGCGAAACGGACTCGCTTCGTTGGAGGCGATCGCTCACTTAGTTGCTAACGGCAAAAACAATATGTCTGCCTACAGCGATCGGCTGACCCAACAGCAGATTCAAGACGTTGCCGGGTATGTACTAGAGCAGGCAGAGCAAGGTTGGCATTAGTGCAACACCTAGAGAGCCAGAAGCAAACTCTCTTTGATCGTTGGGCATCTGTTTACGATAGCCTGTTTCCATCGGTGTTTTATCAAGCCTCGCATCAGCGGTTGCTAGACTACGTTACCTTGCCAGATGCCGCTACTGTATTGGATTTGGGATGCGGCACAGGGAAACTGCTCGATCGTCTTGCTGCTCAGTTTTCCCAGATGCAGGGAACGGGGCTAGACTTTTCTGCTGAGATGCTGCAACAGGCTCGTCGGGCAAATCGCCATCGGCCACGATTGCTCTATGTTCAGGGCCATGCTGAGGCGCTACCGTTCGCAGATGCTCAATTTGATGCCGTATTCAGTTCCTTCAGCTTTCTGCATTATCTCAATCCAGTGCGGGTGTTACAGGAGGTTCATCGCACCCTGCGCCGGGATGGACGCTTTTACCTGGTCGATTTCAGCATGGGGCAACGGCTGGAATCGGTTTATCTGCCCGTTTCACCGGGCGGCATTCGCTTCTACCCCCCTGCGGTTAGAGAGGAAATGGGGCAACAGGTGGGGTTAACCTGTTTGGCTCATTATTATTTGTTAGGGCCTGTCCTGCTGTCTGTTTTTACCGAAGGTTGAGCAGGAGGAGCGAGCCATCAACATACCAGCAGGGTGGATTGAACCAGTGAAGTCAGGAAAACTGTAGCCTCTCAACCTTGGCACTATTGACATATTTACTTAAGGGGGGTGTTACCTTTATGCAAAGCAGAGATACCTATACGCAACTGACCTTCTATTATCTGGATGGCCACAGCGAGTCGTTTAATGTCTATAACCCGTTGGATGACACCGCTCCTCGGGCGGGTCTACAGCTTGAGGTGCGCCATCTTCTGGAGCGAAATTGGTGGATTGTTAATCTCCCTGAACAAACCGTCTTAATCAATATTGATAATGTGGTCAAGGTGGAGATGAATCCGCCATTGTCTGACCTACAAGGTGAGGGCATCTTTTCGAATGCAGAACGAGTCACTGCACTCAATCGAGGACGGTAAACAAGGAGCAAGGATGACGCATTCTACAGCAGTTCAGCCAGTCGTTAGTTTAGTGCGGGCTGTGTCCTACGAGCGGCAAGCGTTGAATGCTGCCCTGCATGATGTGCTGGCACCTCTAGGCGGAATGGAGGCGGTTGTAAAACCGGGCGATCGCGTTTTGCTAAAGCCCAATTTGCTCACAGGGGCACGTCCCGGCAAAGAATGCACCACACGTCCAGAATTGGTTTATGCGGTGGCGCAGTTGGTCAAAGCAGCTGGCGGCCAGCCTTTTCTGGGAGACAGCCCCGCCTTTGGCAGCGCGGCAGGCGTGGCTCGAGCGAATGGATACCTGCCGTTTCTAGACAAACTGGATCTGCCGATAGTGGAATTGCAGGGTAAGCGGTATCAAACGGTGAACGAAGAGTTTAACCATCTGTTGCTGTGCAAAGAGGCAATGGAAACGGATGTAGTGATTAACTTACCGAAGGTAAAGTCGCATGTGCAGCTTACCCTGACGCTGGGAGTCAAGAATCTGTTTGGCTGTGTTCCTGGCAAAATGAAAGCCTGGTGGCACATGGAAGCTGGGAAGGATCGCGATCGCTTTGGCGCAATGCTGGTTGAAACGGCACGGGCGATCGCCCCCAACCTGACGATTATAGACGGCATCATGGCTCATCAAGGTAATGGCCCCAGCGGGGGCGAACCTCGTTTGCTGGAGGTGTTGGGTGCTTCGGCCAATGTGTTTGCGCTCGACCGGGCGATGGTTGAACTCCTTAGGGTTGATCCAGCGCTAATTCCAACCATTACGGCTGCTCAGCGGTTGGGGCTGGGGCCAGACTTGGCGGCGATCGACTTTCCGCACCTGGCTCCAGATGATCTAAGCGTTGCAGATTGGAAATTGCCAGATAAACTGGTTCCCATTGATTTTGGAATGCCTCGGGTGATTAAATCAACATTTAGGCACTTCTATATTCGGTTCATCAAGGAACCGCTGTTGGCCTACGGAGAACGCTCAATCTCGCAATAAGCGACCAGCCACTGGGAACTAACGCGGTTAAGAGAGAGTCGCTAGATATACCACTTGACTAGTAGAATTCCGTTGAATTGATTGGAGATCGGTTCATTATGGGCTCCCTGGGTCTCAAAGCGATCGCATTTACCCCCAAACTACTGATTGGCTCCGCCGTTGGATGTGTCGTTTGGGCAATTGGGAGTACTGCAACGTTGGCTGCTATCCCCACTATTTTTATGGGCGACCAGTCTGCTGTTGAACCGATGCTGCTAACCCAGTTGTTCAAGGGGTCATTTTCGGTGGGGTGTCTGTTTCAAGATTGTCATCACTCTAGTAACCATGCGCTGTTGCGGAGCGGCGCTAAAGTCACGACCCACTACCAGGGTGAAGAGCAAGTAGTGCAACCCGGTGAAACGCATCGGTTGACGTTGAGTTTAGACCAGCCCATTTTTGATGCTGCCGGGAAAATAATTTTACCTGCGAGCAGCCAAATGGAAGGAAATATTATTTCAACCGAGCAAGGCAAACGTTTTGTCGCTCATCAAGTCACTACGTCGGGAAAAACTTATTTGCTGGTAGCTGAATTTGCTCTTGCCTCTGGCACTCAACTGTCTCCACCCATGCGCCAAAATACGGTGGAAATGGTGGATCGTGAAACAGTCATTATTGTGCCAAATCAAGTGGTTGAACTGTCGCTGACTTCAGATTTTCGTCTATAAATAAACGCTTCTTTGAATGTAGTCCGTGTTGCGCCCAGCAACGGATTGCCCCTGTTGTCCCGGTATGGGTGAGTGGTTAGGAGTCGTTGGAGGATGCCGAAACCTTAGCAACGGGCAAAACGGCATAGCTGCCAAATATTTTGAGCGTTTCGGTATGGGTTTTTAACTCTGCTAATGCCGACTGCACGGCAGGCAGGGTGGCATCTGCTTCAATATCGATGAAAAAGAGATAGTCTCCCAGCGATCGCTTTTGCGGGCGAGACTCAATTCGGCTCAGGTTAATGCCCCGTTGGGCAAAAATTTGGAGTGGTTTAGCCAATGCACCCGGAACGTTGGCCGGAACACTAAACGCGAGGGATGTATAGTTGCCGCCTGGGGATGGCTCCAAACTCAACACCCAGAACCGGGTGCAGTTATCAGGATGGTCGTTGATAGGGTGTGCCAGAACTGGCAGGTTATAAAGCTGTGCGGCTCGCTGTGGTGCGATCGCTCCAATCGTCGGATTATTGCCCAGGTGCTGCAACGATTCTGTCGTTGAGTTAGTGGGAACCAACTGCACAGAGGGTAAGAATGCCTCAAGCCAGCCCTGGCATTGGGCCAACGCCTGTGGATGGGAATAAACGGTTTGAATAGTGTTCGTTGTTTCAGCAAAGGACAGCAGAGCATGAGAGATGGGCAGTACTAACGCCTGTTGGATTCGCAGCATATCGAGCTGCCAAAGCGTATCCAGTGTCATTGAGACACTTCCCTCAATGGAGTTTTCGACAGGGACAACCGCTAAATGCGTTTGTCCGCTGGCGGTCACTCGAAGCGTCTGGGCAATACTGGGACATGGACACAATACAGAAGGGGTATTTGCTGTTTGTGCCAACCAGTCTGTGCAAGCGATCGCTGCACTCTCCGTGTAAGTACCCGGTGGCCCTAAATAAGCAATGGATAGTGTCATGGTTTCATGAAGCGTTGATGCTATGGAGGTGGTAGAAGAATAGCAAGCTTTGCTGCTCTCGGTAATGTCTGGCAGGCTGCTTCAAGCCAGGATGAATGATTTCTCCACCTGAGCCGTTTGAAATGAAGATTCGTTAAAGTAGCTTTAGAAGATGATAGCTGAAGGCTATATACTCCTAAGGACGAGGTTTTTCCTGAGAAAAATTGTAAAATTTAGTTAATTGCTGGATTCGCAGAGCAATGAAATGAGTAGGTTCTTCATCTTTACACTATGCATACTCGCTTTAGTGCATCCCAATCCGTTCAACTAACAGTACCCAATCAGCCCATTCCGATTCAGCATTATCTTCGGCAGCCGCAGCGCCTCGTTAACGCACTGGTTGATCCGAGCCGAATAGAGCAGCTTGGTGCCGATCGTTTTCGATTGAAGATGCGCCCGCTCAACTTTATGATGCTAAGCATTCAGCCGACCGTAGATATGCGGATATGGGCGGGAGCGGATGGAGTGATTCACCTACAGTCGGTTAGCTGCGATATTCGTGGAGTTGAATACATCAATCAACGGTTTAGCTTAAATCTGGTTGGGCGGTTGGTTCCTGACCAAATCGATGGCGAAACTCGACTAACGGGAAAAGCGGATCTAGAGGTTGAAGTTGATTTGCCGCCAGCCTTTCGCCTGACTCCCAAATCATTGCTGGAAGCGACCGGAAATGGCCTGCTGCGAAGTGTGCTGTTGACCATCAAACAGCGGTTGATGCATCAACTGCTGTCCGACTATCACCGATGGGCGATGGTTCAGCTAGAAGGGGCTGAACCCAGGCCACTGGAGCAACCGTCTCTGTCTCCTCAAAGCCCAACAGCCTAAACCGTAGATTCGTCTGATTCTTCCATAGCCCCTGCTGCCTGTGACTTAAGGGAGCAGGGGCTAAACGATCGCCGATGCTGACGAGACGGCCCAAGTTGCTTTAGCCCCAGACGGTGTTTTGCTGTGCCGTACCCTTTATTGCTAGCCAGGTCATAGCCAGGATATTTGACTGCCAGGTTGCTAATCAGGCGATCGCGCCAGACTTTAGCAACAATACTGGCTGCTGCAATTACCAAGGACTGTTGGTCGCCTTTGATCAGAGTTTGCTGCGGCATCCTTAAATCAGGAACCCGTTGGTTGCCATCAATCAGACAGAGGGTTGGTTGGGGAGTAAGGCGGCTAATGGCTCGTCGCATAGCCAAAAGTGACGCTTGCAGAATGTTGTAGCGATCGATTTCTTGGACAGATGCAACACCGATACGGCAATCGATCGCTACCGACTGAATGTGTAGCGTTAGCTGGTTTCGCTGGAGAGGAGACAAACGCTTACTGTCTGTAACCCCTGCCCCTGCTAAATCTGCAAGAGCCTCATCTGGCAATATAACGGCTGCTGCAACAACCGGGCCAAACAAGGCTCCTCGTCCAACCTCATCCACACCCGCCACCAGACCGGGGTGAGCAACGAACTCATCTGCTGACAAAAGAATTAACTGGTTTTGAATCACAAACAGGGCGTCGGCACTAAGCTGCACAGGCTGACATTGGTTCGCCAAATCGTTCAGAAACGGGGCGACCAGGGGAACGACGTAAATCTAGTCCTGCTCACCGTCTGCTGCGGACGAGCGACGACGGCGACGGCGACGGACACCCGTACCGTTATTGTCGTCTTCGTCTGATTCGACAGCGATCGCCCCTACGGCTACCGTTTCTTCGATGGGTGCTACCGCTCGCGGAGGCAGGGTTGAGATAGCGGCATCTGGAGTAGCTGGAGTGGGCATTACCAACTCCTGAGGCGGTAAAGTCACTGGAGTGATGCTGTCTGGTTGACGAGTGCTTTGTCCGGGTAAGGCTACAGTGATTACCGTTGATTTCGGATCTTTCACGGGTTCCGGAGACAGCACCAGAGGAGAAATTCCCATCAGGGCATAAACATCTTGCTCTTCGGGTGTCATTTCGACTGCAATCACCTGAGGCTGTTCAACAGGCTTTTCCCGTCGCTGCGATCGCCCCCGCTCTGGCTTGTCAACCCGGTTCTCTTTGGGCAGCGGCACAGTATTGAGGATCGGTTCTTCCGCCGCTGCAAAATCCTCTTCCACCTCAGGTTCTACTTTGTTGGGGAAAGGCCCTTTGGGAACCACCTCATTCTTAGAAACCACATCACCGATTCGAGCACGGCTGCGACGGCGGCGGCGGTTATCGCGGTTGCGCTCCTGGTAACTGGGATGGTTAACCAGATCCAGCTCTTGCAGATCGGCAGAGGGGTCGGCATCAAAGTCATCACTGGGGGCATCCCACGTTTCTCGAACGGGCACACGCGGTTCGGGGAATACCGGAGTTCTAACTGCCTCTAGCGGTTCTGGAGTCTCTTTGTCTAGTTCTCCTGGCAGATGCACCTGGTGACCCAATCCACCACAGGTAGGGCAGGTTCTTCCAAAGAGTTCGTAGATATTTTGTCCCTGGCGCTTACGCGTCAGCTCAACCAGCCCCAACTCCGACAGTTGAGCAATTTGAGGTCGTGCTTTATCAGCTCTTAGGGCTTTGTTGAATTGCTCCAACACTTGCAGCTGATCTCGGCGAGAATCCATGTCGATGAAGTCAACAATAATGACTCCGGCAATGTTGCGTAATCGAAGCTGTCGCGCAATCTCGGCAGCCGCTTCGCTGTTTGTCCACAGCACGGTTTCACGGGCAGTGGCGGAGCGTGTAAACGAACCCGAGTTGACATCAATCACCGTTAGGGCTTCAGTCCGTTCAATGATGATGTAGCCACCCGACGGCAGATCCACTCTGGGTTTAAGCGCTTCACGAATCGCCGCGTTGACCCGAAAATATTCCAGAATTGAAATGCGATCGCGGTGATGATCGACCAGGACTCCATTGGGCGATCGACCTCCGCTCCAGTTGGTTAGGTGCTGCTTCACCCGCTTCATGCCCGTATGAGAGTCCACCACAATGCGGTTGACATCCGCACTGTAAACGTCTCGCAGCACGCGTTGAATAAAGTCATCATCCCGATTCAACAAACTAGGCGGACGGGTTGATACGGCTTCCTGCTGAATGTTTTCCCACTGCTTTTGCAGGGTCTCCAGGTCTTCAATAATCGCCTCTTCATTCATCCCTTCGGCTTCGGTTCGCACAAGAAGCCCCATTCCCGCAGGCTTCACTAACACAGCTAGCGCTCGTAGACGGTTGCGCTCAGATTCACTGCGAATGCGGCGAGAAAGATTAACACCCCGACCAAAGGGCATCAACACTAGATAACGACCCGGAAGACTCACATTACCCGTGAGGCGAGGTCCTTTATTGCCGGTTGGTTCCTTCATCACCTGAACCAGCACTTTCTGTTGAGGGGCTAGCAGTTCAGTGATGGAACCAGCGGCTCGCTTTAACCGTAACGGGCCTAAATCGGTGACATGGATAAACCCGTTTCGCTCCGCATCACCGATGTTGACGAATGCAGCATCAATACCAGGTAATACATTCTCAACGACACCGAGATAGATGTCGCCGACTTGATGACTTCCAGTTGCAACAATCAGTTCTTGAATTTGGTCTTCTGAAAACACAGCAGCAATACGGTGCTGTTCGGCAATAATAATTTGCTTCGGCATTCAACTTCCTCAAAAAATAGCAGCGTTGCGGTCACTAGCTTCATCAGTGCCGTTTTGCTGGTATTAAGACTTCGTAAGTAAAAAAATTCGACATAGTGTGGAGACAACGAAGCTGCTCCTACCTAAATCAACAAAGTACCCAGAACCTCGGAAGGGTTGGATATCAACCAGTGAACCAATGGTGGGGGTGAATCCCTGGGGAGAGACCCTCTCCCTAGAGACGGCTACCCAATGATCAAAAGTGAGTCAAAAGCTTTGCAGAAGTGGACTTTGCTCAGTTCGCGCTGCCGATTGAACCACTGGCAACCTAAAGAGCTTTCAGTCCACAACAGCTCTTTAGAAAAGTATTATAGCGCGGAGTGACTCCTGCGCTATCAAAATCACGTTTTTTTAGAAATCATAGTCGAATCACTGAACAGTGAACTGAAGATCAGGTCTGCCAGCGTTGGCGGCCGGCAGTTATGGAGCTATTCGAACCATCGTGTCGTTTAACTCGAAAACTGGAGGTTCGGAACGAACCAGTGGCTTAGGGGGTCAGAAAAAGCTGGCTGCGGTGAATGTGCCGCAGTTGAAAGTCTCGTTGAACCGTTTGCTCCAGCAGGTGAACGACATGCTCTGGTCGCAGTAGCGTTCCATCGTTGCGACAGCTACCGACATAGCGAAGCAGCGTTGTGGCAGCGGCCAGCAATGGGGGAATGGATGTGGGCAGATCAGAATAGCGATCTGGAGCAATCCACTCTAAATCAAACAGCCGATCGCGCAAGTTCACGGTCTTAGTTGCGCCAGACTTGGTGATTTGCTCCATCTTAATCTCGCTGGCGTCTAAAATGCGCTCAATCCATTGCTGCCAATCGTTGGTTGATGGCTGGTTTGAGTCGTCATTGACGGTTAAGGAGATATAGTATTCTGCTGTTTCCAACCGTTTTGTCGCCGCTTCTGAAGCTGGATCGATCGCCTCTACCCGATAAACCGGGATATCAGCAGGCAGTTGCGCCGCGAACCGTTGCTGGAACTCGGCAACATCCATCGACTCAGTTAAATCAAAGTCCACAATTTCTCCCGAACTAGTGGCTCCCAGGGAAAGCGCATTAGCCGGAGAGATGCGTGGGCCGGGATGAAAGCCTCCGGTAAACGAGATAGGCAGGGCGGCTCGACGAATCGCACGATCGAACAACCGAATCAGGTCAAGATGGCTGACCAGAGCCATGTTTCCTTGTTTGCCAAACCAAACTCTCAGCCGCTGAACTCGATCTTGTTTGGGCACAAAATGACCAGCAAACTGAGGAATGGGGAGTGCTTCAACCACAATATTGTGCCCAAAATCAGCGCCGCACACGCCGCAGTGAGAGCAGCCATCAAACGAGCAGTCGGGTACTGTTGCCGCCTCTAATGCTTGTTGGAGGTCTGCCTGAAGCCATTGTTTGTCAATGCCAGTGTCAATGTGATCCCAGGGTAAGGGCATTTGGCAAGATGCGTGAAGGTCAAGACCTTCACTGGAGTCATCCCGGCTTGATCCAAACACATTCCACTCGCCGGTTTCAACCTGACGGTATTTCCAGGTTAAATCTGCTTCGGCGATCGCCTGTTCCCATGCAGCAAAGGCTCGGTCGAGGCTTTCCCACCACGAATCCATTCCGGCTCCCAACTCCCAGGCTCGCCGAACGACCGCAGACAGGCGGCGATCGCCTCGTCCCACGAAATCTTCCATGGCCGAAATGCGGACATCCGTGAAATTGGCTTTGAGTCCTTTAATGCTGCGGAACTCCTGACGAAGCAGGGTTTGCTTTCGCAAAAATTCAGTGGTAGATACCGAGTGCCACTGAAACGGAGTATGCGGTTTAGGCGTAAAGTTCGAAATAGTGACGTTGAAGCTAAGGCGCTTCTTGCCTCTGGTGCTACAGTTTTGTTGCAACCAGCGTAGCGTTTCAGCAATCCCTAGAATGTCGGCATCGGTTTCACCCGGCAACCCAATCATGAAGTAGAGTTTGACCTTATCCCAGCCTTGCTCGTAGGCTGTTTTAACACCCCGCAACAATTCCTCGTTGGTCAACCCCTTGTTAATGATGTCCCGCATCCGCTGAGTGCCAGCTTCAGGGGCAAACGTTAGCCCAGTTTGGCGAGTGCCGCCGATGATATTGGCAATGTTTTCATCAAACCGATCGACTCGCTGACTGGGCAACGATAAAGAAATATTCTCGTCCTTCAACCGATTTTTGATGGCAATGCCGACAGCGGGCAAAGCCAGGTAATCGGAGCAACTGAGTGAGAGCAGGGAGAACTCGTTATAGCCAGTGGCTCGCATGCCTTGCTCGATCGCATCGACCACCTGATCGGGTTCAACATCACGAGCCGGACGAGTTAGCATTCCGGGTTGGCAGAAACGACAGCCGCGCGTACACCCTCGACGGACTTCAATCGTAAGGCGATCGTGCACCGTTTGAACATAGGGCACTAAACCAATGGAATAGGCCGGAATTGGAGTGGCAACCCGCCGAAGCACTCGCGCTGGCACATCAGGACGATTAGGATGAACAGAGCCATCGGCTGCCATCTCATAAAACTGCGGCACGTAGACCCCTGGAACCTGCGCCAAGTCCAGCAGCAATTCTTCGCGGCTCAGACCTAGTGCTTTGCCTTCCTCAAGGATTAGACCTATTTCGGGTAAAAGCTCTTCGCCATCTCCCAGGGCAATAAAATCGAAGAAGTCGGCGTACGGCTCTGGGTTTGAAGTCGCGGTCTGACCACCTGCAAAAATTAAAGGATAGAGGCGACCCGTTGGATCGTCTCTACGCTCTTTCCAGGTAAGGGGGATGTTAGCCAGATCCAACATTTCCAGGATGTTCGTTGCCCCCAGCTCGTAGCTGAGACTAAACCCTAGAATGTCGAAATTAAGTAGAATCTGCCGTGATTCTACAGCGAACAACGGTATTTGAGTGTGCCGCAGCTTGGCTGCTAAGTCAGGAGCCGGGAGGTAGGCGCGATCGCAAAGTTGCCGAGGCTGAGCATTTAAGATGCTGTAGAGAATGATATGCCCCAGGTTAGAAGCACCAACCTCATACACCTCAGGGTAGGTCAGCACCCATCGAACCGCTGCCGACTCCCACGCTTTGTGGACGGCTCCTAACTCGTTGCCGAGGTAGCGGGCGGGTCGAGAAATTTCCGGGGTTAATAGCTGTTCAACTGCAACTGACACGGCAGAATGGTTCCAGTACGTAGGATTAGACGTTGCTAAGTCCACTATACCGGATGCTTATCGCGACCTCTGGTGGTCAGCAGAGTTTGAGCAAAACAGTGTTGCTTGGTTGCTGTGTTTTGCACGGTTATAGAATCAGCTATCCAAACCATAGGGGGTGCGTTTAAGCGATCGCCGCCTCAAAGGTGGAGCGCTGCTCAAAAATTTCGAAAGCGCGATCGAGTTGAGTTAGCTCAAAAATGATCCGAATTGAGGGAGAAACGCTGCATAACCCAAAGCGCTGATTGAGCTGCTGGGACAGCGTGAGAGCCGAGACTAGCGCCATCAGACCGGCACTGTCCAGGGACTCCACGTTAGTCATATCAACGAGCAACGAGGCGTATTGACGAGAGGAAACAATCGTGGTGAG
Source organism: Oculatella sp. LEGE 06141 (assembly GCF_015207605.1). Taxonomy (GTDB): domain Bacteria; phylum Cyanobacteriota; class Cyanobacteriia; order Elainellales; family Elainellaceae; genus Oculatella. The sequence continues at coordinate 65,864 of NZ_JADEWO010000031.1, forward strand.
TTGTTCTTGCAGGTCAGCTGCATTAGAAGCATTGATGTGACCGCAAGGCTGAACAACTTTTAACTGAGATTTGGCAAGAGTGCTTTGCATCTTCGATCCTGCTTCGATCTAACAACAACAACAAATAGAGAACCGCTTTTCGACTGATGTTCTAGACGATAGCCGCAGATTCCGATGAGAACCAATGAATTGAGGTCATTTTGCCGAATCTTTATCTGCTAGCCCTAGTTGTTTAAAGTTTTCAGTAAGTGTTTTCACGGAAAGGTGTGCAGGGATACGAAATATTGCTGAAGTTTGTATGAGCTTCGTAAATTACAGATTTCTCAACGTTCAGTTATTTAAAGCAAGCCAATTTGAGCACCATAGCATTGCTTTAAACAGAGTTCTGTGGTTCGGTCAATGTCATTTTTAAATGCCATAGATTGAATCTCACAGACAGGCTGATGCTGATTCAAGGTGGGGCGGAGAGTGGCGGTAAACCTCACGCTCAGGCGACAACATTTTAGTTCAAGCCTGTATTAACCTGCCTTAAGGAGGATGACTTTTTGGGGGGACTGTATCTCAAAATACAAAGAGCTGGCGGGATCAACTTGATTCCAACTTGATTCAGATAAATTCACGCAAAATTAAGAAAAAGGTGTGTGAAAAAGCAAAAAAGTGGGAATGATAAAAACAACATGCAGTGCTTCCCTATTTGCTATACAGTTTGAGTGGGGATACTCGAACAATGGTGTCTGTGACTAAAATCACTTCAGATCAGCGTGTTGGATCACTTCCGACGCTGGTTATTTAGCAGACAATTCCTCATTGAAGATGCCCCTCTGAAGACGATGGCAGTCTGCTATGAAAACTACGCATGTAATTCGTAATCTTGTCTCAAAAGCGCTCTACATCAGGAAACTTACTCCTGACATCGAAAATGAAATCAACTATGAGCTGACCCGGTTAGGGCATATTTCTGAAGCAGACTATGAAGCTTTGGAGTTGCTGATGTCAGAGATGGATGCTGGTCGCATCCGCTTGGTTCCAAGTCCATAGCTCTTTGGCGCTTGGTACGTTATTCGTCATATGAGAGTGTCACGGTTTCTAACACAGGGCTGCATCTTCTACTCGCTCGTTACTCAAGACCGGATTCCGTACAGCGTTTCACGGTCATTTGATTTCGTTAGCCGTTGACCTACCACTGAACCGATCGCCAGTAGCTGTTTGTATAAAGTCTTTGTTAAGGTGCTTACGGAAAAAGCGGTATGTGGTGTGTCGCTTTTTTACCAGCATAGACTCGGAGTATTGCGGATTTTACTGGTACTCTCTTTAGATATTTTGCATGGCTGTTGCAGGTTGCCCTGACCCGTTGGGGGTTTGAAGCATTCGATGAAAGCGGCTGCAACTATTAGGATAGTTCGTGCCATGTCCCGCCTGAATGATGTTTGATGGGCAGCGATCGTCTGATGTTCTGCCTGTTCCAGGCGCAGAGGCGATCGCCATCCTTACCAACTAGTCTAAGTCTTACAACACGCTCAGGTGGGAGTTGAGCGTGTTGTAAGCGCTCCATTGGATCGCCGCCTGATGCCCACCTGGTTCCGATCGTAAAGCGATCGGCTCAATCAACGAATCGGCGACGCGGTTGTGCGATCGCTAAGTCAACAGCTTGAGCCGCCCGTAGCAGTTTATGGAACCCGCTAACCGCTAGAAGGCCTCTGGATGCGCTTGCCAAACGTTGCGAACGAGCTCGCGCAACTGTTGATGCGCGATGCCAGGGTTATCTATGGCCGTTGTTCGGTAGTCGTCTATATTGGATTCGGTATCCCCTGCTGGGGAGCAGTATTTGGCATCATCCAAAATAGTCAACAGTGGTATGACCTCAGTGTCTAAGGCCATGCGAAACAGGGACAGTGGACAAATTAAATCTGCCCCCTGGCGCAAGTCGTAGAGAATCAGGTCGGGAGCCGATGCCGGGTTCGCATCATTGAGCTGTTCTGGTAGGGAAGCGATTTTAAGGAATAGGGGACGCACCCAGCACTGTTGTCGCGCCGTTACCACCTGAATGACTTCTGCATACAGGCAAGCTGTTTCATGTTCTAAACAGATAATTTGCGCGGGTTGGATGTTCAGCAACGGGTTCATCGGTCGGTTAGATTAGGAGAAGACTGATCTGAAATGGCAGTGGAGCGTTCTCGCCCTAGTTTTCCCTACTGAATAGAATTGTAGAAGCTACATCTATCCAGCTCCAAACTCTCAAGCCTGAACTGGAGCAAGGATGATATAAATGAAGTTAAGTAACGTATTGCAACGGCTGATTCGACCCACTGCGGCACTGGTTGACTCTTAGCGGTTGAGATCATCAGCTTTTGTAATTTGTTCTGAAGATTCTGAAGATATAGACGGAGAGGTATAGACCTGTGTCAGTCGAAACCATTGAACAGCGTTCAACGGCACGCAAACTTGCACCCCGCTACAAAGTTCTGTTGCACAACGATGATTTCAACAGCATGGAACATGTTGTCCAGACCTTAATGCAGACGGTTAGCAGCTTAACGCAACCCCAGGCCGTTAGCATCATGATGGAAGCCCACACGAATGGTTTGGCGCTGGTTATTACCTGTGCTCAAGAACATGCGGAGTTTTACTGCGAAACTCTAAAAAACCATGGGTTGACCAGCACCATTGAGCCAGACGAATAGTCGAGTTGCAACGGCTTTGCTGTAGTTGTGATTCAGGTGTCTTTTGAAAATCCGGCCTGCCCGACTTGTTGCCTGTACCGTGATTGTACGGTTACTCGCCTTTATTCTGATGCTGTTGGCGTTGTGGTTGCCGCTAGTTGGAGTCATCCACTGGCTAGTTACTGATCAAAACACGGTCAGCATTATTGTAATGGCGTTGCTGTTTGTGGAGTTTCTTTGCTTGCTCCATTGGTGGAGTCGGCATGTTTATGGCACTCCATCGTTATTGCAGCAGTATGGTCTGGTTTGGACCAGACAGAACGCTAAGGATCTGGTTGAAGGGTTGGGCATTGGAGCCATTAGCCTGTTGAGCTTGTTTTTGCTGCAAGGCATCCTGGGTTGGATATCGTGGCAGCCATTGTCGTTAGGACTGATTCAAATCGGTTTAGAAGGGTTGATGGTGGCTCTGGGGGTGGCTCTGGGTGAGGAGTTAATCTTTCGGGGCTGGCTACTGGATGAGTTGCAGCGAGACTATCGGCTGACGACAGCGCTTTGGGCTAGCAGTTTGGCGTTTGCTGTTCTGCACTACATCAAGCCGTTTGAGCAGATGCTGCAATCGGCTCCGCAGTTTTTTGGGTTGGTGCTGCTTGGGCTGACTCTGGTGTGGGCCAAGCGATCGACCTCTAACAAGCAATCCCTTGCTGCCCAGGGTCGGCTTGGTTTACCCATTGGTCTCCATGCCGGACTGGTGTGGGGATACTACATCATTAATGTTGGCGAGTTGGTGGATTACTCTGGTCGTGTACCGGAGTGGGTAACGGGGATCGATCGCAACCCGTTAGCTGGAGGAATCGGAGTGCTATTTTTGGGTGTACTGGCGCTTTGTATGCGCCGCCGTTGCCAGCAGCTAAAGCGCCAAGATCGCCGACACGCAGCCGATTAAGAGCCAAATCTGTTATCCTGGCTATCGTAGCCTCAGGTTAAATTCCAGGCGATGAGTGGGGCTATCAGCGGCGCTAAGACACTGTAGGCTAAAGCACTGTAGGCGAGCGGTACCCCTTGATGAAAGCTATGTCGAGCAAGTCAGATAGTTACACCCTACCCCCAGCGGTTCGTCGAGTGGTTTCGGCCTTTCGTATTGCTGGCTGGGTCGGTTTTTGGGGACAGCTCGTTCTTGCTATCATTTCAAGCCTGGTGTTGCTATTTGCGGTATCCAGCTTAACGGGGCGTGGAGCTAACAATGCTGGTACTGGTGCAGGCTTCTTCTTTGCTATTTGTGGCTTAATTCTGCTTTATGCCGGGGCGTACTGGTCGTTTCGCTACACGCGCCTGTCGCGGCAGTTGCGAACTTCGAACGCTCAGGCTCGTCCTAAACGAGGTGATGCGATCCAGGCCGTGCGAATTGGGTTGTCGATTAACCTGGTTGGAATGCTGCTTACGTTATTAGGCGCACAGGCGATCGTAGGATTACTGCTAGCAAAATCGCTTTCCCAGCCGCAGGGCGCTATTTATTCTGCTGAACGAACAACCCAATTTGTTCAATCGTTAGATATTTTCGTCGTTCAGGCAAATACCAACACGGTGCTAGCGCATTTTGTCGGTTTGGCCGCTTCTCTGTGGCTTGTCCGCTGTCTGAGTCGCTAGTGGTCTTGTGCGCCAACCGCCTGAAGAGCCAGCAATGCCGTTCCGTAGGCGGCCTCGGTGTGTAGCGATCGCCCCACTGGTACTTGCAAATGCCGTTGCCGAATAGCACTCCATGCTAAATTGGCTGCTCCGCCTCCAGCCGTGTAGACCCGCTGGAGTGGGGTGGCTCCAAACTGCTGCAAGCGCTGGTATCCGCTGGCTTCAATCCGGGCAATGCTTTCAAGCAGCCCATGCAGAAATGCGATCGCCTCGGTTGGGCGAGGTTCAAGCCGTGGCGATAGCGTTGGATCGTTAATTGGGAAGCGCTCACCCGGTTGAAGCAGGGGATAGTAATTTAAAGGGCTGGCCTGGTCGGTTGGGATTTGCTGGCTGAGATGGTTTAACTCGTCTGGGCTGAAATAGTGGCGCAGGACGGCTCCCCCTGTATTGGAAGCCCCGCCCACCAACCATAAATTTCCTAACCGATGGCTGTAGATGCCATAACGGGCATCATCTACACGGCTCTGGCTGAGTAGTTTTAAGACCAAGGTGGAGCCAAGGGATGTAACCGCTTCTCCGGGGGTATTGGCACCGCTCGCCAAAAATGCCGCAATGCTATCCGTGGTGCCAGCGCCAATCGCACAACTGGCAGGAATGCCGAGGCGATCGCCAACCTGGGGCTGAATGGTGCCCACTGGTGTACCCGGTGCGACCACGTGTGGCAGTTGAAACGGAGTGGAGCGATTGGTTATCCAGTCGGGGTAACACTGCTGCTCAACGTCATACCCTAACTTGAGAGCGTTGTGATAGTCGCTAACACCCAGTTGACCATGCAGCAGGAAGGCAAGCCAGTCGGCCTGGTGCAAGAAATAGACGCGTTCTGAATAAGACTGGGGTTTATAGTAAGATTCCCACCAGAGCAATTTGGCAAAACTGGATGTGACGTTGATCACGGTGTGATTCGCTGGAGCGATCGTCCGCACATTATCTAGCACCGTCTCGCCACGAGCATCGTTGTAGAGGATTGGCTCAGTGAGCGGTTGTCCTTGAGCGTTACAAAGTAACACCGTTGACGACGTGCCATTAATAGCAATCGCATTAATAGAGTGGCGCAACGGTCGAGGAATCTGCTCGATTAGGGTAAACAGTGTAGTTTGCCAGGTAGTGGCCCAATGGTGCGATGTTTTGGGAGCAAACTGTAGACTCGTTTGAGCGTGAATTTGGCGGTTGGCATCGATCGCGATCGCCCTTGCCCCAGAGGTGCCAAAGTCAATTCCTAAGTAGAACCCAGACATGGGGATTAATTGGCAGAACTATCTGAAGCAGGCAAACCGGAGTCTGGCGAACTAGAGCCAGAGTGGAGTCCTGGCTGCACGGCAGAAAGACCCTGTAGTTGTGCCAGCAACTCGGCAATGCTCTGGCTCAGGCGCTCGTTGCCGTCGGGCGTGAGATGGATATGGTCGCTGTAGAGCGAGTTAGGTGATTCGACCTGGTTGAACACGGGCAAAAAATCGAGGTATGGAATTCGTTCCATTTGAGTTAGCTCAATCAAGCGCTGCCGAGCGTGCTGCTCGTAATCTCTGGGGCCAGACTCGCCTAGCTCGCGCAGCAAAGGAGTCATGGCTAAAACAAACAGCGCATGAGAGGTATGGGCGAGCGCTCGAATGTGTTGAATGGCCTGCAAGTTTGCCCCAACGCGATCGCCTTCCTCTTGTAAGGCTCGCAGTGCGCCAAGTTTTGTTGGTTTTTGCAGGTAGCGGCTGTATAGTTCTGCAATTGCGATTGGCGGTTTGCGATCGGGGTAGTTTCGATCGAGTCCAACGGGTGCTGCCGATGGAGCCGTCGCAAACAAATCATCTGTATTGAGCAGCAGAATAATGGCTTGAGCTTCGAAATGACCAAATTTCTGTAGATACGCCAATTCGTTTCGAGGCCCCCAGGAGTTTGCCGAAGCGTTTAGGACTTCGACCTGGTCAACCACGCCTTGAGCCGCCTTTGACTGCAACTGTTGCTGTAAGTGGGTTTGTAGACGGGCTGAAATGGTTTGTTCCTGGTCAGTCCACCAGCCGCCGTTGGCGATCGAATCTCCTAGTAGCAGAATCCGCAGGGTTGATCCTGGTCGAGGAACTTCAATATCTTCGCCTCGCATGGAGTACTGATTGATTCTAATTCGATTACCAAAGCGTCGAGTGGCCTGGTTGGGTGCTAACAAATAGCCAATTTGATCATCCGATACATACACTAAAGGATTGCCAAACCCCAGCCACCAGCGCAAACCCAGTTCAAAAATGACGACTAAAACAACAATTAACAGCAAAATAATCAGGACAGTAACCACTTAACGCTCCTTGTTACGCATTAAGGCTGTGATTAGTTTAGTGGTTCAAGGCTCGTTAACAACCCTAATCCAAATGAGTCTTGTCAGATTCAGGGCAAATTATGGCGGTTGGCTAAAGAGTATTGGTGCGCCACGACACCGTAGCCCCAGCTACGGACAAGCATTCAGGCTCAGAGTATGAATTGAGCCATGAGTTAGATAAGAAAAAATAATAAAGTGTAGAACAAAACTCTAAATCTCTTAGTAGGCTGGATACAATCGAGTTGGTAGTGACTTGGATAAAGTCACCGTTAGACCCGGCCCTTCTGTCTACAACTTTAAACCGATAACTTTAAGCTTTGAGTTAGGAGGACACGGCTCAGATGACAGACTTTAATCGGGGAATTATGAAGTTCAAAGGAGCGGATAGCCCAACTGCAATTACGCTTTCGGCTCTAGTGATTCTGGGTTCAATTGCCGCTTTAATTGTGTGGGCGTTGCAATCGGCTTATGTGATCAATTGAGTCGCGGTTAGATCCAGTGGGTCGCTTGATTTAGATCGGGTCGTAGCTGTTGTGTTCGTTTGGTTGGCTAATTAACTATAAATTGATCTTCGGGGTAGTGCGATCGCGCTACCCTTTGTTTTTAACGGAATTAGCAGATCTGGCAACGGCTACAACCTTCCAGGGCACGATCGTGGATGGCTGCTGCTAAAACATACTACAATTATGCTACAATTCGTAGTTGCAATGCTAATAGGTTGACATGGCTAGGTCAGGAATACTGTTAGCCGTCAAAACTCTGCTTTTACCTGGCTGAATCCACGCTGTAAAACAGGGGAGGTGGTGCGGGTTATGCTCTGACTTGATTGAGACGGGATAGAACCCAACCCGTTTGATCTGGTTGACGAGGCGATCGCCTGAAGCAGTCACTATTCTTCATTGTGGGTTAGAGGCGGGAGCCAGATTTAGCTCAGGCTGTCCTGGGTTAATTTGAAGTGCGCTCCATTGATGAACGGATGCGATCTATCTAGCCAGTGGGTCATCGCTGGTGAGGGGGGAACAGTCATGGCAACGTTTCGAGATATTGTGGGCTACTACAAAAACTATTGGGCGATCGCTGTCCTCAGCATTGCTGCCAGTAGCCTGTTTGAAATTATTGATCTGGTGGTGCCCTACGCAATTGGGCAAATTTTGAACGTTTTGTCTCAGCAACGGTTGGATACTGTGCTGCAACGCTCGATTGACAGCATAGCCGTTATGACTGGGCAACCCGTTGGGCGATCGCTGTCCCTGGCTGTGCTGTTAAGCCTTATTTTTGTAGTCACTGTTATTAGAGCGCCAATCCAGCCCTGGTTAGGAGCCTGGTTTCACTGGGACATAGCCCTGCGAACACGGCGCGATCATAGTGCCCGCACGATCGAGAAAATTTTGACGCTGCCGCTAGAGTTTTATGACGAGAACAATCCTGGACGGATTGCCGGACGGGTGGCTAGAGGATTGTCAAACCACACCTGGACTTACCCAGAAATTTCTGGACAGCTCATTCCCAAGCTGTTTCGTGTGCTGGGCATCTTTTTCGTCATTCTGGCGATCGACTGGCGGATTTCGGTTCTGTTTCTGATTTCTTTTATCTTTATCTTGAGTTTTACCCTGCGAGATCTCAAGAAGCTGATCAACCGAGAAGCGGTACTCGATCGCTACATGGAAAATACAGAAAGCCGCACTTCAGAACTGATTACCAACATCAAAACGGTGAAGGCATTTGCTTCTGAGTCGGCAGAATTGGCCAGACAGCAGCAGCGACTAGAACGCGAGTTCAAAGTGGTGGACTATCGCATTCATCGGGGCTACATTCAATTGTTTACCTGGCAACGGCTAATTATCCAAATTTGCGTCTTCGTGGTTCTGGGGCTAACGCTGGCAGCTACCTTACAGGGTCAGATGTCTTTGGGGCACTTTGTCACCACGCTCACCGTGTCCAGCATGGCCTACGCTGAACTGGAGCCGATTAGTAATTTGGCTGAAATCTTTGCCCGTCGCTATGCCTCAATGCTGCGCTTCCATGAATTTATCCAACGCCCTGCTGGCATTGATTCCATGAGTTTGCTGGCTAACCCAGACGCCATGAAAACCTACCAATTTACCGGAAAGGTTGATTTTTCAGACGTGACGTTTGGCTATGAAGCCGATCGCCCCGTATTGCAAGGGGGCAGTTTGCTGATCGAACCCTATCAAACGGTAGCGCTGGTTGGGCGTTCTGGTTCCGGGAAGTCAACGTTGGTCAAGCTGCTGTTCCGCTATTTTGACCCGCAGTCGGGCTGTATTCGCATGGATGGGCAGGACATCCGTTCTCTGGATGTGACCGGGTATCGACGGCGACTGGCGATCGTTCACCAGGAGGTGGATGTATTCAACGGTACCCTGCTCGATAACCTCACCTACGGCAACCCTGCGGTTAGCTTCGAGCAAGTCGAGGTGGCCTGCCGGATTGCCAGAGTGGATGAATTTATTCACCTGCTGCCGCAAAAATACCGTACCGTTGTGGGCGAGCGAGGGGTGCGATTGTCGGGCGGGCAACGGCAGCGCCTGGGGATCGCCAGAGCGTTGCTGGTTGATCCCGATGTGCTGGTGTTTGATGAGGCAACATCCAGCCTGGATTACGAGTCGGAGCGATCGATCCAACTGGCCATGCGAAGTATCTTAGGAACCCGCACCACCATCATCATTGCTCATCGACTGAGCACCGTCCGCGAAGCCGACAAAATAGTAGTGCTGGATCAGGGACAGATCGTTGAAGTTGGCAACCATAGCGAACTGCTTAGTCAGCGGGGCATTTATCACCGTCTGCACGCGCTGCAAGAAACAGGAGAACTGCTGGTTTAACTGAGGTTAGATTCAATTCATTGGATTGAGGTTAGATTCAATTCATTGGATTAGTAAAAGAGACGTTCCAGCGGAACGTCTCTTTAGCGTTTAAGCCTCGTCTTCAATACCCATCGTCAGATCGCTGAGGTCACGATCGGTGGCTGCCACTTCACTTTCCATCTCTTTGGGCGGCGTTTTGATGGTCTGATTTTGCCCCTCAACCCGCTGAACAACCTCGGAGGATGCCTCTTTGCTGACGGACGGATCGCCCGCTAATGCCTCATCTGGATAGGATTCCGCTTGATTTGGCCTTTGGCTGGTCATGTCGTTTCCTCAAATCCGTATGGGATTACGGTAGCGATCGCCCCCCTGTTTGGCCATCCACAGTAAGGGAGAAGTAGGGGAATTGCACGCACATGAGGATAGCTTCCTGCACTGAACCAGCACTGCGGCTATGGATACCAGATCGACTCGATTGTGCTGGCGAGGTCAAGGGCTTGCGACCGGGCTGATGCAGGCGACGTTTGATTGAGCAGCACTGTTACATGGCCTAATTTGCGCCCCGGACGCGATACGGTTTTACCGTACCAATGCACATGAGCGTTGGGGATATCGGCCATTTGCTGACGCTGGCTTAGATAGTCACTGTCGGAATGCTCGAACCCCAGCAGATTCACCATCACTGCCGTATCGGCTAAAAGCTGTGGTTTACCCAACGGCAAACCACAAACCGCGCGTAAGTGCTGCTCGAACTGAGACGTAACACAGGCATCTAGCGTGTAGTGACCGGAATTGTGCGTCCGTGGGGCAATCTCGTTGATCAAAAGCTGCCCGTCTGTGGTCAGAAATAGCTCAATGCCAAAGATGCCCACGACTTGCAAGCTTTCCAACAGCGTCCGAGCGATCGCTTCTGCTTGTTGGGTAATGCTTGAATCAAACTCCTGAGTTACCACGACTCGCCGACAAACTTGCTGCTCTTGCTGGGTTTCGACCAGTGGATAGGTGATAATCTCCCCAGAGATGGAGCGCGCCGCCATGATTGCCAGTTCACGCTCGAAGGGCACAAATCGCTCAATCATCAATGGCTGATTCGCCATCTGCTCCATCACGCCTTCAAGCTCTGCCGGAGCCTTGAGAATAAACGTTCCCTGCCCGTCGTATCCCAAGCGCCGACTTTTTAGCACAATTGGAAACTCTAAATATCCTAACTGAGCAAAGTCTGGCAAAAAAACAGGCAGATCAACATCGGCAAATTCAGGAACAGGCAACCCTAACCCCTGGAGGAAACGGCGCTGATGGTACTTGTCTAGCAAATGTGCCAGCGAGGAAAGCTGAGGATAAAAACAAATGCCTTGCTGTTCTAACGGAAAGAGAGCTTCTAAATTAACAAATTCGTTCTCGAAGGTGATGACGTTACAGTGTTTGGCTAACTCGGCGGTCGCCATTGCATCATCCACCGCGGCCAGAATTGTGTCCGTGGCGATCGCCACGGCTGGATCGTCTGGGTTAGGGGTTTGGACAACCAACTCAATTCCTAATGCATTGGCGGCATCTGCCATCATCCAGGCCAGTTGCCCCCCACCAATCACGCCTACTCGTTGCTTCATTAGCGGCAACCCAGGGAATCGCGAGTGGTAATGCCTGTTTTAGAATTGACCCCACTCGCCCGACTGCACAGCTCTTTTACCTGAACTCCATCCAGAATGGCATCGCTGAAATCGGCTCCGGTAATATCAGTATCGCCAAAGGTCGATCGCAGCATGATGGCCTCCACAAAGACGGCATCGCTCAAGTTGGCTCCTTGAAAATTAACCTGGTCGGCCATAGCGTTGGTTAAATCGGCACCATGTAAGTTTGCCATTGTCATGACTGAGGCGCTAAACACCGCTCCACGGATATCAGCATAGCTAAAGTCAGCCAATTCGAGGTTCGCGTTAGAAAATTCTGATGCTTGCAGGCTTTGGCCTGAGAAATCGCGTCCTTTTAGCTCAGCATTGCTGTAAGACATTGGAGTCGTCCAGTCGGCATGGGCTGGAGCGCTCCAGCCGCACACTAAAATAATTAGCAAACCAGCAAACAGTCGTTGCCACATTGTAAGTTTCGGTTGATTTGGGTGATCGAAGGCTGGCAAGAGGGTTACGCCAGTATTATTATCATTATCTTGCCAGGATTTGAGCGATCGCGCCTATGGCCGAGCGGTATGGCAACGGATTCATTGGGGTAGTGCGATCGGAAAATGAATGCTGACCGTGGTTCCGGTTGCCATCGCCGATTCAATGGTCAGTTCGCCGTGGTGGGCTTCGACAATGCGCTTGGCGATCGCCAGCCCCAACCCATTGCCGGAGGGTTTCGTGGTTTGAAAGGGTTGCGTTAGTTTGGGTAACAGTTCGGGTGGAATCGGCTCGCCACTGTTGTGAACTTGGATGCATACCTGCTGCTGGCTAGGAGCAAGCTTTATCGTCCAGGTGACCACGTCTCCCAGAGAAACGGCTTCACAGGCGTTGCTAATTAAGTTGATGAACACCTGCCTCAGCTTGTCTTTGTCGCCCGAGATGTTGATAGGCATTGGAGCAGCAACAAAGTGAATCTGTCGTCCGGCGGCAACAGGCATACTGCGTAGCGAGTCCAAGAGTTCTACTATCAGGGCATTTAGCTCTAGTGCACTCATCTGTAGACTTTGTTGTCTGGCATACAGCAGAATTTCATTGAGTAGCCGTTGCAGGCGATCGGACTCTTCCAGGGCAAACGCCAGTCGGGTTTGTGCCCGTTCTGGCAACTCCAACTGCTGGAAAGACTGTAAACCCAGCAGGATTGTAGTGAGCGGATTTCGCACCTCATGCACAATCATGGCGGCGAGTTCGCCAATTTCGGCCAGTTGTGCCATTGCTTTCTCAGTTTGTTTGCGTTCGCTGATATCACGAGCCAGAGCCAGCAACAGCAGTTGTCCGCCTGCTTCAATCAAGCTGGCGCGTACTTCAACCGGAAAGCGGGTGCCGTCTTTGCGCCGATATTCTCCGGTTATAGTGATGGACACTCCTGGCGCTAGCCGCTGCCAACCCGTCCGAAACTCCTCTAACGTTACCTGGGTTTCGATGTCTTGCACCGTGAGCTGCATTAGCTCTTCACGAGTGTATTTCAGGTAGTTGCACGCCTGCTGGTTGGCATCCAAAATCTTGCCTTCAGCATTCACAACAAAAAATGCATCCGCTGCTTGCTCAACCAGGGTTCGGAACCGCCTTTCGCTGTCCTGCAATCCTTCTTCTGCCTGCTTCCGCTGGGTGATGTCATTGGCAACCGTGAGGAGAAGTTCCTGCTGGCCGATTTTGATAAGCTCGGCTGAAAACAGCACGGTTTTTTGTTCCCCTGATTTCGTTCGGAATCGATGCTCGTGATTGCGAAAGGCTTTTTTGTCGCGTAGCAGGGCGATCATGCTATTGCCAGCATCCAGGTTGCTCCAGAGCTGTAGCTCCACGGGGGTATGGCCGATCGCCTCCTCTGGAGTGTATCCAAACACACGCTGAAAGCTCTCGTTAACGACGATAAATCGCCCCTCTGGAAAGGTGCCCAAGGTCACAGGGTTCGGGCTGCACTGAAACGCCGCTGAAAAATTTTGCTCTGATAACCGGAGCGCTATTTCGGCTTGTTTGCGTTTGGCGATCGCCTCCGAAATTTGCTGATACATCTGGTTAAAGGCGGTAATCACTTCTCCCAATTCATCCTGACGATGGCTGGAAGCCGAATAAAACGGCTGGGGTTCTGCGTCGTTGCTAATGGCTTGACCCGCATTCAACAGGTCGCTCCGCAGCATCAAGATGGGTGTAATCAGGGTTGGTTCTAGTGCCATCAGGGTGGCGATGGTGACAAAAATGCTCACAATTAACACCAATCCGGCAATGCGTCCGATGAAGGCCACCACTTCTTGCTGTACCGTTGTCGCATCGTGACGAATGATTAAAATGTACTGACCGTCCAGCGGCGACATTTCCCACACTGCATCGTAGCGGGTTCCGTCCCGGCTTAAAAAATCACTCCGGCGATCGCTTAGCAGGGATGCCGCCGACAGTTCGGGAGCCTCACCAAAACTGCCAATGAGCACCCCCTGCGCGGTGTATAGCGCTCCGCCGGAAACGTTGCGATCGGCTTGAATGTGCTGAAGTTGTGCTAAAAGCTCGGTGCCAGAGCGGGTGCGGGTACGGTGTTCCCACATCGCAGAAAGCACGCCTGAGGCATGGGCAGCAGAAACCTCCTTGAGGTGAAACAGCAACTCTCGCTGCCGCCGATAGACCGACGGAATCAGAATGACGGCTTCAATGGCGACAATGCTGGCAAACACCCAAAGAACGATTCGTTGTGATAGCCGAGCTTTAAATAAATGAGATACAGCTCGCAGCCTGGCTGACACGTCTGCACTCTCCTATGGGGCTATTGGGTAAAAGTGCTGATTTCCAAGAGTCGGCAAGGCGCTGTTGAGGGAGAGCCGCTTCAACTTCTAGCGAACAGATCACCAATGAAGTATAGAGATTTTATCAAGGGACTGCATTTCCGCTACTGTTTCACAGTTTTTCTTTGTATTCGCCTAAGTTATTCGGGATTGGTGTGCAGGTGGCGATGGTTGATCAAGAATTGAGCTTCTTCTGCTCGATCGCCGTTGGGATAACGTTGCACGATTTGTTCTAAAGAGCCGAGTTGACCACTGAGGGCATATTTAGAAAACAGTAAGTCATCAATGTAGACGCTTTGCGGGAAGGTGCGCTGCAATTGCTCGATCGCCTCATTCAGCGCATTGAGATAATCCTGCTCATACTGGTCGTATTGCGATTGCCATTCATCGTAGTAATCGAGGTTAGCTGCTGCGGTTGGATCGGGAATGGCGATCGTGCTCTTAACCCCTGCCGGGGGATGAATACGAAAGGTTTCGCCCAACGGATGGTCTTCCCATTGCCAGAGCAGCGTTTCGGTTGCCATGTAAATTGCTTTCTCGCGCATGGAAGCAGGAATATTGGGATCGTCCAACAGCTTTTGATAGAGGGACAGGGCGATCGCGTTCTGGCTCCCTTGCTGGTAGGACAACCGCACCGCCTCTGGCGATCGCACCGCCTGGTTACAAACCCAAAAAATGGTGCAGTAGTAGTTGCTCCAATCTCCGGTCGGCAATAAAGCAGTACGGCCATCGTCCCACACCGCTAAATAACCATTCTTCCAGCCGCCTTCTCCAGCCCAATTTGAGGCCAGTTCATACCGAGACTGAGGTGTATTGGTGGCCTGTAATTGTTGCAACTGGTGCCACTTTTGCCGTTGCTCTGCCAGCAAGGTTTGCATATCCTCCAGGGTTGTGTTGGGGCGGAAGGCATACCCAAACCGCTCATCGGCACCGTAATACCTCTCTAATACCTCTTGAAGCGGCGCAAAATTTAGCCCGTTCGATGTTTGCAGGGCTTGGGCGTAGTCCTGAGCGCGGGCCTGATGTACAGCCAGAGCATACTGAAATAATGGGGCGATCGCCTCATTTTGATGCTGCTCTAGTACCGTTGCCAGTTGGTCGGTGGTTAGTCCAACATCCAGCAGCGATCGCACGTGCGGGTAGGCCAAGTAAGCGGCATCGCCATCCCCAATAGGTTGCGTCATCAAGGCGATCCAGTGTTCCATTGCCTCCATCACCTTGTTCTGGTCTTGCAGGCTCCGAGCCAGAAAATAGGTAGCGTCGTCGGCTCCAGGATGATCGGAGTACTGGTTTAGCCATGTTTGCCAATTCTGTTCTCGCTGGGCGGCTGGGGTCTGTTCTGCCTGCTCTACACTGGTTTCGCTGCGCGGTTCTCCACCAAAGTAGTAGATTCCCCTCAACTCTCCATATTCTTTTGATGCCCGAATGAACCTGGACTGGGGATACTGCTCGGCCATGCCTACCAGCAAATAGTAAGCGTGGGTTCCCCAATCGACTGTTTGAGGGAAAAAGCCATAGCTAACGGCGCGAGTCAGGGTATGAAGGGGCGTTAAGTCGCCATTGAGGATGGTTTGCAGCAATCTTCTGCCTTGCGGGTCGCCATGCCGATTGAGTTCTGCGATCGCCCATACTTGCTCGCTCGATTCAGGATTTGTTGCCAGATGCCGCAATAACGCTGCTCCCAGTGCAGATATCTCACCTGCGCGTATCTCTCCTAAGCGAGTCACCAGGAAATACTCCTGCGTTTGCGGGCTGAGGTTGCGATAAATGTTTATAGCCTGCTGAATTTGAGCTGTCGTCAAGGGGGTACGCTGCTCAAGCTGGTTCCACTCGTCCAGGGCTGGGTCAAGTGCTGGATGGGATGGTGCTGCTGGTTGAGGCGGCAGTAACTCTTCGTAACCTAACAGAGCCGTTAAAAAACTCAAATTAAACTGGCTGTAGTAATCGGGTGATGTTTCCGGTTCTAGATAATCTTGCGCCAGTCGAATCAGGCGATCGCGCGTCTCTGGATCGTCCAAACCAAACTCTGGTTGCCAGTTCCACTCGTAAGGGGCATCAATAGTTGGATCGAGCACCAGAGCAGGATTCCCAGTGACTAAGTAGAAATCGGGCGCTTTTGCCTGGTGCTGGAGCTGCTGTTCTAGCCAGAGGGTTGTGTAGGGCTTGCCAAGTGAGCGGATGCCAACAACGCCATAGGTTTGGCGCGTTGGATCGGCAGAGCGAGCGTAATACGCTAACAGCGGATAGGCTCTGGCACCATAGCGTTGCCAAACAGGATTGGCGAGCTGATTGTTACCCCATTTCAGGATCATCAGATCTTGCCGCACCGATCGAGCGATCGGCTGCCAAGCTGGGTCAAAGCGGAGACGATCGCGCAACTCGGCATCAATAGAGAGGTTTGTTAGCTCCTCAGGACTGAGCTGTTCTGCTTGACGGTTCGCTTCTTCAGGGGACGGAAGCAGTTGGGGCGATCGCCCCAGTGACAGCCAGCCAACGGCTAACGTTCCAGCCGTTGCAGCCACAATCAAAAGCCGTTGAGTGACTACTAAATTCGTGAAGACCCTAACCATACTGCTGCGAATTCATGAATCGATTTGATCCGCCCAAAGATCAGCCCCACCTGAGTTACCTTGAGGCAGTGCAGATGAGGCTGGAGACGCAGTTAGGAGGTATCTTGAACATCAACTTAGCTGCTGAAATCCAGTTATCTTTCCCTCTTAATAAGTTCTTAAGCTATGGGCTGAATTTGAACTGAATTTGAAGTGAATTGGTTGCAAGCACTACAAATGCCGCAAGTTCCACTAGCCTAACCCCGCTCTTAGGCGCAGAAGGCGGATGTTTGCAAAACTGTAACTGCTGCCCGACTACCACGATTGACCCACAACTATCAATAGTTCGACATGGTTCGAGATGGAGGGACGAGTCGCTGCGAAATTATAGCTCTAAGTCCCCAGAATTGGGATTCTCTTAGGGTCTTAAGGTGGGGCGCGAATCTTTATCGTGCAGCACCGCTCTGCTGTCGTTTTCCTACTAGCTAACTGAGACGCAATCGCGCCTCCGGCAGCATAACGTTGGAGTTGGTATGCTCTGGTTTTCTTGAACTCTGGTCTTAAACTCCCCAGGCAGGATTCGAACCTGCGACCAATCGGTTAACAGCCGACCGCTCTACCACTGAGCTACTGAGGAACGCGAATCTTATCTTAACCAGGTTGAACCCGTTTGGCAAGTCCTAAAACTGTATTTTTGCGAGCAAATTGAACTTTTTAGAGTTCATCTAAAGGCCAGCCCATGCGTAGCTGTGCTAATCGTTGTTGAGCAGCAGGATCGAGCGAGTTGGATAAGAAACGATTGGGCGATCGCTTCTTATGGGTTTGTCGCTGCTTGCGCCGCACGCGCTGATGGGAAAGTTCTACCTCGACCAACAGTTGCTGTGTTGACATCCACTCAGCCCCATAACCAACTACGGTTAACTGTTGCGCTCGGTCGGAGGTTGCTACAATCAGCCGCTGTTCAAACTTGCGTAGGTCGCTACGAAATAGGGAACAGGTTCGCTCAATATAAGAATCTGCGGTTTGGCGATAGTCGGTGTAGCAAATAGACAACGTTGGTGTAACCACTTCGCGGCTACCCGGTGTGTCTTGGTATTGCGCGTCAAAGACAATTCTGGTGTCAAACCCGTGAAATGCACTGTATCCGACCAGTGCTTCGATTAACTCTCGCCGCGCTGCTTCTAAACCATATCGA
Organism: Oculatella sp. LEGE 06141; assembly: GCF_015207605.1. Taxonomy (GTDB): domain Bacteria; phylum Cyanobacteriota; class Cyanobacteriia; order Elainellales; family Elainellaceae; genus Oculatella. Next base: position 83,516 of record NZ_JADEWO010000031.1, read on the forward strand.
TCACGAGCGCATTGCAAATTAGACCAGGCTCCAATTACGTTGTAGCCATCTACCAGTAGCAATGCCTGCGGTTTAGGGCGTGGCATGGTTAAGTCATTAGATAAACATCAGGTCAGAGCTATTTCATATTCTTATCATGCCACTTTTTTGTTGCATTATGTGAATCATCTGGAGAAATAATGAACGCCAGACGACTGTTGTAGATGCTTGGGAGATAAGGTTGAGAGCCAATTGAGGTGAATCGTGCAAATTCCGGCGCTACTCTAGGCCGCGTCTGGCGTTTGCATTAGCCGCTGTTTTAGCCGTTCTGGATCGCCGTCATCTACCACTTGCCCTTGCTCTAGTAAGAAAGCTCCATCACAATAATCCAGTTCATCTAGCCGATGCGTGACCCATAGCGCGGTTAGCCCTCTGCTTTTAACGAGTCGCTGAACCTGCGCTACCAGATCGAGCTGGCTATCTGGATCGAGAAGTGCAGTTGGTTCATCCAACAGTAAAACGTTACAGTGACGTGCGATCGCTCCTGCAATGGCAATGCGTTGCTTTTGGCCGCCGCTGAGTGCGTAAATGGGTCGCCGCTGCAAATGCTGGAGGTTAACGGCGGTTAACGCTTCCTCGACGCGCTGACGAATTTCGGGAAACGACAAGTTTTCGTCTACCAATCCAAACGCAATATCGGCTCCAACGGTGGGCATCACCAACTGGTGATCAGGATTTTGAAAGACAAAACCCACCGGGGGGAGAACGTCGATTTCGCCAGATTGGGGAACGAGTAATCCCGCCAGCAATCGCAGAAGGGTCGATTTTCCGCTGCCGTTGGTGCCCAACAGCATCCAAAACTCGCCCCTGGGAACGGTCAAGGAGCAGTTACGCAAAACAGAATTGCCCGATGACCATTGAAAGGTTAAGTCTCGAATGGCGATCGCTGGTACGGGAGGGTGTGTCATGGTTTATCTAAAGCAGGTATACGCTATTCTGCCAGGGCGAAAAAGCCTGGAGGTCTACCCGAAGCGGTCGCGGTGCTGGACTTTTCAGCCATTTGCACTGCCGAAATTTCGCTCACAAGAATACCGATTGTCTTCTCTACTTGCTGCTCACAGGTCAGCTCTAACACGGTAGGATTTCCATTCCGAAGGGCATCTAGAATTTGCTGATACAGCGCTTTTGCGCCTTCGGCTGTTTTTCGCTGCACCGACAACGCCATCGGTGTACTTTTCAACGTCACGTCAATAATGAACATATCTTCTAAGGACTATCCAACTGAATTAGCAGAACCAATTTCTATTATCTCAAATGTTTTCAACTGTCTTAAACCACTTGGTCTAAGCAAGTTTCCGCTGCTGCACCAAACTAACTTAGCGGAAAGAGTGAACAATCTGAGAGAGTATCGATATAATGAGTAGAAGAGTAAAGAAAAGTAAACTCTACTCAGATTTCATCGCGTTTTCTGCTCTTGAGTATGAGAACGCAGTGTCATTAACACGAAATCATCTGTAGTTATATATTTGGAGATTCGCGCTATGACCATAGCAATGGGACGAGCGCAAGCCAATCGAGGATGGTTTGATGTCCTCGATGACTGGCTAAAGCGCGACCGATTCGTCTTCGTTGGCTGGTCTGGTCTACTGCTGTTCCCCTGCGCCTACC
>NZ_JADEWO010000032.1 GCF_015207605.1 Oculatella sp. LEGE 06141
GGGGTAGGGGTGGGAGATGGCGAAACGCCAGAGACCGCTCGGCTCCATGCCGCTAACCCTTCTGCAATGCCAACGGCATAGTCTTGACGGCGGGTTTGCAACAGTTGACGATCATCAGGATTCGTCAGAAAGCCCACTTCCATTAGCAGGGAGGGAGGAACAACTTGACGGCAAAAGGCCAGCGTTCCCGTTCCGGTAGCGGTGTCGGGTTTAGCGCCTCGGCTGGGCAATTGCGGTAAGCGGCGCAAGAGCGAGAACAACAGCAGTTCCGCATGGGAGCGGCGCTGGTCGTTGTTGGCAATGTAATAGACTGTCGCACCTCTAACGGAGGGGTTGTTAAACGAATCGGTATGGATTTCGAGCGCCACATCTCCCGGTTGCGCCCGGACATTAATCCAGGAGAGGGTTTGACTCATGCTGAGATCGTCTGGAACGGCCAGCACTTCATATCGCCGCGATCGCAACTCTGCCACAATTAGATCCCGCAACAGAATCATTTCTCTGGCTTCGGTTGTGCCGCCTGCAATCACACCTGAGTCAACGACTCCACCTTCTAAACCGCCGTGCCCTGCTGAAATAAAAATTCGTGCCATCTATTCAACCAAAATGTCTGCTGCAAGTCTCAATGGATGACTCTAACTGTCAAAAATACCAGTTAATCTCAGTTTTGCTCGCTATCGTGCCCAAATCTGCACCAATCCAATCAAAAAACAAATGGATGGAACCGAAAGCGTGCCCGATGCAAAGGCGATCGCCAGCCGTTCATCCTACATTTGGAACTGACTACACCCTACTGGTTACTGGCACCTGTGAACCATAGACGTAGGACAACGCAAAAAAAATCGCAATCTATTCACCAGAGGCGGCACAATAGAGGTGCTTCCGGTCATCAACAGGGTTGCAATGGAGATTCCTCGACTACATCCCGATACGATTGAGCAGGTCAAACAGCGTGTTGACATCGTGGATGTCGTGTCTGAGTATGTAGTGCTGCGGAAACAGGGTAAAGATTTTGTGGGGCTGTGCCCGTTTCATGACGATAAATCGCCAAGCTTTAGCGTTAGCCCCAGCAAGCAGTTTTATTATTGCTTTAGCTGCGGGGCGGGCGGCAATGCGTTTAAGTTTTTGATGGAGTTGGGCAAGCGATCGTTTGGTGAGGTTGTCCTCGATTTAGCTAAACGGTATCAGGTTCCCCTGCAAACGCTGGAACCCGCTCAACGGCAAGAACTCCAGCGGCAGATTTCCCTCCGAGAACAGCTCTATGAGATTTTGGCGCTAACGGCTCGATTTTATGAACATGCGCTGCATCAGGCAACAGGGGAAGGAGCGTTGCGCTACTTGCAGGCCGATCGCGGCTTATCTCAAGCCACGATTCAGCAGTTTCAGCTTGGGTATGCCCCGGCAGGGTGGCAAACCCTGTATGGCTACCTGATTGAGCAAAAGCATTATCCGGTAGAACTGGTAGAAAAAGCAGGGTTAGTCGTACCGCGTCAGGGCAACAACGGCTATTACGATCGCTTTCGCGATCGCCTGATGATTCCGATTCATGACCTGCAAGGACGCGTCATTGGCTTTGGTGGCCGAAGCCTGGGTGATGAGCAGCCCAAATATTTGAATTCCCCAGAAACAGAGCTATTTGACAAAGGCAAAACTCTGTTTGCCCTGGATAAGGCACGAGCTGCGATCGCCAAGCAAGATAAAGCCGTGGTGGTTGAAGGCTACTTTGATGTAATTGCGCTCCATGCGGCGGGCATCGTTAATGTGGTGGCCTCTTTAGGAACGGCTCTCAGCCTGGCTCAGGTGCGGCAACTGTTGCGCTACACCGAGTCGAAACAGGTTGTCCTCAATTTTGATGCCGATGCGGCGGGCACCAAAGCAGCAGAACGAGCGATCGGAGAAGTTGCGGATTTAGCGTATCAGGGTGCCGTTAAGCTGCGAATTCTCACCATTCCTGAAGGCAAAGACCCCGACGAGTTTCTCAAACACCATGCGGCAGATGACTATCAAGCCCTGCTGGATGACGCACCGCTATGGCTCGATTGGCAGCTCCAGGCCATTTTTGCCGATCGCAACCTGAGGCAGGCCGACCAGTTTCAACAGGCAACGCAGGATGTGGTCAAACTGCTGGGAGACATCGCCAACGCCGATACCCGAACCCACTATGTGCGACAGTGTGCCGAGTTGTTGAGTAATGGTGATTCGCGGTTGGTGCCTCTCCTGGCTGAAAACCTGCTGGCTCAGGTGAGACGGCAGCGACGGCGATCGCCGGAAGGAAAAGAATCGCCCAAAATCGCTAAAGTATCGCTGGTTGAGTTCTTAGAACAGGCAGAAGCCACCCTGTTGCGAATCTATTTGCATTCGCCCGATTATCGTCAGCAGGTGGTGGATGCCCTGGAAGAGCGAGATCTCCCCTTCAGCTTGTCGCACCACCGTTTTCTCTGGCGACAAATCCGCGACATTGAACAGGCTTCATCCACCGATTCTGGCTCGGACGATTTAACGTCGATTGATTTGGTGGGGCAACTGCGCGATCGCTGTGCCGAGTTTGCCGGAGCGTTTAACCAGGTCGATCACCTGTTTCAGCTTGAAGAAAAAACGCAACGCGATCTGCTGCGAACGCCGTTAGTTATCAAAGCCGCCTCCGACTGCCTGGAGCGGGTGATGTGTGAAAAGCGGTATCGGCATTTCAGCGATCTCTGGCAGCAAACCGACTTTGTCACCTCGGCTGACCTGAGCCAGTATTACTACAAGCAACTCTATGCCGAGAAAAAGCGGATGGAAGAGCTAGATCGGCAGCGATCGATCACATTTGCTGAACTGGCTCAAACGCCCTGGATCGGTGAGTTCTATGAAACGCTAGGGATTCCCAAGGGTTAGTGAACTCAGGCAACGTTATTGGCTAAATTGTAAACACCTAACACTCCAGCGTGTCTCGGGTTTTGCGCCCGGTGACAGGGTTGGTACCGCTGGCTATTTTACAGAGTTGCGCCTGGACATCTTGCCGTAAGAGAACATCTGTAAAATCGGCACCGTCAATCACCGCCCCATCAAATTTGGTATTGAAGGCAAATGCGCCTTCCAGCACAACATTCTTTAAATTCGCGTTGGAAAACCGCGCCGTGTCGAGGGTGGCAAAGCTCAAATTTGCCTCTTCTAAGTTGGCACCTTCTAAATTGGCACCAAAGAAACTGACACCCCGCAGATCGGCTCGGCTGAAGTCGCTTTCGCGCAGATTCGCTTTGGTAAAGGTAGAGTCGGTTAGCGATCGCCCTGAGAAATCGACTCCAATCAAAATATCTTTGGTGTAATTTTCGGCTAACGCTGCCGGGGGCAAGCTCACGCTAAGTACCGCAATTGCCCCAATTAGCACAAAGCAGATGAAGCGAGGGGCGATCGCACCTGTTAACCGAGCATATTGCCGAACATGCGAGTTCAAGCTCGAAAAACGCTGCCTACCAGTTATGCTGAGTCGATGCATGTCGTAAACCAACCACCACCAATGCTTTTCTCTCTAGATACTACCCGAATGTGTTAGCCCTCTTTGTGCCGGGGATCAACGGTAACGGGCAAACTTGAGTTACATCTTGTAAATGCCGAGCGTCGTCTTGTGACTGATCCCACATCTGATTGCGCCTCTCATCATTGCCAACCCAGTTCCGCAACCGTTGGACTATTGGCAGAAAATATTGTGGCACAGTGGCTAATGAGCCAGGGATGGACCATTCTGCACCGTCGCTGGCATTGCCGCTGGGGAGAACTCGATTTAGTTGCCTATTCAGAGGCGATCGCCGCTCAGCCTTGCCCCTTCCAGGCTCCGTTGTCCTTTGTAGAAGTAAAAGCGCGCCGCAGCGGCAATTGGGATGCCAACGGCTTGTTGGCTGTGTCTTCTCAAAAACAAATCAAACTCTGGCGAACCGCAAAGGCATTTTTGGCCGCTCAGCCACAGCTCTCAGAAGTGCCTTGCCGTTTTGATGTGGCGTTGGTACGGTGTGAAGTAGTGCGATCGTCGTCCCCTGTAGCGAATCCGCACCTGATAGACGGGGCAACGCTAGGTGCCATCCAGATTGGGCAACCCATTGTGATTGCACCATACCGCTTGAGCATTCAGCAGTATGTTCAAAATGCCTTCAACATTGAAGCATAGACCTGTTTCCTTAGAGGATGCTTTAAAAGTCTATTTGTAGCCCGACACCCGTAGAGGCGTGGCATTCGGGCAGTACTTCTGGGTCTTTTTCAAGGGCTATTTGCCGAATGCTACGCCCTTACAGGAGACATTTGATACTTTTCAAACAACCTCTTAGACGTTGAAAACTGTCAATTAAAGCACCCGTTTAAATAAAGTAAAGGCGCACTCTCGTGCGCCCCAGATTCATCACCCAAACTTGTTGTAAAGATATAAAGAACTAAGCAAGCGTTTCTGGACAGTAGCCCAGCCCTTGAACAAACTGCTTCCGAAATTCTTCAATCTCGGTACGATCAGGAGTACCGTGAGAAACAACCGCTACCTGGTAACGTCGCATAACATCTACTGGAGACTGCCCTGTTTCTAACCCCCACAGCACCATTCGCACTCGAATTTCAGGCTCATAGGGAATACCCAGTTCATTCAAGAATGCCCGAAAATCGCCATCTTGTTGAGGGGTAAGAGGATAGTCTAGTTTAACTTTGATGACCCAACCATCAATCTGGTGAATCACTGTAATGAAGCGAGCCGAAAGCCAATACGAATTGTGAAGATGCTCCACAACTCTTAACGTCAAACTGGCATTCGCAAGGTAATAGATGTATTCCATGGCGCGGAAATTCAGACAAATGCTAAATTTTTTCCTTGACACTCTTATTGTGGCGAGAAACTACGAATGCTAATAGGGGAGAAGCCCCCGTTCTGACATAGGGGATACCCCCAATTTTTCAGCAAACCCGAATTAAGAGCGCTCCCATAACCGTAGCGACGATCACTATTTTCTGCAAACACTATGACCCAAACTGACTGGGACAATCCGCTGCAAAGCCCTCAGGGGGTGCAACCTGACCCGCTAGAAACGATGCTGTCTGCTTACGACTATCACCTCCCAGAAGGGCGTATTGCTCAGAACCCAGCCGTTCCCAGAGACAGCGCCCGTCTGCTGGTCGTGGCTTCAGAGTCTTGTCAGCATCGCATATTCCGAGAGTTACCCCAATGGCTGCAACCCGGGGATTTGCTGGTGCTTAATAATACCCGTGTTATTCCGGCTCGGTTGTATGGACGCAAGCCCGATGGTGCGAACATCGAACTGCTGTTGCTGGAAGAACAAGCGCCCAACCGCTGGCTGGCGCTAGTGCGCCCTGGTAAACGTCTCAAACCTGGAGCCTGGATTGAATTTAGGGCTGATTTTGCGCTCGGCTCACCCTCTGAAGAGTCGATTGTGCAGGCTCAAGTGCTGGAGATAGATACGGCTACAGGCGGGCGAATTGTCCAATTTGATTTGGCCGATCGCTCGTTGTGGCAACTGTTACCCCAGTTGGGGCAGGTTCCCCTGCCACCGTATATCACCGAGTCTCAGGCTGACCCAGAACAGTATCAAACCGTGTATGGCGATCGCCCCGGTGCGGTGGCAGCTCCGACGGCGGGTTTACACTTCACACCAGAGTTACTGAGCCACCTGCAAGAGCAAGGGATTCACCATACATTTATCACCCTGCATGTAGGGGTCGGCACGTTTCGCCCGGTTGAGGTGGAAGAAATTACCCAACACACGATGCACGGCGAGTGGATTGACGTTTCTCCAGAGACAGTAACCAAAATTCGGGAAACAAAACGAAACGGCGGACGAATTATTGCCGTTGGCACCACTGTTGTTCGCGCCTTGGAGGGTGCCGCGCAAACTGGCGTTTTACAACCTCATTCTGGCAAAACCAATCTGTTTATTTATCCCGGCTATCAATGGCGAGTCATTGATGGACTGATCACCAATTTTCATTTGCCTAAATCAAGCCTGTTGATGTTAGTGAGTGCATTGATTGGACGGGAACGGCTACTGAGCTTGTATCAAGAGGCGATCGCCCAGCAGTACCGCTTTTACTCCTTTGGAGATGCCATGCTTATTCTGCCAGAAGCTCGGATTTGAGGGGATAGGGCTGCAAGTTCTGCCCAATTTTCCAAAACAGGGAGAGCCAGGAAAATTTAGAGGATGTTTGAAAAGTAGCAAATGTCCTGCATTCGCCCCCTAAATCCCCCAGAATTGGGGGACTTTGAACGAGAATCGGCTCGGAAGTCCCCATCTTGGGGGATTTAGGGGGCGGTTCGAGTGACGTTCAGCACTTTTCAAACATCCTCTTAGAGCGCCTGGTTCTTCATCCTTGTCCTTGACGCGGCTCGTAAAATTACTGACTGTTTTTTTAAGTCATCAAGCATTCATTAATTTTTGATGAACTTGCCTTAAAGCTTCCATGAAATTACTGGCAGAGTACCATCCTGCCTGGGAAAGTAAAGATACGTTACTTATGGGAACTCACTACGGCTTGAAGAATTTGCCGTTAGTTGCTTTCTAGCAGACTATTTTAATGGCCGATTTAATGGCCGAACGACAATGCTCTTCAATTCATTTGAGTTCATTTTTGTATTCCTGCCCGTTACTGTATTCATCTTTTTCTTCATTGGCAGACGAGATGCTTCAAAGCACTATAAAAGTGCCATTGTTTGGTTGGTCATCACCTCTCTATTTTTCTACGCCTGGTGGAACCCAGCTAACTTATGGCTGCTAGGTTTTTCGATTGTATTTAACTATTTAGCTGGTTATCTCCTCAGAAAAAAACAAGGCTCAACTCTTAACGCTAAATGGTTGCTAATAGGCGCGATCGCCGTCAACTTAGGGTTGATTGGCTACTTCAAATATGCCAGCTTCTTTGCTGCCAGCATTAATGCTTTAGTTGGATCAAACTTTCAGTTTGGCTCCACTGATTTACCACTGGCCATCTCGTTTTTTACGTTTGTTCAAATCACGTATCTGGTTGATGCTTACCAAGATGAAACTAGAGACGATAATTTTTCAAACTACACCCTGTTTGTCACGTTCTTTCCCCACTTAATTGCTGGCCCGATTGTCCATCACAAAGATTTAATGCCCCAGTTTGCCGATCGATCGATCTATCGGTTTAACAGCAAATATGTGGCGATCGGGTTAACCATTTTCTTCATGGGCTTGTTCAAAAAAGTAGTCTTTGCTGACCCAATTTCAGCCTATGTATCTCCCGTTTTTGATGCCGCTGCTCAGGGCATTCCTGTCACCTTTTTTGAAGCCTGGGTTGGTGCCCTTTCCTATACATTGCAGCTTTATTTTGACTTCTCTGGCTATTCCGATATGGCGATCGGCGCGGCTTATTTGTTTGGGATTAAATTACCCTTGAACTTTGATTCACCCTATAAAGCCAGCAGCATTATCGATTTTTGGCGACGATGGCACATTACTTTATCCAATTTCTTGCGCGACTACCTTTACATTCCACTGGGTGGAAGCCGTAAGGGGCCGTTTCGACGACATCTTAATCTCATGATTACGATGCTGTTGGGCGGACTCTGGCATGGTGCCGGATGGACGTTTGTACTGTGGGGAGGATTACACGGCCTATATCTGGTCATTAACCATCAGTGGCGATCGCTTCGACGGCAGTTCGGCCACGATCCAAATCAGTCTCACTGGTTGTATCGAGGCATGAGTTGGCTGGTCACGTTTGTAGCAGTGGTGGTGTCATGGGTGCTGTTTAGAGCCGCGAGTATGCAGGCCGCAACCGTCTTGCTAGGAACGATGGCTGGAACCAACGGAATTTCTCTTCCTCGCGGTTTGGAAAGCAAGTTATCAGTTTTAGGAAATGTTGGCTTTCAGTTTAATGGCTTGAGCAGCTCATTAAATTTATCCATCGCTCCAGTGATTCAAGGCATCACATTACTGTTACTCATTGCTTGGTTTACCCCAAACACTCAGCAGTGGATGGGCAAATATAACCCAATTGAAATTGAACCGTCTACAACCCCACATTGGCTCGATCGGGTTTGGCAAAAATGGCAATGGCGACCCAATATGGCCTGGGCGATCGTTGGTACATTGATGACCATTACAGCATTACTTAATCTGACGAGAGTCAGCGAGTTTCTCTACTTTCAATTTTAGAGACACGCTGCTGTTCTCGTCTTTTGCACGGTTTAATGACGCTGCTTTCCTGCTTGTAATTTACTGCGATCGACTTTTCTCTACAGAGTTAGTCGAAGGAGTTTCTAATGAAATCGTACCTGAAGCTGTACTTCACTTTGTCGTTGCTGTTGCTATTCTTGGCAGAATTAATTAACTGGATGGTTGATCCCCTTTGGTATAGTCATGGCAACCGTATTACAGGTCAAAACTTCTCATTCAATGAACGGATTTCTAAAACAAACTTGTTGTTGCAGAGCAAAGATGAAGGATATGACTGTTTGATTTTTGGCAGCTCACGAGTCACACTGCTAAAGGAATCGTCATTCAAATCGCGCCACTGTTTCAATTACTCGTTTAGTGCCGGGAAAATCGAGGAATTTGTTGAATATGCCAAGCTTGCTAAAGTCCAAGGCATTAACCCTGAAACTGTTTACGTTGGTGTTGATTCCTTTAATTTTAGTCAAAAGCCTGTGAGCGAAAAGACAACCGTTGTTGATATCAAGCCAGGCTTCATTGCTTACTTGTCGCTCGATGTGCTTATTTTTTCAGTAAAGACACTGCTCGGCTTCTCCCCCGATCCGAGATATTACAATCAGCACTTCGAAAGTGAAGTGATTGACGATCTACCTCAGTTTGATCCAACCTTTTTCAACAACCAAACGGAAGGGCTGTGCGATCGATCTAAAGTTGCAAAATATAAAGAGCTGAAAGCGATATTTCCCGATGCCGAATTTGTGGGTTATGTTCCCCCCGTTTCGGCCTGGAATGTTGTGAATGAAGTGTATTCACGGGATTTGACAGACTGCACGTTGCAAGCGTTCTATCAAATTTCTCGTATTTACGATGAAATGTACGATTTTTCAATTCCGTCAACAACAACGGCACAAATAGGCAACACCTATGATGGCAGCCATTTTTATCCCCACGTTCAGGCTCAGGTAAGTCTCGTTTTACAGGGCAAAAATACAGGGTTTGGCATTGAATTAGATGACTACAGCTTGGCTGAATACGAAAAGTTATACAAAGCAAAAATCAAGACCTTCTTGGTTCAGGAAGGTCAAGAAGAACGTTGGCAAGCTTATCTCTAATTGAATGGCACTGAAATAAAGCTGCGCCATTAGTTATAGACTGGGATTCGACTACGCTCAGCCCTCACCAACGAGGGCTGAGCGTAGTCGAATCCCGGAATGAACGCACTTATTTCAGTGCCATTCATCTCTAATTGCAGTATTTTTGATTTGCTTCGTTGCCGGGGCGATCGTCCGTTGGTGTAGCAACATACCTCTTTTGCAATCTGCCAGTCTGCGGAAAATGGATTTCCTTGCATGTAGATTGCAGAATATTCAATCGCTACATTTAACTGGATTTCAATCCTAGAGGTTTCTATGCCGATTTTGCGTCCTCCGGTTGGCACGTTGATTAACAATGCCCGATTTAGTGCGGCTGATCTGGCTGCTTTGCGGAAGTCTATTCAAGCTCGAACTGCAACCGTTGAGGATGCTAAACTCATTGTCAGCCGTTACGCCGACACGCTAGAGCCAGGGGTGGGAAATCAGTTGCGATCGCTGCTCCGCAGTTTGGGCAGCCCTCACAACGTTGAAGCGGCGATCGCCAACCTTGCCAGTGATACTGGGTTGCTAAACGGGCAGGTGATTCTACCGGATAGTGGCCGCAAGCATCCTTCTGTGCGGAACGTGCAACGCGCACTCATTGCCCTGGCCAGCCGTACCCAACAGCTTGGCTACATGCTGCCAAAATTTGGGGCAGATGGGGACTACGGCAACGAAACCATACAAGCGGTGAAAGTGTTTCAGCAGCGGCAGGGTTTGGCAGCCACGGGCAAAGTGGATGCGCGAACGGCTAAAGCCCTGGATCAGGCTCTACGCAACACCCGCGTACCGGGCATTATGAGCGCTACGTCACACGATATTGCCAGTGCAGCCAGAGAACTGTGTACTGGCACGATCGCAGCACACTACGGGGTGCCCAAACCGTGGATCAATATTGACCCCAACCATAATGTGCCAGTGGAGCGACCGTTTGAGTTTTTAACCAACAAGTGGAAATGTAATTTGTTTGGCGGCAACGTGCTGCGTAAAGGCGGATTTGAGCCGCCGTACTACGGCAATCAGGGCAAAGGAGAATACCCCAATGCCAACCAGTGGTTTAAGTGGAGCGACAAGTATGCCGTCCAGAACGGCAACAAAGTTCACTTTCAACTGATTGCTGAGGTTTCGTACGACACATTACAAGGAGAGGTTTTACGGCAGGCGATCGGCACTCTACTGTCGAAAGCGCAACCGGGCGATTGTCTGATGGCCGATCACCTTGGTACCCAGGTAGCAGACGGCGGACATACTCGCGTCACAGTAGCCAACAGTTTCCACATCGATGGCCTGGTTCAATTTGCTCAAGCAGGATTTGACCGTGCCGAAGTTCGGCAAGAAGGAATCGACTCGCTTGAATATGAAGAACATATCTGGCTGCTGCGTCCAACGGTTCGCATGTAGCCTGACTAGCCCATGACGTTCTAGAGAATTGGTTTTGATTTTTTGATTTGGGGCATGGAGTGATCTGATTACGATACCCATTCCCCTGAATCGAAACAGCTATGCTGCGTTGATGTTGACTCGAACAAAGTCAGCCGCAGTGAGGTCATCGGCTGAAACGTTGCGAAGGGTTGCCAACTGAGCGTTTTGGAAACTAATTTGGGTGTTACTGCCACGCGTGGTAATGGTCAAGTTACCAAAGCGCAAATTGCCTGTTAAGCCCAACCGATCTTGGCCATCGTTGAAGTCTTGAATCAGATCTACACCGTTCCCCCGTTGCAGCACAAAGATATCGCGCCCGCCGCCGCCACGGAGGATATCGCTGCCACCCCCGCCAATTAGCGTATCTTGACCCAAACCGCCCACTAATCGATCGCGCCCTGTGCCACCCAAAAGGCGATCGTTGCCATTGCGTCCGGTGAGCGTATCCTCGCCAGCCAAACCAATCAAGACATCATCACTGGGGCCACCAATCAGCCGATCGTTGCCGCTAGTACCTGTGCTGCGAGTGCCGAGAACCGTGTCTCTGCGAACAGCGACATTTTGAATTCGCAAATCGCCGGATGGCTCGGTGTCGGCATCATTGAAGGACATGGTTCGAAAGTTGGCGAGCAGGTATTCTGCTAACGCATCTTGCTCAGTTCCCGGTGCGGCAAAGGTAGCGGCTCCAGCGGCAATGTTAACAGGGCCGTCTACCCGTCCGTTCAGGTTGAGGTCGCGTTCGTCACCGTCAAAAACGCCGTTTCCGTTTGCATCTTCGCCCAAAAAATCAACCCGATTGGCAAAGGTAGGATTAGCGGCAATGAAGTCATCAAAGGGATAGCCGTCTCCCCCATCTGCCAGGAAACTTAAGGTAACAATACGAATAGCTCGGCCTGGATCGCCAACCACTTCACCATCGCGAGCGATCGTATCTAGCAATTGACCGGATTGATCTTTAACGGACAATGACAGGACGCGATCGCCAGCCGGACGAGCGGCATCATAACTAAAGGCCAGCCCGCCAATTTGGGGAAACTGTCCTGGAGTTGCGCCAGCCGCCGTTTGTGAAACGCCATGCTCTACAATTTGCAATAACTGCTGCGCCGTCAGCGTAACCAGCGCCAGCGCATTGTTAAAGCTGAGCGCATTTTGCACATCCAATTGAGAGATATCCCCTGCTTGCTTACCTGCTAGTTCGTTTGCGGCAGGGGGGCTTTTGATGAAATCATCGGGGTTGGTGGCTCCGGTTGGAACGTCGATCGAGCCAATATCATTCCGAATACCGCCCCCATTCTTAATCGAGACGAGAACCGTTGGATCAACCTGCTGCCCCACAGCCAAATTGGCATCAGCCGTCAAATTACCCAGGTTTGTCTCCTGGGTGCGAACATCACCACGGGTGCCATTGAGAAACACCTCAGTGCGACCGAAAATGTTGCCTTCCTGTACTGCGATCACCTGCGACAGCGCTTGAGTAATCGCCACGACTTCTGGGTCGGGAGTGCCGCCAACCGCCGCAACGCCTTGTTCATCAGTAGCATAGGCTCCACTCACATTGGCATCAATGCTAGTGGGAATGATGACACCGTTATCGTCGAAATCTACAACTAAGCGCCCTACGTATTTGTAATTGCCGTCGGTGTTGATAATGGCGATCGGCTGTCCGGTTGCAGACTGAGTTAGGATTGGATAGGCCCCTTCATTCTGATCGCCCGCACGAAGCCGATCCGTGCTGTCTGACAACAGCGTGTTTGAACCGCCCGCCATAACAATGTCTACATTTCTCAGCAATGGAGCGAGCTGTTGTTCTAGCGCAATTTGCTGAAGGTGAGACAGCAAAACGACTTTGTTAACGCCCGTTGCCGTGAGTGCATCCACTTCTTGCTGAATCTCAGCCGCCAACGATTGCAGATCGCTTGCATTGGGCGGCAGAACCGTCACACCACCGGGAGATGAGATGGTGCGAAGCGTTGGGGTTGTTGCACCAACGACTCCAACCGTTTCACCGTTCACCGTAATCACAGTGCTGGCAGCAATCTTGCCAGGAATGCTGCTGGCCTGTTGACCATTGTTGGTGACCAAACCCGCCAAACTGCTGTCAGTGCTAAAGTCGAGGTTAGCGCTAAGATAAGGGAACTGTGCGCCTACATATCCCGTACTGGGTGTAAGCACATCAGCAACAACGCCCGTGCCCCGATCGAATTCGTGGTTTCCAAAGGCGATCGCCTGAAACCCTAGCTCGTTTTGAATCAGAATATCACCACGTCCAACCCCTCCAAACACCTCATCGCTGGCCGAGAAGAATGCACCTGGAATGTACGCGTCCCCTGAAGAGAGTACCAGCGTGTTGGGGAAGTCGTCTCGTAGCGCATTGAGGACAGCCGAGAACCGGGGAGCATCTTGCAGAGCCGCTATCCCAGCTTCCTGATCGGAAGCGTGTAACAGTTGGAGTTTAAAGACCATGATTTGTGTTGGGTAGTAAATCTAATAGAATTACGTTCTTCGCATATCAGTCTCCAAACATCCCACGGCAACGTTAAGGCACTCTCATGATCTGATTAAGTGTCTACGTACAGTCGTAGGGGAAGTAATCATGCCCCAAGTCCGTTCGATACGTTCACCGCTCGGTGAGTGGCGAAAAATCCTCACCTTTTGCGTTAGCGCAGTTTTGATGTGTTGTTTGATAATTAAATTGGTAAGACATTCGGCTGCTAGCGCTAGATTTGACAACTTTGATTCAATCAGAAACTCTCGAACTACTGGAATGGTCGCGGTTGTGCCAGCATTTAGCCACGTTTGCGGCAACCAAGCTGGGATCTGCGGCAGCACAACGTCTCAAAATTCCAACCACAATCGAGCACAGCTTGACCTTGCTGGCACAAACCCAGGAAGTGTATGAGTTAGAGAGCCAGTTACCGAGTGGATTGTCGTTTGAAGGCGTTCAGGATATTGGCGAATCGCTCGATCGCGCCGAACTGCAAGGATTATTGGGCGGTGTTGAACTGCTGGCGATCGCCACCACGTTATCGGGTGCAAGGCAACTGCGGCGTGTGATCGACAACCAGCCCGATCTGCCCGTGCTGAAAGCCCTGGTGGCCGATCTGCGTACCTATCCAGAACTGGAGCAAGAAATTCACCGCTGCATTGACGAACGGGGACGCGTTGCCGATCGCGCCAGTTCTAAATTAGAAGAGATTCGCGAAAAACTGCGGCAACAGCGCGATCGCATCTACAGCCTTCTGCAACGCATTTTGCAACGGCAGGCTAACGCCGTGCAGGAACCGCTGATTACCCAACGGGGCGATCGCTTTGTAATTCCCGTTAAAGCGCCTCAAAAAGATGCCATTCCGGGCATTGTGCATGATGCTTCTAGCAGTGGCGCAACCCTATACGTGGAGCCAAACAGCATCGTTAGTTTGGGCAACCAAATGCGGCAACTGATCCGGCAAGAGAAAACCGAAGAGGAAGCTATTTTTCGCGCCCTGACCGAGCAAGTGGCTGCCGTCAAACCCGACCTGGAACGGCTGCTGGCGATCGCCACTACGTTGGATTTGGCAACGGCACGGGCGCGTTACAGCCTGTGGTTGGAAGCCAATCCACCCCGGTTCATTCCCTTTAACGCAGCAGAAGCGGGTCAAGCTCCTGAACCCACCGTGCTTCGCCAACTGCGCCATCCATTGCTCGTTTGGCAACAGCACCATGAACAAGGCTCAGCGGTTGTGCCAATCGACCTGGTGATTCAGCCGCGTATTCGCGTTGTAGCCATTACTGGCCCCAACACGGGTGGCAAAACGGTAACCCTCAAAACCCTGGGATTAGCCGCACTAATGGCAAAAGTGGGGCTGTTTGTCCCCGCACGGGAACCCGTGGAGATTCCGTGGTTTGACCAGATTCTGGCTGATATTGGTGATGAACAGTCGCTAGAACAGAGTCTATCTACGTTTTCGGGGCATATCCGCCGCATTAGCCGCATTCTGGCAGCACTGGATACCTCTACTACTGATCTCCCCAGCCACGAAGACGTTAGTGAACCGATCGAGACAGCAACTGACTCTTCAACGCCGCCGCCCCCTCTTTCCAATACGTTAGTGCTGCTGGATGAAGTGGGGGCTGGCACTGACCCATCTGAAGGAAGCGCGTTGGCGATCGCGCTATTGCGTCACTTAGCCGACCATAATCTGCTCACCGTGGCAACTACTCACTTTGGCGAACTAAAAGCCCTGAAATATCAGGACGATCGGTTTGAAAATGCCTCAGTTGAATTTGATGATGTTAGCCTGTCTCCTACCTATCGCTTGCTGTGGGGCATTCCTGGACGCTCCAATGCGCTGGCGATCGCCCGTCGGCTGGGGCTGAATTCAGACATTGTCACCAAGGCCGAACGCCAGGTTGGGGCTGGCTCCAGCGAAGATGTGAATCAGGTAATTGCTGGCTTAGAAGCCCAACGTCGCCAACAGGAGCAAAAAGCCAAAGAAGCCGCGCAACTGGTGCAGCAAGCCGAACGGCTGCATCAACAGGTGTCACGCAAGGCAACCCTGCTTCAGGAACGCGAGCGCGAGCTGCAACAGCAGCAGGAACAGGTGGTACAGCAGGCGATCGCCGAAGCTAAGGCCGAAATTGCCAGTGTGATTCGCAGACTACAACGAAGCAACGTCACGGCTCAAGCCGCGCAGCAAGCCACTGAACATCTCAACCAAATTGCCGAGCAACAGTTGCCGTCGCGACGGCAACCCGCCAAACCCAAACCGGGTTTTCGCCCGCAAGTGGGCGATCGCGTTCGCATTCCTCGCCTGGGGCAAACGGCTGAGGTCATCACAAATCCCGATGAGGATGGTGAACTCACGGTTCGGTTCGGCTTAATGAAAATGACCGTCTCGTTAGCCGATTTAGAATCGCTGCAAGGCGAAAAAGCAGAACTGCCCGCCAAACCCAAACCCGCTCCGGAACCAGCACCACCGCCGCCACCCGCCCCAACTGTACGGACTTCCAGCAACACGGTTGATCTGCGAGGTAAGCGAGTGGTTGAGTCTGAAGCCGAACTGGAAGAGGCGATCGTATCGGCTCAATCGGGTGCCCTGTGGATTATTCATGGGCACGGCACCGGAAAGCTACGGCAAGGGGTACATGAATTCTTGAAACGGCATCCACAAGTCGCACGGTTTGAACTGGCAGAGCAAGCGGAAGGCGGTAGTGGAGTGACGATCGCCTACCTGGAATGAGTCGCTTTCCCGGATCGTACGCTCCGGATCGTACGCCATGTACGATCAAGGCGGGCATTTGGGTACTCTAAGGAACCTACAGATGCAATCTAGACAGATGGAATCCAGAGAGGGTTGGCAACAAAGCGATCGTCCTCCGTTAGCGATCTAGCCCTTAATGGTATGGTTGAGGACGGTGCATTCTACACAAATAGCGTCACCTTTGCTATCGGCGTGCTGTTTTGGATGGGCTGAAGCAGTCCGACTATGGCTAGCCGCTCGCGTTAATGCTGGCTCAATTTTACGGTAACCCTGCATACATATCCGTTATGGTGTAGGGTTTACGTTTATCTGTTGGCATTACAACCAATCGCAGGGCAGTGTGTTTACCGCCAATTTGTTGATTTCCATCGGCAGTTATCTATCTCATGCTCACATTTTTGGTGTTCTTTCCGTTTGCTCAAATTACGCTTCCTACTCCGCCTGCCGTAAACACACCTCCTCCTACTATTCGTCGAACAGAAGTGGTTCAATCCCACGAGGTTCGCTCCTTACCAGGGCAGCTAGATGAGGTGCCCGTCTTCAACAGCAACAGTCCAGAGTTGATTCAGTCTGAAGGCATTTTGCTATCGACCTTTCCACCCGATGGCAAGCGATCGCCCGCCGCACACCTCGACTTTTCGTTTGAGGGACGGTTTGATATTTTTGCTCATCATGTTGCCAGAGGGGTTAATGCCGCCGATACCCGAACACGATATTTGGGAATTGTGCTTTACAATCCTGGCCGCGCCCCTGTCACGGTGGATGTGCTGCAAGCGGTTAGCTATCTTAGCCAGGAAGCGCCCTTTCACGATCTGCCGCCCTATGTTGCCAACCCACTCGGAACGGTTTATTCGGGGCCGGGTAGCCGCACGACCAATGATATACTGCGTGGGCAGCGGCAACCCTATTTTCCGGCACATGTGGTTATTCCACCCCGGCGCACTTACCTGCTGGTGAATTCGCCCATTCCGCTACGACGGTTGAATTACTCTCCGGTGAATGGCGCTATACTGCCCGATCCAACACCGCTGATACCCTCGGCTAATGCGGCTACTCCACCCTCTAGCAATGGAGATGTAAACAGTACTAGCGCTTCTGAGAACGAAACGCTGCGGCTTAATCGTCCCATTCCAATCAATGGCCGATCGCTGCTGATGCATCTATCGAGCGATGGCCCAGTTTACGTTGCTAGTTTGACGATGCCTGCGCCCCTGATTCTGGGTGGTGGCGAACGTGCCCCGTCTCAGGCGGAGTGGCAAGCCCTACTTGAGCAAGGGCAACTGGCCGAACCGCGCGATCGCCCCCCCACCTTGCCCAATGTGAGAAGCATTGAACGCTATTATTATGGTCGCGTTGCGGGGGTGGCTCAGGGGTCGCAGTGGGAGGCTCAACTAACCGATTCTCCACAGAGCGATCGCTTGAGCATTCCATCTCCAGGAGATGCTTTCTCTTATGTGTTGAGTACTGTTGACCGCAACACCTTTGGCACCGGGCAAATTCAAAGCGCTCCGCTGCTGACACGCTATCCCGATACGGCCTATCGTGCCCACGGCAACTACGGCATTCAATACAATCTGAGGTTGCCACTGTATAACAATACTGACGAGACTCAAACCGTTGAACTGCTGTTTCAAACGCCCTTGCAAAACGAACAGCCACAGGGCAATCTGCGATTTTTAGATCCACCCGACGACCGTATCTTCTTTCGGGGGACGGTTCGACTTCGCTACAACGACGATCTAGGAATTAGCCAAACCCGATATTTGCATCTGGTTCAACGGCGCGGACAGCAGGGGCAACCCCTGATGCGACTTAATGTTCCCAGGGGCGATCGACGGTTAGTTCAGGTGGAATTCCTGTATCCCCCGGATGCAACGCCTCCCCAAGTGCTGACCGTTCGCACGCTGGATCGCCCCAGGGATGGGTTTTCATCGACAGACACCAGCCGCCCTGGCGTTACACCAGAGATTGTTGAACAACCTGAATAAATCCGATCGCTACCTGAACCAACGGCCATCCCACTAAACAAATCAAAGCAGCCCGACGGGTGCTAATGCTTAAGCCTTCACGGACGGCAACTGTTACCGCTAACAGACTCCAAACGGCTAGCATGAGCGCAATTGGTTGCCCTAACAGTGGAATTAAGGTGAGAAAGTTCAGCACTTGCGGCGCATACGCAAATCCGATCGGACTTAACAAATCACCATAGGTTGGGTCAATTGGTTTGAGCCATTGCCCAATTTTGAGGATGGTAAAGGTCCAAAAATAATAGCCAGCAATCACGCTCAGCGTATTCACCACTAGTGCCATTAGCAGCAACAGCAGGGAAGCCCGGTTTACAATCAAAATTACGGCACCGCCCATCGCATGAGACCACCCGGCCAACGCTACGATCGCCAACGCCACGTGACGATGTTTCGGGATGTCTAACGCATCCCCATAAATCTTGCCATCCAGGATGAGTGCATCCCAAAGAGTGGCTCTGAAGCCTTTTACCGTTTTTTTCGTCACCGATCGCTATGTCTTGCTCCTCTCAATAGGCGACAATGCCGATATAAAAGACGGCCTTAATACCAACCTACAATAAGCTGTCTCACTCGGCGTTGCTGATTTGATGGATGAATTTGTAGGGGTAATGCCATGCCATGCCCCTACAAGAACGAACCACACCGCTTTCATACCGTCCAGCAATGCCTCTCACTCAACCTCACAGACCCTTTTTCCTTTACTGGGATGCTGAGATTCATTCAACGGTTGCTGGCTCAAATTCAGGGTGAAACGCTACGGCTGCTGATTTTGGCAGGTATTGTTTTACTGGTCTGGGGCGTGTTTTCGCCGATTGGAACATTAGTCTGGTGGCTACAGCAAGATATTGAAAGCCTGGGGCTGAAGCAAAGACGACTTCAAACTGCCCTGCCTGATGGTAATCCCAATTCATCTGAGGCGGATCTGCTGACGTGCTATATCATCTTTTTGACTGGAGTGGGAGATTTCTCTGCCAATCAGCTAGCTCCCGGCGAAGAACGGTTTTTAGAGCAGTTAGAGGCGCAGCATACAGACTGTGTTGTAGTCTCCGATGTCTTTCCCTATTCGGCTGCCAATGAAAGCCTGGAGGGTCGTCGTCTGCTGGCTCCTCTCTGGCGGTTTGCAGAACAGGCACGGGGATGGCTCGAAAACGCCAGTGTGTTAATCAAAATTCGTAACCTTTGGCGGTTTGCCATTTCAATCGATCGCCGCTACAGCCCGGTTTACAACTTTGGCACAGCCACCGCGATCGTCGATCGGATGGACGCGGCTCAGCCCATTCCCAACGGCTCACAGCAACCCCTAAGGCTAATTTTGATTGGAACCAGCGGCGGGGCGCAAGTCGCTCTGGGGGCTGCGGATTATCTGGAGCAATGGCTCAATGCTGAACTGACTGTAGTGTCGGTGGGAGGTGTCTTTTCCGGCACAAACGGCTTCGATGTCGTCGATCGCGTCTATCACTTACAGGGAGAAGCCGACTGGATTGAAAACCTCAGCTACATTTTGTTTCCGTCCTGCTGGCCGTGGGTTGTTGGTTCACCGTTTAACCAGGCTCGGCGGCAGGGGCGGTTTTGGGTTTACGATACAGGTCCTCACGCCCACGACGGTGCAACGGGCTATTTTGGTCAAGCCCCACTCGACCATGGCGATCGCCTGTATGTGGATCTCACCCTGAATGTGGTGAATCAACTTCCTATTTGGTCGGAACCCGCACCCTCTGACTAATTCCCTCCCTACAACATCCACTCCAGCCCGACCCCAACCCGGCTATCCTTATCCTGTGGTGCATTCTGCCGCTGCAACTGAGTCGAGAACCGTAACTGTTGGGTGACGGCATAGCCCACTGAAACGGAGGTAATTCCCACTTCCTCGTCAGGTTGTCCTGGATTTACCCAGGTTTGCGATACCGATAGATCGGCAGCTCCTGTGCGAGACAGCGTCAGTTGCAGCCGCAGTCCCAGATGCAGGCCATCAGTAGTATAGGCATCCGTTTCCAACCGACGATAGCCTACAACGGGTGCCAGGTTGACATAGTTGCCCAGGGGCAGCACGTAATAGCGCAGGTCAGCTCCATAGGTTTGGCGATCGCCATCCAGCGTGGTTTCCACATCGGCACTAACCGTTGCGCCACTGCGCCCCAGAAACACATCTTCAACGCCAAACTGCACGCCTGCGGCATCGTCCGTTGACGGAACCTGAACATACCCCAGGTGCAACCGGGTGCGAAAACCAGGGTCGTTCTGCATCTCAGCCTGGACGTTGGGCACCTGCTCCAACCATCGTTGCAGCACTGGACTGCCCTCGATGATCGCCGGATCGAGGTTGAGCTGTTCTGCTGGAGAACTGGCAGGGAGCGGAGCCACAACAGGGAGCAGCTCTTGCGCTGTTGTTACGTCTCCGGCCTGAGGATGGGTTAGACCCTCTTGCCAGGTCGCCGGATTTGGCTTGCGCTGTACTGTTTTACTGGCAATGGTGTTTGTCCTCTGAAGGGTGAGCGGTTGGGCGATCGCTCCCTCAGCAGCCATCAGGCTAACAACCGCCAGTGCCAACGAAAGGCACGGTAGAAACCAACTGCTTGGAGTTCTGCATCGCTCTCGAACGAAGCCATCCCTGCGGCTGGTGGTACTATTCCCTGCCAAGGGTAAGGTACCCTGGCTATACAATCGTCTATTCATGAAGCAATGTTGTCAGAATGCCTGCTCATCTGTTGTAACTGACTCGATCAAAAACAGCGCAAAAAAAGCGGCTCTGCTTTAAACAGAACCGCTATACCCGAGGGGTGAAACTAAACCTAACGAGCTTTACCTTGCATCGCAGCCGCATTGATCGGCTTCATGAAATAAAGCCGCACCAAGTTTGCACCAATGGTGACAATGTGAGGCAGCTTCTGGAAGAACTGAACCACTGTAGGAGCGTTGGAATGACCAGCCGCTTGCAGCTTCAAGTTGGCGGCTGAAGCAGAATCCATCAGTTCAAAGAACTTCGGATGGTCTACATCCAAAACCACCGGGAAGACGCGTGCTGCTGTCTCGTTGGTTTTGCGAATAACATGAATGTCGTACTCGCGTGCATCCAGCCCTAACGATCTGTAGAAATCCGATCGCTGAATATCGTTGAGATACATCGTGGCAAACACCGATAGCAAGAAAAATCGGCTCCAGAGGCGTGCTTTCCAGTCATTTAAAAACTGGGGCTGCGACTGCATAATGGCATCAAAGAAATCGCCGTGGCGGTTCTCATCCTGACACCAGTTCTCAAAGAAGCGGAAGATGGGGTAGATGCGATCTTCGGGATGAGCCTCAAGATGACGATAAATGGTGATGTATCGCCAATAGCCGATCTTTTCGGACAGGTACGTGGCGTAGAAGATGAACTTGGGCTTAAAGAAGGTATAGCTGCGGCTCTTGGTCAGAAACCCCAAATCAAGCGACAGGCTAAAATCTGACATCGCTTTGTTGAGGAATCCGGCATGGCGTGCCTCGTCTCGTGCCATCAGCGTAAAGCACTCGGCCAGAACCGGGCTTTTGTCTTTCAGCCGCCGCCCTAATTCTTTGTAGAGTAGGAAACCAGAAAACTCTGCCGTGCAAGAGCGCTCTAAAAACTCAATGAAGAGCTGACGAGTTTCGCCATCGATGTGATCCCAGGACTGCTGAAACTCCTCGTCTCGCACGAAATGGTGGCGGTTGTAGTCTGTTCGAAACTCTTCTAAAATCGCCAGGAGTTCGTCTTCATTGACCGAGATGTCCATTGTTGACATCTCATCAAAGTCTGTCGTGTAGAAGCGTGGGGTGAGAATGGTTTCCTTCGCTGGAGATTTAACCCCAGGCCGAAGTTCTTCAACATTAGGTTTTTTAAGAGAATCGACCATGTGTACTTCCACTCGTTTCTAATCTTCTTTTACCTCAGCCGCCGTGCCCTGAAATGAAACAGCATTCTCGCCAGGCAGCACGCGCCAGGATTACGCTGAACGTAATATGCATCAAACTATTACGTCATCAAGTCTACAACGCTACACGAGAGTAAAGGGGGCAGCAGTATTAAGAGTTAATACAAACCGTTATGAGTATGACTTTGAGGTTGCGATTTAAGTCATTTCGTTGACATTTGTCTTCTTTGTTTCTTACCTTGCCGCCAGCACCCAGATGGATAAAGCGCCACAGTATCAATGCGACTCGTCTCTGGACAATTTATTGCGACCTTAACCTAACCTTTGTTCCCTGTTCAGATCATCTTTAGTTTTGGCTGCTAATCTCGTGTTGCAATGGCAAAATGCTTCTTTGTAAGGGGCGGCGTTGCTGAACGATGGTATGCAAGCAATGAGGTTGCCCCTGTAGGGGGTAATACCTTATAGGGGCATACCTTGCCTGTGCAAGGTTAATCCATCAAATCAGCAATGCCCTGCTTGGAAAGATGCCATTGAATCAACCAGATGGTTTCGTTAGATTGACCTGCTTTTGAATCGTCTGGATTGATTGGCCGAAATTTGTGCTTGAAACTGAAGCTATTTACGTCATTTTTGGGTGGGGAGTGTTTGCTATGGTGTCGAAGGGTTTAACAAAAGCTTGGTTCGTGGCTCCGCTGATTGGAAGCGTGGTTGTGCTGGCTACGTTTCCAGCATTGGCTTCTGAGATGGGAACTGATGCTTTATCTGAATCAGAATTGTCAGCCACAGAAGTCGATCGCCTTGATTTTCCAACAGAGATGGCGGATCAATCGGCTACCGATTTTTCAACACAACAGACGTTGATTGAGCCGTCTGCTGTGGGTGGCGTTGATGCAATTGAAGCATTGCCCGCAACCTCAGAAATGACAGACGTTTCGTCGCTGGAGCAGATCGATTCAACACGCCAGATGGGGCAGGTTACGTCCATCTCGCAGTTATCAGATGTGCAGCCGACCGACTGGGCATTCCAGGCTTTGCAATCGCTGGTGGAACGCTATGGGGTCATTGCGGGTTATCCAGATGGCACGTACCGGGGCAACCGGGCAATGACTCGCTATGAATTTGCGGCGGGCTTAAACGCGGCGCTCGATCGCGTCAATGAGCTGATTGCCGCCGGGTTGGCCGATGCTGTTACCCGTGAAGACCTGGCAACGCTGCAACGGTTACAAGAAGAATTTGCTGCTGAACTAGCGACGCTGCGGGGTCGAGTAGATGCCCTTGAAGCGCGTACTGCTGAGCTGGAAGCCAACCAGTTTTCAACCACAACGGTGTTACAAGGTCGTACCCAATTCCTTGTTTCTGCACCTTTTGAGGAAGATGAACAATTTGATGATCAGGTGATTTTTGGGTATCGAGTTCGCCTTAATTTTGACACTAGCTTCTTTGGCGAAGACCGCTTGAGAACCCGGTTAGAGGCAGAAGACTTGCAACAGTTTGAAGGAGATCCTCTCGGCTTCCAAGCTGGGGGTAACAGCGAAGGTAATTTTCGCTTGGATGACTTGATTTATACCCTCCCAGCAGGCGATCGCGTTGGCTTTACCATTGGTGCTATTGGTCTAGACATTGATGATCTGGTTCCTAACGTCACCTATCCTCTCGGTGCTAGCTCAGATACGGGTGCAATTTCTGAGTTTGCCGATCCGCGTCAATATGAGCAAGGGTTTGCAGGCAGTGGTGCGGGTGCTGGCATCGAGTTTCAGCTCATTGACAACGACAACTTTGGGCTTAACCTGGCGGGTGGTTACGTAGCAGATGATCCAAACAATCCGGATGCTGGCAATGGGTTCTTCAACGGAGACTATAGCGCGATCGCCCAGTTAACCTTCACTAGCGGCTTTGTAGATGCGGCATTAACCTACGTCAATGCCTATTCTGGCTCTCCCTTTGATGTTGATATTTACACAGTGGAGGGGCCAGCCGTAGCCAATACTTACGGTGGACAGATCAACTTCAAACTGTTCGATGATGCTGTTCAAATTGGGGGGGGTGCGGCTTATACCGACGTTGATGGGATTGGTGCCAGAGATGATTACGATCTTTGGAGTTATCAAGGAACGCTTGCCTTTCCCGATCTGGGAGGAGAAGGGAATTTGCTAGGTATCCTGGCTGGTGTACCGTCCTATACGCGCGATTTGCCAGGGCAATCTAGAGACACTGCCTTCCTCGCTGAGGTCTTCTATCGCTATGCTCTCAACGACAACATTGCGCTGACACCAAGCATTATCTACATCTCCGATCCGTTCAACGACAATGAGAACGATGAGACGTTCATTGGTTCACTCCGAACAACCTTTAGCTTCTAGCCATTAGCTAAACGCCTGGTTGCTCCTTGACGGTGTGGCAGATGGGTTAAGCCTCATCTCACACCGAATATCTCAATGTCGGACTATAAACTCCAGCCCCGCTCGCGAGCGGGGCTTTTCTGTGGAAGTCGTTCAGGTTGGCGGTACGATCGCCCCTCAGATAAAGCTTTTTTGGATAATCGTGTCATTTTTCGCCCGTCTTAGAATAGCGCTTTTATAATTGATGCAGTGTTCTTCAGGATCTTAGTCACCCCAACTAAGCCACGGTTCGTCTAGCCCCAACATTGAGCCGAGAACCAATTAGCCGTTTCTCTTATCAATTCCATTCAGCAGCTTTGAGGCGATCGCAGATGAATGACACCAAAACCAGCTATCTATTGTGGCTCGGCGTTTTCTTTGGAGCAGCCGGACTTCATCGTCTCCACAATCGGAAGATTGCGTCTGGGTTGCTTTGGTTTTGCACCTACGGATTGTTTGGCGTTGGACAGTTGGTTGACCTGTTCCTGATTCCCAACATGGTTGAAGAGCACAACTTGCGGCTACGAGCCAAACTGGGTACCTCTCCTACAGGAGTCCCTCTGAACCAGTCCACTATTCAATTTGTCATACCACCAGAGGCGATCGCCCAATCGGGGCCACCATCTGTCTCGTCCCAGTCGGCTGAGGCAAAATCGTTGACCCGCGAACAGATGATGATTAAGTTGCTGAAGTCGGCAGAGTCCCGAGGCGGCAAAATTTCTGTCACACAAGGCGTACTCGATACAGGGTTGGGGTTTGAAGAAGTTGAAGCAATCCTGAAAGATATGTCTCGGTTGGGATATGTGGCGATCGAAAATCATCCGTCTACAGGCGTTGTCACCTACAACTTCCTGGAGCTGTAATAGTTTCAATGTTGGTGCAGCCAGGCTCTGACCCCAGTAACAGAGCCAACTCTCGTTTCTTTAGCCTCATTGAACTGCATTAATAGTTAGGGTTACTCGTTTCAAACTATTAGTAACTCTACCTTGCGATGTGTTCTGCTCCACCTGAGGATAGTTGCAAACCAGGGTAGAAAATAGGTTTGCTATTAATAGATACACTTGGTAGAAAAATCGCTAGAAGCCAGCGCTAGCGCTAGGCTGAATCTAGACTTTTAATAAACACTGAAACAGTTGTGCAGCACTATCTAACTCTTAGAGCTGGCTCCATTTCTGTTTCACTTTTACACGTTGATAATCGCTTAAACGTTGCGTCATTTCATTCAATTCAGCTTTTTCATCTGCGGCAGCATAACAGTTGCCGACGGATTGTCGTGGTTGGTTGGATCTGTTTCGTTTTAGTTCAGATTTAGTTCAAAGCCTCTGTTTTTTAGCTGTTTGATATACGCCAATTCATGTCTGTATAAGACAAATGATTTACCCAAACTCGTCCGCAAGTTCACTCAGTTCTCAGCCTGTCAAGGTCGAAAGTCCACCGCTGTTGCGATCGCCCAAGGCGATTATTGGGCTGGTAGGTCTGGCTATTGTCTATTTTATGCTAGCCAGGCTAACCCTTTCGGTACTCCATAGCAACGAACTCATTTCCCCGGTGTGGTCTCCAGCAGGCTTCAATCTTGGCATCCTGCTGCTAATTGGCAGGCTGGGATTACCCATTGTTGGGCTAAGCAGTGCCGGGTTTGTGCTCTCGCTGGGGTTGCCGTGGAGTGTTGCCGTTGGCATGACCGTTGGCATTACGCTTCAGGCGTTGGCAGCGGCGACACTGTTACGTCGCACTCGCTTCAACGTCCAGCTTAGCCAGGTGCGGGATGTGGGAGGGCTGGTGCTGTTTGGGGGGCTGTTCTCCACCCCGATCGCGCCAGTGGTAGGGTTTATTAGCCTGTGGCTGGGTGGCGTTTATACCTGGAATCAATTTCCAGAACTCGTTGGAGAGTGGTGGTTGAGTGATGCCATTTCGGTTCTGGTTGTTACTCCGGTTTTATTGAGCTGGTTTATGCCGTTGCCTCAGGGTAAACCTGTGGATGATACTATCCCACGGCTGCAACGAGTGGTTGAAATCGTTCTCTGGTTCTTGTTGCTAATTACGCTGAGTTGGTTGGGGTTTATTTGCTCTTGCTACCCAGGGTCAACCCTTTACCCAATTGAATATCTGCCGTTCCCGCTGGTTATTTGGGCGGCTCTACGGTTGGGGCAACGGGGAACCACGTTGAGTAATTTGATGATTGCGGCGATCGCAGCGTGGGGGGCGACCCAGGGCAGCAGTTTGTCTTGGGCAAGCGGGGAGTTGCGATCGATCGTGTTTCTACAAGCCTTTTTAGGTGTAATAACCGTCACAGGCTTGTTGCTGGCAGCAACCGTCTCCGAACGGCAGCAGGCGATCGATCAGCTTCAAGTATTGGCAGATGACCTCGATCGGCAAGTGGTAGAGCGCAGCGAGCAACTCAAGGCCAGCGAAGCGCGAGCCAGCCAACTGATCGAGTCGAACCTGATTGGGATTGTGTTTTGGGATGGACAGGGCAACATCCTGGAAGCTAATCAAGCTTTTTGTACTCTAATCGGCTATAGCTGCGACGAAGTCATGCGCGGAGAGGTAAATTGGCTAGAAGTAGTGCCACCGGAACGGCGATATCTCGACCAGCAATGGCTGAGAGAGATGCGCCATGCAGAACAACACTCTCCGCTTGAAACAGAGTATATCCGTAAAGACGGTCAGCGGGTGCCTGCCCTGGTGGGTGCCACGTTTCTAGAAGGATCGGATAATTTTGGCTTTAGTTTCGTGCTCGATCTGACGGAATACAAACGGACGCGAACGGCATTAGAAGAGAGCGAAAAGCGATTCCGGCGGCTGGTTGAGTCCAATATGTTTGGTGTCGTTTTTGGCAATTTCAACGATGGAATTCGCTATGCCAATGACTACTTTCTGCAAATGATGCACTACAGCAAAGACGAGCTGCTTTCTGGAAAAATTCAGTGGAAACAGCTTACCCCATCAGAGTTTCAAAATTCTGATGCCCGCAGTGCTAAAGAGTTAAAGACGCTCGGAGTTTGTACTCCTATCGAGAAAAACTATACCCGCGACGATGGCAGCCAGATTCCGGTACTTATTGGAGGTGCCTTACTGCAAGAACCATACGACCAGCAGCAAGAGCTAATTGCTTTCTACTTAGATCTGAGCGAGCGTAAACGAACAGAAGAAGCCCTGCGTCTGCTAGCGGAGGTGGGAACGGTGCTGACGACCTCACTCGATTACAAGAATACGTTGAAGCGCATTGCCAGATTAGCAGTTCCCGGCCTGGCTGATTATTGCCTCATCTTTACGGTGGAAGAGTCTAACTCCATTCGGTGTCTTGCCGCTACCCATGTGCTTCCTGAGTGCGAAACCCTGTTGCACCAGCTCGAACCGCTGGGGCCGGCACCGCTCGAGGATACCAATCCGTTGATCATGAAAGTGATGCGGAGTGGGCGATCGCGCTTTATCCCAGAGGTAGCCAGGTTGCCAATACCTGAATTGATGCATACGGAACAACTGGTCACAGCTCAGCCCGAGCTATGGCCCACTTCACTGATGTTGGTGCCTCTGACGGCACGAGGCAGAACCCTGGGGGTATTAGTCTTAGCCACCACAGAATCCAAGCGACACTATGAACCCATTGATTTAGCGCTAGCCGAAGATGTGGCACGACGCGTAGGCATGGCGATGGATAATGCGCGGCTCTATCGTCAGGCGCAAGAAGTCAATCGCATTAAGGACGAGTTTTTGGCGACCCTATCCCATGAGTTGCGATCGCCTCTCAACGGCATTTTAGGATGGGCACAACTGCTGCGCCGACGGCAGTTCGATCAGGCAACCGCCGCACAGGGGTTAGAAACGATTGAGCGCAATGCTAAGGCACAAGTGCAGCTCATTGACGACCTGTTAGATATTTCTCGCATCATTCGAGGCAAGCTGCGGCTCAATGTCCGTCCGATGGACTTGCCGCCCGTCATTGAAGCCGCTATTGAAGCTATGCGCCCAGCCGCCGATGCTAAAGGTATTCTGCTGCAAAGCCGCTTAGACAGCACCGCTGGCCCTGTTTCTGGCGACCCCGATCGCCTGCAACAGATGTTATGGAACTTATTGTCTAATGCCATCAAGTTTACCCCCCAGGGAGGCCGGGTTGAGGTTCGTTTAAGCCGAACGAGCCGATATGCCGAGATTGCTGTAATCGATACTGGCCGAGGCATCAATCCTGAGTTTCTGCCCTATGTGTTCGAGCGGTTCCGGCAGGCAGACGGTTCCATCACCCGTTCTCACGGTGGCTTAGGGTTAGGTTTGGCGATCGTCCGTCATTTAACCGAGCTACATGGGGGAATGGTGCAGGCGGTTAGCTCTGGTGAAGGAGAAGGGGCGACGTTTACGGTCAAACTGCCGCTTATGGCTGTGGTTCAAGAGACTCATCAAACGTTAGAACCCAGCCAGACTGCTTACAATAGTGAGATCCCTTCGGTCTGCTCGCCTTCGCTAGACGGGGTGCGGGTGCTGGTGGTTGACGATGAACTGGACGCGAGGGATTTGGTATCGGCCATTTTGGAAGACTGTGGTGCTAATGTTGCCACCGTAGCCTCGACGCAGGAGGCGATCGCCATTCTCCACGACTTTTCGCCCCATGTTTTGGTCAGCGATATTGGAATGCCCAATGAAGATGGCTACTCGCTGATTCGCCAAATTCGATCGCGGCAACCCGATCAGTACAGTAAAATACCAGCCGTGGCTCTTACCGCCTACGCCCGTCAGGAAGACCGTAGGCAAGCTTTGCTGGCCGGGTTCCAAACCCATATCCCTAAACCGGTCAACCCAACCGAACTGATTGTTGTCGTTGGCACCCTGGCAGGACGGGACTAGTCTATATCTACTCAATTGAGCGTTTCAAGCGGGCTTGATCGGCAGCGGAGTAGCCTCTGGTGTTTCAATCCTTTCTTGAATATGTTCTAGAGATTCAAGGCTTTTAAGCAAACTGAGAGCCGAGTAGTAGGCTTCCTCAGTCAGTTCGTTCCGCTCTTCAGGGTTATCAATGTATCCATCTACAATTAACCGCAGCGATCCCATCATGGCGTTCAACCGAGTGCGAATTTCGTAGGAGGTCGCTGCAATTTGGTTGCGGGTTGAACCCACAATCGATTGAGTGGTCTCGCTAAACTGCATCTTACACAGTTCGGCATAATATCCGCCCCTATTCAGGAGTTCATCATGGGACCCCAGTTCTACCACCTTGCCCTGATCTAAAACGGCAATCTGCTCTGCCTTCTGGACGGTTGAGAGCCGATGGGCAATAACAACAGTGGTTCGGTTAGCGCTGAGCTTGTCGAGCGCCTCTTGCACCAACCGCTCAGATACGGTGTCCAGGGCACTGGTGGCTTCGTCTAAAATCAAGATTTCAGGATTTTGTAGGAGCGCGCGGGCGATCGCCAACCGCTGCCGCTGACCACCCGAGAGCAACACGCCTCGATCGCCAATTTGGGTGTGCAGTCCGTTTGGTAAACGGAGGATAAACTCGTAGGCATTGGCTTTTTTGGCGGCTTCAATAATCTCGTGATCGGTCGCATCCGGACGCGCATAGGCAATGTTGTCGCGGACGGAGGCATTAAACAGAAAGGTATCCTGGCTCACCACGCCCATTGCTCGCCGCAAGTCTTTAATATCCAGATCGCGTAAGTCTACATCATCAATGGTAATGGAACCTTCAGTGGGGTCATAAAACCGGGGCAACAGATCGGCCAGCGTAGATTTACCAGCACCCGAAGCCCCTACCAATGCCAGGGTTGTTCCTCGGGGCACATGCAAATCAATATCTTTTAGCACCGGGCTGCAATAGTCGGGGTAAGCAAACGAAACCCGATTAAATCGAATTCCCTGACGCAACTGTTGGAAGGGCACCGAGCCATTTGCCATGAACGATTTGTTGTCTCGCCGCAGGAAATCGTTAGCCACATCCACGCTGGGCGATAGGCTGGCATATTGGTTTCGCGCTCCGTTCAGTTGAGCCATCAGCGGCAGGGTGCGGAAGAGCAGGAACAGGTACGCCAGCAAAACCGTTGAGAAAGCCTCAATTTGATCAGCCAATAGCGTTCGTCCCAGCAGCACAATTAGCAGCAGTGCTACAACTCCAGTGACTTCACTTAAGGGGGCGATCGCAGCAGAATTGGCCTGAGAGTTGTACTCCGCCTGTTCTCGGTCGCGCATCAGCTTCTTCAGCCGCTCGTATTCAATGTCTTCATTTGCCGTGGAACGAACTAAGCGCATTCCCGCCAAAACATCGAGCAGGGCGATCGAGTAGCCCCGTGAGACTTCCGAAAGATACTTACCAAATTGACGAGCGCGGGCAATACTAACCTGGTTAACCACTGTCACCACCGCCAGCAAAACAGTGGAGGCGATCGTCAACTGCCACGACAACGATATTAATAGACCAATAAAAATAGTGATCGTAATAATGGTGGTGATCGCCTTCACAATCGTCATGATCGCAGTGGCCGCACGCACCATCTCGCTGTTAAGCCGATGGATGATATCACCAACTCCAATCTTGGTGTAAAAATCAAGATCGACATCCAGCAGCAGTTGCAGCCCCGTTTCCCGCAAATCGTTCGATAAGGCTCGCTTGAGAGCGCCCGACACTAACGTGTTAAAATAAGCCGCTAGATTTTTGAGCAGGATCAGCAATACCACTGCCCCCGTCATCACCAGCAAACGGTAGTTGGGTGGAACCGCATCAAAGGGAGACAAAATCGTTTGAATCACCGAGGGCGCATCATCGGTACCCGATGCCTGGCCTAAAAAGCCCAGTAGAACGGGGGCAATTAAGGCTGTCCCAATACCGTTGAACAGACCACCAGAGAAGCCCAACAGCACCGTTAGAAAAACCCAGCCAGGATATCGCCCAGCAAATCTCAACAGTAATTGATAAGAAGACATCTAGGATTTCCTACTAAGACTCACCAAGTACCCAACGACCAGGTGTAGGACGTACAATCGCCTTACTTGACTTCCTACTAGACAGATCTCTCAACAGATCTCCCAATTGATCGATTGAGCCGCAGGGAAAATGCAAGCTGCTGTAGGGATATCCTCTTAACATTGGCAGAGGAGAGAAACGGATAATCGTTTTTTGCCAATTATTATAAACACGATTATAGGTGTGAAATGATTTCTTCAAGAATAGTTGCCATCGTATCGGTACTGTAGCATTTAACGCACTTAGCTCTGGCTCGTTGTCCACGGGTGATTGCCTCATCAAAGTGGTTGAAGATCTGTTGAATCTGGTCAGCAATTTGCCCAGGAGCACCTGGGTCAACCAGGTATCCGGCACCATCCAAGATTTTAGGAATATCCCCCACTCGGGTTGATAGAATCGGCTTTGCCATCGCCATGCCGTCTGTTAACTTCAGCGGAAACTGAGCGTTTGCAACCAGGGTGTCTCGTTGGGGTACTACGATCACATCCGCCGCCGCCAACACCTCTGGCATCTGTTCAACTGGGTGTTTCGGCAGCTTGATAATCCACCGTCCCCACTGCCGAATCAACTGGTCATCGTAGTCATCGTAGGGATTGCCGCCCACAATCACTAATCGAAAGTCAGGCTCGTTCAGTTGATCGAGCGCCATGAGTACATCCTCTAACCCTTTGTGTGGTCGGGGTGCACCGGGAAACATCAGCACACGATAGGCCGATAATCCATAGCGATGTTTGCTGGCTGCCCCATCGTAGCGATCGGGATCAAACAAGGCGGTGTCTTTCCCGTTCGGAAGGTAGACGCCTCCAAACCGATCGAGTAGAAACTGGGTATCAACCGTCAGGGCATTGGCCTGAGATACTAGCCGTTCCATCCAGGTAATGTACAGCGGATGGTCTGGCTCTCGCAGCACGCCGCTCGGTTTTAACAGATCTCTGGCAAGCTGCTTTAGAGACGGACGATAGCTCCAATCGTCGCCTCCATGCCAACTGAGTTCCCAGTCATCCATGTCTAAAATCACCGGACGACGGGTTTGCAGTTTTTTTAACACGCTCAAACCAAAGCTGGTCGGCTTTGGTTTCACCGCATAGATGATGTCTCCGTCAAGCCGATGCAGCAGTTCGGCAGCCGATCGCACGAACTGAGGGTAACGCGCCCCCGGCACAGAGGCGATCGCCATTCCGCCGGGAGGAGCCGCATACAAATCGTTGCCCACAAACAGGAAGCCAACGACTTCAACGTCATACCTCAGCTTTTGCAAAACCTGCCCCAACAAAAAGGCTCGCACCGCACCGCCGCCTGCTAAGTCGCTGACGACAAGAGACACTTTCAGTGCTGATTTTGCCCTATGGTTCAGAGTCATAGTGTTGAGGCCGTTGGACTCTACCACGTAACTGAGATAGCGCTGCAATCAGTTTTTTCGAGCGGGGTCCCCGGTGCTGTTCGTATAGTAAGAAGTTGGGAGTCAGTTGCCTTAAGCTATAAGCCAGCCGAAGCAGCCACAGGCTAGAAATCGTTAGCTTTCGATCCAGTAAATGCAGCGGAAATTGAGTGAGTTGGCTTAACGCCTGAACGCTACGCGTGTCTCGGTCGGCAATGGCTCGATTGATTAAAAAGTGAACGCTGGTTTGCATGAACGGTAGCAATGGCTTGTGTTGCTGGTACACCAGATTGAAGTACTGGATGTAGGATTCCCGCATCAGCGCATCATTATCAGTCAGGTTGGCAGAATGTTTGCGATAAAACGCGCCAATCATAGGAACGTAAACAAACGGTGTTTTTCGCAGCAACAGCTCCAAAACAAGCGCTCGATCTTCACAGGCTCTAAGGTCTTCATTAAACTGAATCCGTTGAAAGATCTGTTTCTTAAACAGCATGGCCTGTTGCAAGAGGGGAAAGGGCGATCGCGCCAACCGATCCGGACAAATCAATAACCGTTCAATCAACTGTTGCGCGGTTAAATCACCAACGATGCAGGGTTTTTGGTCAACGAGCTGATGCTGGCGGTTAAAGTAAACCCGTTGATAATCTGAATAAACCACAACATCCGCAGATTCAACCGCAGATTCAACCGCACGAGCATGACTCAGTTGCACCTCGATTTTGTCAGGATGAATCCAGTCATCTGCGTCTAAAAACTGAATCCACTCGCCCTGGGCGTGTTGAATGCCAGCATTGCGAGCGGAGGAAATGCCCCCATTGGGTTTGTAAAAATACTGTACCCGCGCATCCAGATCGACTAACGTCTGAGCGATGTCAGCCGTATAGTCTGTCGAGCCGTCATCTATAATGATGCATTCAACATTAGTGTAGGTTTGCGCCAGTACACTCTTGACCGCCTGTTCAAGATAAGGAGCTTTGTTGAACGCGGTGACAACCACAGAAACCAGAGCAGTCATTCCTCAAACCCAGTAGCAGAATATTTTAAGTTGTTGGCTGCTTGGCGGACGGGTTCAGAGCTACATCTAAATTTGAAGGAATACCGGTCTTGGGAAACGTTAACTCAAGAACCCATTGCTCAAGCATCATGCGTAATACACTGGGGCACCAGGGATGCCGACAGGCTCGCAGCAGTTGGTGCGGAAAATGACCCTTCGGTGTAGAAAGCTGTGCTGGAATCTGTCGATTACTGATCACCCATTTCCATATTGCCCAAATTGATGGATCTTTTCGATCCAGGTTCCATTTACGTACCGAATGCCTGAAGTTTTTGGCAACGAATGGATCGTCCCATTTAAACCGATAAAAGGGCAAATCGTCTGGGGTAAATACTCTGATGTGTCTTGGGTTCAAGAAGGTCACCCTGGAACTTGGTTCCAGGAAGATGCTGCCGCCCTGGGCTGCTATTTGAAAACAAAAGTCTGTATGACTGGCGAGGGTATCAAACACTTCGTCTAATATCACATGGTCAAGATAGCTACGGCGCACCAACAGGCAGTGAAACTCAACGGAATCCACTGGCATTCGGCGCAGGGTTCGTTCTACATCACAGAAGCGTTTGCCATAGAGCAGTTGCTTTTGCTCGAACCAGCGTTTGCCCAATCGCTTTCTCCGAAATTTGGTTTGAATTCCGGCCACATGAACTTCAGTCGTGGGCGATCGCGGCTGCCCCTGTAGCACAACAGGCGCAACCACTCCAGCGCCTTCGGCTTCGGCACAGTCTACCAGTGCCTTCAACCAACCGGGTTCCACTATTACATCGTTATCTATAAAGACAACATAATCGCTCCTCGTTACCATCGGCAGAGCCAGGTTGCGAGCTTCGTTCGATCGCAAGTAGCGCTCCTGCCGAATGAGAGTGAAAGCGTGCCGTCTGGCCTGTCTCTGCAAATAGTGCTGAACGGAGGTTGGCGAATTGCCATCCACATAGATGAGCTGAAACGGGTAGGCAGCATAATCTGCCAAAATGCTCTCAAGAGAAGGCTTTGTTAAACTGAAGCGCTCTCGCTGGGTGATGATCAGAGTAACACTGGGCAGTGCCACATAGTCTACCATTCGACTATTTGTCCGTATCAGTGTTTACTGCCGATGAGTCTATCAACTCCCCTTTTCGGGTGACCTTCACAAAGCGGCCTATTTTGTCAAGATTGCATAAAATTCAGTGCCGCAGGTCAATTCCGGCGGGTTTTTAAAGAGACAGTAGAACTAACGAGAAAAGCAGTTCCGTTTGATAAGTTTATTTGAGACAAATGTCTCGAATTAATGGCAAACTGATAACCTTCGCTTACAATAAAGGAAGCGGAGACGCAAGTTTCCGTTCACTCCTCACACCACACTCCGCCTGGACTACCGTTCAGGCGGTTCCTATTTTAAAGCCTCTTAACACACGGTTTGGAACTCAGGAAGCGGGTTACAAAAATGGAAACAGCCCTGTATAAAGAATTACGGTTTTACGATTGTTGGGGTGCCATTTTACCCTGCCAAAGTCACTTTTACGGCTATCACGTTTTGAGCAGCAAGCAGATACTTAGATTTGCGTTGAATGGCATTTGAAATAAACGTTGATGCTTGCCCTGCCGATTTGATTACAATCGTAGCCTCGTTGTTGTCTGTGGGCAAGCCAAGGGGCTGAAATTGGTGTTAGTTTGCTTGCTGGTTCGTTTACCCACTGACAATGCCTGACCATTGCACTTTCTTCAGCCGATTGCGTCGGTACGAGAAAAAGTGTTCTGGAGATTGATAAGTGCAGTAGGGTGCGATCGCCACCTGATCGGGTTGAATTCCCATTTTTTCCAGTTGCAGCACGCTCACCTGGCGCACATCAATCCGGGCGCGTCCCGGTTGCGGATCGGCTAACAACGGTGAATGAGGAAGCTGGTACAGCGCTTCTAGAATCGATTCGGGCGAGTGAGTTAGGGCAGACGGTACAAGCGTTGCGCCAATTTCAGCCGCAACGGTGGTTGAAACCTGGTAAACATCGCCAGCGATCGCCGGCCCCATTGCGATTCGTAAGTTTTGCAGTTGGCTGCCCTGGTCTTGCAGCCGAACGATCGCTTTTGGCACAATTTCTGCGGCAGTACCGCGCCAGCCTGCATGAATGGCCGCAACCTGGCCGCTCTCAACATCTGCAATTAGCACGGGGGTGCAATCTGCTGAACACACCCAAACGGCCTGGTCGCTGTCGTCGGTTAATAAGCCGTCAGCATCCGGTAGGGGTGGTGCGGTTTCAAGCTTGCCTGCGGTTTGACTCTGAATTATTTCGACTTCAGAGGGGGTTAGCACCACGTCACCGTGGACTTGCTTAACCCGATAGACCTGCGCCTCCGCATCTAAAACATTGACCAATTCCTCTGGAGGGCGAGGCGAAAACTGCTGGGTGAAAAAGCCGTGGGAGTACGGCTCTAACACGCTACAGGTGAGGTAAGAGAGTCCTTGCCAGGTTTGCCAGTGCCAGGTGTGCATTGAGTGTAAGGGGCGATCGCAAGTAGCCAAACACATCTATGCTAATTTAAGCCACGACCGTTGCGGGGGATGGGGTGAAATTCGATCGGCAACAGCTAGAAGCGGCACTACAACAAAACTACATTCAACTAGATGGGCTTCAGCTCAAGCAGCTCAATCAATTCTCTGTTCATCTGTTTGAAACGCTGCCGTCTACCAATCGTACGCTTTGGCACCTGCTGGAGCAGGGTGCCCGTGAAGGAACCGTTGTGATTGCGCTGCAACAGCAAGCCGGACGGGGACAATGGGGACGGCAATGGCAATCGCCGCCCGGTGGACTGTATCTCTCGTTAGCGCTCTCTCCAACTCTGGCCGCAGAATATGGAGCGCAACTGACCCTGTGCAGTGCCTGGGGCGTTGCTACTGCATTACGTCAGTTTGGGATTCCGGTACAGCTCAAGTGGCTCAATGACCTGGTGATAGACGGGCAGAAGTTGGGAGGAATTTTAACGGAGACAAAAATTCAGCACGGACAGATTGCCCAAGCGGTGGTGGGAGTGGGAATTAACTGGAGCAACCCCGTACCAGAGACGGGCATCAATTTGCAGACTATTCTTAACCAGCATTCTCTGACCCGTTGTTCCGTGGAAGCTATTCCATCCATTCAGCCCATTGAGTCCATTGAACGGCTGGCGGCGATCGTCCTTCAAGGGCTGATGGCAGGCTATTGCCGCTGGCAACAGCAGGGAATTGATGCAGTTTTGGCCTCTTACCAGGCACTCCTCACCAGCATGGGACGGTCGATCGCAATAGATAACCGTGAGGGAAACGTAGTAGGGGTCACAAAAGCTGGAGAATTGCGGGTTTGCCTGTCTTCAACTGCCACCCACTCATCCGGCTCAGCCTCAACGGAAGTTGCCCTGAAGCCAGGAACGGTTCAGCTTGGCTACGGTCAAAGGTAGGGTGATGGATAACGGCGTTTCTTTGCAGGACTGTTTGCAGGACTGTTTGCAGAACTGATAGGCTGGCTTGTCAGATGGGAAAATTGGAACTGGAACTCTACTATTGGCGACTAGATGAGCAGGATGTTATCGTGAACACCGTTGCGTTTGAAATCCTATCAACGGTATCTTCAAAGGGATAATCTTCAACCGTCTGAACTAACTCATCCGGTTAGGTGAATCAGGTGGATGAAGTCGATTTGCATCCCATACGGCATAGTCTAGATTGACTATATCTAGATTGGCTAACGTTTTGACCCAGGTCAAAATTCAATGAAAGGACATTCGAGGTTACTATCTCGTACAGGCGCTAGCAATGACTGAACAAAATCACTCTACTCGCATCACATCTAGAACCATTGATCAGCGCTTCTTGGTAGCGCAGGGGGTAGCCTGGTTAGGAGGATTAGGAATGTTGGGGAGTGGGGTTGCGATCGCCCAAAGTCAGCCAGCTCCTGATGCCGTTGTTGTGCCCAGCGCTCAAGATTTGCTTGTATCGCCTGCCGCTCCGGCACCCGTCGCACCTGCCCCGGCACCTGCTGCCCCTGCTCCGGTTGCGCCCACATCAATTCCAACCATCCAGCCACAGCCTGCTGCGGTAGAGGCACCCACCCCCAGCGCAGCTCAACCAGAGGTGCCTGCGAGCGCAACCTCTACTCCAGAGCGTGCTACGTCTGATTCAGCCGTTCCAGGTACAAACGTCACGATTGACAGCGTCACCAACCTGGACAACTTGAATAATCTGGGTAATTTAGACAACCTTAACCGCGCAGTTGAGTCGCCCTCGGCTACCGAATTTGGCAATGCCTACATCGACTCAACCGATTACAGTATTGGAGCCACCCGTCCGCAGCCCTCTATTGTGCTTTCGGAGCGCTCTACAGGATGCCAAACGGTGCTAAACGCTGGGCAAGGCGTGCCCAATAGCATCTGCAACTCAAATGCGGTTGCCAGTAACGGTCAGGCTCGACCCAGTGGAAGTGCTGGAAGCCTTAGCTCCGTTAGTCTGGGGCCGGTTAGCCTCAGCGCTGGTGGCATTCGAGCAGGCGGCACAGCCCCATCTGGACGCGACTTCTACAATATTTCAGCTCGTCCTCAAGCTCGAATTGGTAACGGCAATGTGAGTTTGATGTTTCCGCTATCGATTCCCGCTGCGATTACCTCTGTATTTGGCTGGCGGTTACACCCCATTGCTGGCACCTATCGCCTCCATTCGGGAACGGACTTAGGTGCTCCCATGGGAACACCCGTATTGGCGGCATTTGAAGGGCAGGTGTCGATCGCCGACTTCATGCAGGGATATGGATTAACGGTTGTATTGCAACACGAGAAGTCCACGAAAGAAACGCTGTATGCTCACATGTCTGAAATCTTTGTTCAACCTGGAGAGTGGGTGGAACAAGGCACGGTCATTGGCCGAGTGGGCAGTACTGGGTTATCAACTGGGCCACACTTGCACTTTGAGTTTCGGGAACGCACGCCGCAGGGGTGGTTGGCGCTTGACCCAGGTGAGCTGTTAACCTATGCCCTGGCTCAGATGGTAGAGTCACCTCAGCTTGCTTTGGCGATGTCTAAAACTGGAGACGACAAAACGGTTGGAGAATTGCAGTTGATCAACTGGGCGATTCCGACCCTGGAAGGCGCAGCGGTAGACCTTAGCAAAGAAATTACCAAAGAAGTTAAGCCAGTTAACCAGCCTACTCCTTAGTAAGCAGACGATCTCCGCTCCACTACGATTCCACAACTACAACATAACTACAGTTTGATTTCAGGGCACTCTCATCAGGTGCCCTATTTTTTGGTCGCCTGTTCTTCTGCAAAACGTTGACATAAAAAAACGCTGCGTTCAGCTTTAGGAAAGCAGATTTGAACGCAACGTCTTTAATTGAAAGAATGGATCAGTTTAAATAGCCACTTTAGACGTCACTTCAGACAACGGCGACAGCCTGAGGCCAACGTCCAACCGCTTTACCAATGACGGCTAATTCTTGCATGAGGCGATCGAACCGCTCGGGTGTGAGGGACTGGGGGCCATCAGACAGAGCTTTGGCCGGATTGGGATGTACCTCAATCATGAGGGAATCGGCTCCCCCGGCAACAGATGCTAAGGCCAGGGATGGAACATATTCAGCCCGACCCGTACCGTGGCTGGGATCCAGCATGATCGGTAGGTGGGTGAGCGATCGCAACACGGGAATGACCGCTAAATCCAGCGTGTTTCGGGCATATTGGCGATCGAACGTCCGAATGCCTCGTTCGCACAAAATCACGTTTGGGTTTCCGGCAGCCAGAATATATTCTGCCGCCATCAACCATTCTTCGATAGTGGCAGACATGCCGCGTTTCAGCAGGACTGGCTTGTCTTGCGCCCCTACCTTCTTGAGCAAAGAGAAGTTTTGCATATTGCGGGCACCCACCTGGACGACATCCGCAAACTCTGACACCTTGTCCAGGTCAGCCGTATCCATTACTTCGGTGATGATGCCGAGTCCCGTTGCTTCGCGGGCAGCCGCCAATAAACCCAATGCGCTTTCGCCATGTCCCTGGAACGCATAGGGAGACGTGCGCGGTTTGTAGGCTCCACCCCGGAGGAATTGTGCCCCAGCCGCTTTGACGCGACGAGCCGTCTCAATGATCATGGCTTCGTTTTCGACCGAGCAAGGCCCTGCGACGACGACAACAGGCGCATGTTCGCTAAAAGTCACGGGGCCATTGGGCGTAGAGACAATTACTTCACTGGCTTCACCGTGACGATATTCTCGACTGACGCGCTTGAATGGCTTCTCAACTCGCAACACTTGCTCGATCCAGGGACTGGATTCCTGGATCTGAAGCACATCCAGATCAACCGTATCGCCCACTAAACCGATGACCGTCTTGTGCTTACCGACAATTTTTTCAGGTGTCAGCCCCCATGCCTCGAATTCGTCGCCCAATCGAGCGATTTCAACGTCAGGAGTGCCGATCTTCATGACAACAATCATGTCAAACTTCCTAGCTAAGTGAGTTGTTTTCTAAACCTCTCAGATGGGTTAGTCGCCCAACCTTCGATATTCTACGACCGACAGTGCCCCCCTACCTTCACCTGACCTGGGGTGCCGGGTTGGGTTGTTACGATTATTTACCTGCCGATCGCCAGGCTTTGGTCATTCGCCCTAAGTTGGTGGTGAACTCTACCCAACCCAACTTGCTGCCAGGAATTTCTTCATCCCAAGAGGCTGAAAGGACACCATAACTTAGCCCGAGTACGCCCAATCCAAAGAAGCCCATGCTGACCAGGACAACCGCAACATTGGGCAGCTCGATTAGATTGTTGCTGACCACCAGATAGCTGGCCACAAACGTGGACATGCCAAAGACCGTTGGAATGCCGCAGAACAAGGCCATTCGACGCACCATTCGCTTACTGACTACATCTGGAATAGTGGTTTGATTGCTGGAGGCGGTTCGGCGTGGCTTTTCAGTGGCGGATTTGGTTGCTGCGGCCTTCTTTTCAGCCTGTTTGCGGCTTTTGGCCGGTTCAAACGGAAGGCGATCGCGGCTTGAAGTATCGGTATTGTCGTTTGATTGCGAAGGGGGTTGAGGAGCCATACGCTTTACTCTTAACCCCGAATACCCAAACGCTGAATCAAGGCACGATAGCGCTTTTGGTCATTCTTCATGATGTAGGCCAGCAACCGCTTGCGCTGCCCAATCATTTTTAGCAAACCGCGACGAGACGCGTGATCTTTTTTGTTCTGCTTCAGGTGAGCACTCAACTTGTTGATCCGCTCGGTTAGCATTGCCACCTGCACATCGGCGGATCCGGTGTCGGTCTCGTGAATTTGGTATTCAGAAATGATTTCGTGTTTGCGCTCTTGTACCAGTGCCATGGATGTACTTTATTCCTAGTTCCTTATCAATATGCAGTCAACCATCCTATCATAGCGGCTCTCTCACGGGGAGGGTAGAGGTTAAAAAGAGCGGTAAGCGGTGAGTTGGGTGCGGTGTGCCAAAGCCACGACACTCTGAATCGTTAGGGTGGGGTGATGCGGCTCGGTGTTACTGACTGAGCCAGGCGATCGCTTCTCGAATCCAGTCTTCGGCATTGGACGTTTT
This sequence comes from Oculatella sp. LEGE 06141, assembly GCF_015207605.1. GTDB lineage: Bacteria > Cyanobacteriota > Cyanobacteriia > Elainellales > Elainellaceae > Oculatella. Next base: position 41,155 of record NZ_JADEWO010000032.1, read on the forward strand.
GGAAAGAGCGGTCTTCTGACCGACCGCTTGCAGAGCTTGCATGATTTCGCCGCTGCTGTAACCCAATGCCAGTAACGTCATTTCCACATCTTCTTGAATGGCAGAGGTTGGCCCAGCACCAGGAGTTGGAGCCAAGCCAGACTGCATTCGCCACTCCGCCAGTTTGCCTTTGAGTTCTAAAGCAATGCGTTCAGCCGTCTTGGTGCCCACCCCAGGCGTTAATGCCAGCATCCGCGTGTTGCTGGAGACGATCGCCTGCACTAAATCCTGCAGTCCCAATTTGTCGAGCAGGGCTACGGCGAGCTGAGGGCCGATGCCACTGACGCTGATCAATTGGCGGAATAGATCTCGTTCTGCTGCTGAGCCAAAGCCAAACAGCACCATCTGATCGTCTCGAATTTGCAGGTGAGTAAACAGTTGGACGGTGTCTTCCGCCTCTGGGAGGTGCTGTGCCCAGCGGGGAAGCACCTGAATTTCGTATCCGAGCTGATTGACTTCCAGAATCAACACCACACGGCTAGGGCTGATTTTTTGCAGACTGGCAACAGTTCCTTTTAAGTAACTAATCATGAGGCGGGGAACATTGACCTGAACATGGGCGGAACCATTGATGCATTCGTCGTTATCTATAGCCTAGCGTTCGTGCATTATTCACGCCTCCAGAAAGCCAAAGTGCCGCAACCCTTCCAAAATTCCACCCGCACAGTGCGCTTTGGATACATAACGGTGGGGAGATGGATTGGCGTGATGCCACTCTCGTAACTCAGGTTGAGCGTTGCCCACAATGATTCCCTTACCTGTAGCCGCCGCAAACATAGAAATGTCGTTACCAGAGTCACCGCACACCACCAGACGATCGCCCGGTAGCCTCCAGGTTTGCTGCAAGAAGGCGATCGCCGCTCCTTTGTTGCCCCGGCTTGGCAGGATGTCTAAATCTTTACCGCTACTGTAGATAAGCTGAATGTCTAATCCCTGTTTTTGTAGGGAAGCTTCTAGCTGCGGCAAGACCATCGGAGCAACTTCCTGGCTGAGGTGATAGCTGGCCTTAAATGGAGTTTGCTCTTGCGGCGATTGGGGCACCAGGTCGGCAAAGTGAGCGGCGATCGCCGCTACCTGGTCACGATCCCAGCCGTGGGATAATTCTGCAACCCAATCTGGATCTAAATCATCCTGGCCGTGATGGTAGATCTCGGTACCCACTGACAACAGGAGGGCATCGGGGGTAAGCAAAAACGGTTTTTCGGTTTTCAGTTCCTGGTAAAGCTCTGGCGATCGCCCCGTGGCATAAACGATCAGCGTGCCGTAAGCCTGACGGTGCTGTTCCAGGTGGTAATTCAGCGTTTTAAGAGCCGCATCATCTCCAACTAGGGTGTTGTCGAGATCCGTTATAAACAAGAATTTTGTCACAGGATTTTACCCAACCGCGAGCCATTGGTTTAGCAAGGATATCCTATCAAAATCTGTCCACCGTCCTGGCCTCTTGCAATCTTCCGAAAAGGTACGTGTCTTTCGCCATTCCAGCAGGAACACAAAGTTCACACCCATTCCACCGATGTCTCAACGACTTGAGCCAGGAAGCCTCAAAATTCAGCCGCGTCCATACCACCAACTTTCATTACACTGACAAAGAGACAATCTATCGGCAGCAATTGCCGCGCTGGAGCAGTCGTATCCTTTACCTCCAATTCGGTGCAAAAACTTCTCACATGGCTGCCTCGCTTAGATCATCGCGTCTGGATTTTAATTGCGGGTCGTTTGCTGTCTCAGCTTGGCAGCGGATTTACGTTGTTTTACGCTCCTATTTTTTTTGTGAATCAGGTTGGGCTATCGGCAACAGTGGTGGGGATTGGCATCGGTAGCGGCTCGATCGCTGGCATTGCAGGACGCATTGTGGGCGGCTCATTTGCCGATTCACCCCGATGGGGGCGACGAAAAACTCTATTGCTGTCTGCCGCCGTCTCTGCTCTTGCCGATGTGTTCCTGGCTTTGACCTATGACTTTCCTACCTTTTTGCTCGGCAACTTGCTGATGGGTCTGGGAATTGGGCTGTACTGGCCGGCGACGGAAGCGGTTGTGGCCGATATCACGACCGTGGATCAACGGAATGAAGCCTACGCCCTAACTCGGTTGGGAGATAGTTTAGGGGTTGGGTTGGGTGTGGTATTGGGCGGTTGGTTAATTGCTGCAACAGGTGCGTATCGAGCCTTATTTGTGATCGACGGCATTTCATTTGTGGTCTTTCTTGGCATTATTTATTGGGCGATCGCAGAAACATTAAGCACGCAGCAAACCTCAAGACGGATGTTTCAGGGATGGGGTCGAGCTTTGCGCGATCGCCCTTTGCTGGTGTACGTTCTGGTCAATATTTTGTTCACCACCTATTTAGCGCAGATCAACAGCGCCATGCCGCTCTATTTCACCAACTACGTCCAGGGAGCGCAAGGACAGGTTGGGTTTTCGTCCACAACCATCAGCACGCTGTTTTCGTGGCACGTTGTGCTGACTGCCATCACCCAACTTCCGGTGGCGCGTGGCCTGAACCGATTTAGCCGTCCACAGGTTTTGATGATCTCGGCTGTATTCTGGGGTATTGGTTTCGGGTTAACGTGGCTGACCGGAATCGCCGTCACCGGGCAACTTCTCTGGGCAGGATTTAGCTTGAGCGTTCTGGCGATCGCCACCGTTGCCTACACGCCTGCGGCATCATCGTTGGTAGTGAATCTTGCGCCTGAAGCTCTGCGGGGTGTTTACCTGGCCATCAATTCCTTGTGTTGGGCGGTTGGTTACTTTGTGGGGCCTGCTTTGGGCGGTTGGGTCATGGATCAACCGCGCACCATTGCCGATGGCTTCTGGATTGTTTCTGCCCTGAGCGTGCTGTTAGCCATTGGCATCCTGCGCTATCTGGATCGCATAACTTCCTCTGTGCCCGTCACGAACTAGTCGGTTGTTCCTGTAATGGCATTTGTTTAGCGCAGAAGACTGGGAGCCGCTTCTTGGATGAAGGCCAGGGTGCCATCGGCAACAAATTGAACAGCGATCGCCAGAATAAAAAAGCCCAGCACCCGGTTTAATGCCCCTAATCCGTTTTTTCCGAGTACCTTTACCAGCGACTCGCCCAGGGTTAGGCAAAGATACAGCGCTATGCCCAGCAAAACAATGCCAACTAAACAGCCAAGGTAGCTTAACCACTGATCCGTCCGTTCGGAAAGACCAATGACAACGCCGATCGCCCCTGGGCCACTCAGCATTGGAATTGCCATTGGAATAAACGAAATATCGTCTTTGTCGATCGCCTCTGCGCTTTCGGCTCCGGTTAACCGCTGTCGGGCGGTTACCATTTCCCAGGCAGTGTGAGAAATCAACAACCCACCCGCAATCTGCAATACTCCCAGGGAAATGCCAAAAAATGACAGAATAAACTTTCCCATGACTAAAAAAGCGGCTAACACCCAGACTACGTTGATAGCCGTAAAACGAGCCTGTTTGGCTCGATAGCGAGGGGTATCTCTTGCCGTCAAGCTGTAGAAAATGGGGATGGCTCCAATCGGGTTGGCGATCGGAAATAGAGCAACAAATGTGGCAAAGGCAAAGGAAAACAAAGGTTGCACTGGCTTGTTCCAAACTTGCTTTAGACTTTAGCTCCTTTAACGTCGCCGTTCTTGCAGCTTTCGATACACAGCTCGCACATCAACGTGGTGGTGAGCCAGAGCCACTAGCGTGTGATAGAGCAAATCGGCGGCTTCACCGGCGATCGCGTCTGGATCATCGTCCTTACACGCCATTACGACTTCAGCCGCTTCTTCGCCAATTTTTTTCAAAATTTTGTTGTCGCCACCTGCTAGCAGCTTGCAGGTATACGAGTCGGGATTGGGGTTGTCGCGGCGATCGCAAATTACCTCAAACACCTGAGTCAGCGTATCTGCTGGAGGGGGCTGAACGGTACTATCAACCTGATGGAAACAACTGCGCTCTCCGGTGTGGCAGGCCACATCCCCCATCTGCTCGACGCTGATTAAAATAGCGTCACTGTCGCAGTCGTAGCGCATGGATTTCACCGTTTGCAGATGCCCGGATGTTGCGCCTTTATGCCAAAGCTCAGAGCGCGATCGGCTCCAGAACCAGGTTTCTCCTGTTTCCAGCGTTTTTTGCAACGAGTCCGGGTTCATCCATGCCATCATCAGCACAGTGCCATCCAGGTAGTCCTGAACAATGGCGGGAACGAGTCCCTGGTCGTTGTAACGAATCTTATCAACCGGGATAGCTGAATGGAGAGGGAGGGAATCGCTGGCTACCATGCTGTTTAGAGATGTAATTGGGAATTGCGGCTTCTCATCAATAGGATAATAAATTGAGCGTTCATCTTTAACGACAGTCAGCCCTTAATTAAGAGTGTACGTTTGCAAGGGAGAAAGTCTTGGTTACTACGACAAACTTGAAAACCAATAAATCGGAAGAGATCTTCGCGGCGGCTCAAAAGCTAATGCCGGGAGGCGTAAATTCACCTGTTCGCGCCTTTAAATCGGTGGGTGGGCAGCCCATTGTGTTCGATCGGGTGAAAGGTGCGTATGTTTGGGATGTAGACGGCAACCAATATATCGATTATGTCGGCTCATGGGGACCTGCTATTTGCGGTCATGCCCATCCAGACGTGCTGAAGGCGCTGCATGATGTTATCGATAAAGGAACTAGCTTTGGTGCCCCGTGCTATCTGGAAAATGTGCTGGCTCAAATGGTAATTGATGCCGTACCTAGCATTGAGATGGTGCGATTTGTCAATTCGGGTACCGAAGCCTGTATGGCAGTGCTGCGCTTGATGCGAGCCTTTACCGGACGCGACAAAGTGATTAAGTTTGAAGGGTGTTACCACGGACACGCCGACATGTTCCTGGTTAAAGCGGGGTCTGGCGTTGCCACATTGGGGTTGCCCGACTCGCCCGGTGTGCCCAAAACCACGACACAGGACACTCTTACGGCTCCCTACAACGATTTAGAAGCCGTCAAAGCTTTGTTTGTGGAGAATCCAGATCAAATTGCAGGTGTCATTTTGGAACCTGTAGTCGGCAATGCTGGCTTTATTCCGCCCGATGCAGGATTTTTAGAAGGCTTACGGGAAATTACAAGAGACTATGGGGCGCTCTTAGTCTTTGATGAGGTGATGACAGGCTTCCGCATTGCTTACGGAGGCGCTCAGCAAAAGTTTGGAGTAACACCCGACTTAACCACATTGGGTAAAATTATTGGCGGTGGTTTGCCTGTCGGCGCATACGGTGGGCGGCAAGACATTATGTCAATGGTGGCTCCTGCTGGTCCTATGTATCAGGCAGGAACGCTGTCGGGCAACCCCCTGGCAATGACGGCAGGGATTAAAACGCTGGAACTGTTGCAGCGCCCAGAAGCCTATGAGGAACTCGATCGCGTCACTAAACGGTTGGCGGATGGAATGTTAGCTGTTGCCAAAGAAACAGGGCACGCAGCTTGCGGTGGGCAAATCAGCGGTATGTTTGGCTTTTTCTTTACCGCAGGTCCGGTGCATAACTATGAAGATGCAAAACAGTCGGATGCGACAAAGTTTGCCCGGTTCCATCGAGGCATGTTAGAGCGAGGTGTGTATTTAGCTCCCTCCCAGTTTGAAGCTGGCTTTACCTCATTGGCGCACACCGATGAAGATATCGATCGCACGCTTGCAGCCGCTAGAGACGTGATGTCCAGTCTTTAAGCCACACACTCTCAGCCAGGATTGATTAGAAAAAAGGGGCGCATGATTCATGTGCCCCTTTTTTCTATGGAATGAACGGTGCATTAACAGGTGCAGCCAGTGTGCCCACAATCACCATGTCCGTTGGGATGCCCTTCTGCACAGGTTTCGCTGCAATAGTACTTTCCATCTTTTTGAACGGCATCTTCGGTGGAAACGATGCACAGGCATGGGTCACAGGCGCATTTCATTTGGGTCACAGTAGACATAATCAGATCCTCAATTGCGTATGGCTCAATCATACAACATATGAACAGATATTCATATATTTTGAGAGGCAATTCATCGAGCCGAGGCAGAAGCACGTTGTCAGCTATCGTTTGCCACAGAGCAGGTAGGTCATCATTGCCCCTTTGCCCTTTACTTCAATAGAGCCGCGCGGTTCAAGCCAGTAGTGTTTTTTTAACTTTAAGTAGGCGGTTTCCGTGACCTGAATTCGGCCTGCCAAGCCTTGAGATTCCATGCGGCTGGCTACGTTTACCGTATCGCCCCAAAGGTCATAAATAAACTTTTTCGTGCCAATGACCCCGGCAACTACAGGGCCACTGTTAATTCCAATCCGAATGTGGAGTGCCTGATTTTGACGTGTGGTGAAGCGAGTCATGGTGGTTTGCATGTCCAGCGCCATATCGGCGATCGCCTCAATGTGGTCTGCTCGCTCAACGGGCAAACCACCCACCACCATATAAGCATCGCCAATGGTTTTGATCTTCTCTAAATTGTGGCGATCGGCCAGTTGATCAAAGGCCGAAAAGATTTGATTCAGTAAATCGACCATCTCATCGGGCGGAATACCTGCCGACAGCCGAGTGAAATCAACGATATCGGCAAACAGCACCGTTACATCCGAAAAGCTTTCGGCAATGGTTCGATGTTCCTGCTTCAACTGTTTTGCAACCGCTGCGGGCAAAATGTTGAGCAACAACTGCTCAGACTTCTGCTGCTCTATTTCTAATTCGCGCCGAGCCTGAAATTCGGACTGTTGCAGGCGTTCATAGAGAAACACAGACAAATCGCAAATGCCACAAAACCAAAACAGGTAAAGCACCTGGCTGGCATCCCAAAGCGGCTGATCGGCTGGGGTTAATTCTAATAGGGTATTAATACCGTAATAGTACAGTAGAACGCCGATTTGAGAAGCCAGGTGTAGCGACCACCGCAGCGGTAAAATCGTCGCCTGAGTCAGGAACACGAGCGTCCAGGCAAACAATCCTGGAAAAGCAACGCCGCGCGAGGTTGCCCATACCTGCTCCACTAGAGTTACAGACCAGGACGCTCCCAAAAAGATCAGCTCTGGGCGTTGTTTCCCCATCGGGCTATGGCGCAAGATGAGACAAAGCACCAGCCCGATCTCGGCACTAATGGCCATGGTTATCCAGGTTGGGTCCCAGCGATCGGGGTTGGTTACCGTTCGCAGCAAATCGAGAATAATAAACGTCAAATAGGCAATGATGGCAATTCGCAACCCTAACCGCAGCCGATGTTGCAAAAATCTACGTCGCCACTGTTGATAAGCCGGAAATTCTGGAAATGTTTGAGCTTGCCTCCACTGTGTTTGCAATGCTTGGAGGCGAGCCATCAGCTTCGTGCCGTTCACCAAGTCAAACCCTCACAACGGTGTAGCAGAGACGGAAATTCTCAGACCCAACGCCATTTCGTCAAGAGGTGTGTTGCCCCTTGTTTGAGTTAGAGTTGTGCTCTAGTTTTAGCACTGTAAACGTACCTCAAGAGCAGGTGCGATTGCTACAGAGTTTAAGCTGACTCGGCTTCAAACTGTTTTAAATTAAATGACTGTTGCAGTTCAGCCAGTTCATCTCGATGGCCTGTGACAGTGAGTAGACTCTGGGCTGCTGCTGAATACGTTGATGCAGGGGTGGCAGAAAACGGCTGAACCTGGAGTGTTACCCGTTCGGGGCGAGCCGACTTGCGCCAATAGAAAATGCCGGCGATCGGGGCGATCGCGAGCAAAATTGGAAAAAAGGCAGCAAAGGCCGGAAACAGGAGCGCCAGCACCAACGCGAGGCAAAGAGTGCCGATTGCGGCTAGTGTGGTCAGGAAAACGGCCAGAAACACGCTAGGACGAACCAACCCTTCAAACGTAACCTGTTGGTGGGCGGCATCAACGGCCACAATTCGATAAGCACGCTGCGTGAAGTACTGCTCTAACTGCTGCAATAGCGGTTCTTCTTCCTGTTCGGTGACGAGCTGAACCACTTGAATGCGGGCTTTGGTCGAGGCTCGAATGAAGAAAATAAGCCCGATCGCCAGTAGAACAGTCAACAAGGCAGTAGACGACAGAACGGACGTTTGCATACAAACCGCATGAACAACTTAAAGACAAGAGAGGACTACTGAATCCACAGATTAATCCACAGATTAATCCACAGAATACCTCTCCTTTCCTACTGTACAGAAGCTATAGAATTTGCACCAGCTAGTGCCCTACTCTCTAGTGAATGGGGCACCTACTGGTGCAACAACGCGGTAATTCAATTAAATTTTGAGACTTTAGATTCAAGTCAGGATTAACCTAACTGTTAAAGCTTGCCAGCCGCCAATTGCGAACCAAAACCGCACTAAGGAAGCTCCAATTTGGCAACTGCTTGCCTATATTCGTCTTAAATTAATGCTGATGAACTAACGTTTTTTTGTCAGCATAACTGTGCCAAAGGTATGAAAGTTCCTCTGCCTTAGACTTCCAATCCGGGCTAATTTGATACATGCGTCGAGGACGACCTCGACCTTCTACTTTCTTCCAATACCCTGTAATCGCATCTGCATCTTCTAGAAACTTCAGCGCACTATATAGCACTGTATCTGAGAGTCTATAACTAGAATACTCTTGTTCTAGAAGATGGATCAGTTCGGTACCGTACGAATCTTGACGTAAAAGTACAGACAGAACATAGCAAACGGCTAGTTCTTTATTCAGATAAAACGGAGGAGGATTTTGAAAGAACTGATAAATATCTTCAAAAGTTGTCATACAGCAAGTCCAAACCGAAAACAGTACAGTAGAAGCGGCTAGCTTCTAGCCTTAACCATGTAGGAGGTAGATTGTAACCTCATTGGCGCGACAGCTTATCTGTTGATAGTTCAGGTATTGCTGCCGAGTTTTAGAATGCTCGCGTTGTTACAGCGCCAAGTTTTGATCTTAGATAGATCAAAATTTGTCTGCATCCTTTTGACTCGTGGTGAAATTGAACTGATTTAAGCTTGAATCCAACACCCACGCTTTAGCAATTGGCCTGAAGTGAGACATCAAATCTCATAATCGAAGCAGATAAAGTCGCTGTGCTTTTGGGGGCTACTATGGCGACAGACAATAACTAATTCTAATCACTGAATTCTATAATCGTCCGTCCTACTTCAGAAGGAGATTTATACCCTAAAGAAGATTTTTGTTGAAGACTTCGTATTGTTCTTTCAACTAACTTTGTTTCTTCTTTAATTTCACTATCAGCAGAGTTACTTTATATATTTCTTTAGTCGTATCTTTTATACTATCCCTGCCCGCAGCGCAATTACAGCGGCCTGAACGCGATCGTCAACCGCCAGTTTATTCATAATGCCTCGAACGTGAGTTTTGACGGTATTCGGACTCAGGTATAAAGCTGCTGCAATTTCGGGGTTACTCTGTCCTTCTACCATCAACTTCAATACTTCCAATTCTCGCTGAGATAGTTGACCGATCATCGCTGTTTCGGTGGGGGCGCTGGGTTTCAGGTGATCCATCACGCGCCGAGCCACCTGGGGATCAAGGTAACTGGCTCCCTCTTGCGCGGCTGCGATCGCCGTAATCAACCGATCGACGCTCGTTCCTTTGACACAATACGCATCTGCACCGCTAGATAGAGCGGCAATCACTTCATTCTCAGTAGTATGAGATGTCAACATCACCACACGCACACTGGGCAGTGCTGCTTTAATTTGTTGAGTGGCAGCAATACCATCCAGACGAGGTAACCCAATATCCATCACGATGATGTCAGGCTTGAGTCTCAGCGCTTCTTCAACGGCAATATAGCCATCATCGGCACGACCCACAACGGTTAGCCCGGGGTAGCCAGCCAGCGCTTGTTCCAGGCCAAGCTGCATCATGGGGTCGTCTTCAACAATGAGAACTTTAGCGGGGGGCAAGTCGGAGGGAGGGGTCATTGAAACAATCCTTCAGGGACATGGCTGCACTATAGCTGCACTTTAAATGATGCGACGAAACTACCAAACTATTCTAGTTTTTTAACAAGAGACGGTGTCGATTGCCAAAGGGGAACGGCAGCAACGGCAGAGATTCAGGTTAATTGGGATGCAATCCAGTGAACCAATGGAGCCAAAAGCAGGGCAGGCAGGAAGGAGGCCACCCGAATACGCGCCACTTCTAGCAGATTGAATCCTAATCCTACGATCATCAACCCACCCACTCCAGTCACTAGCAGCACCTGTGGCGACGTGGTGGGGTCTGGAATGCTCTGCGCTAACACACCTGCCCCTAAGGACAAGCCACCTTGATATAGCAGGATAGGTAAGGTCGAGAAACCCACTCCGATGCCAAAACTGCTGGTGAGGGCGATCGCTGCGAGTCCATCCATTGCCGATTTGATGGTAAGCAGCGCATTATCTCCGGTCAACCCGTTGTTGATGCTGCCAATGAGTGCCAGTGGGCCAACACAGAACAGCAAACTGGCGGCAACAAATCCTTCCGTAAAGCTGCCCTTACCTTTGAAGTGACGCTTTAACCAATCACCTACGGACTCCAGCAACGCTTCCAGTTTCCACCATTCTCCCAACAAGCCACCCAGCACCAGAGCCAACAGTCCGACGATTACACCGTCAACCTGTCCGGCTGTAACGTCGTTCAGGCTGGCAGCCATACCTAAGCCAATAAAAATAGTCAGCAGCCCCACGGCTTGAGTAATCACCTGCTGCATGGCCATCGGCAATCGTCCTCGTAGAAATAAGCCGAGCGCTGTTCCTAGCAAAACAGTGATGGCGTTAATCCAGGTGCCGCTCGTTCTTGCAAAAAAATCCATTGCCATGTGTTCAGCCCATGTTGTGCCGCGCCGAGTCAGGGTTACAGTAAATCTGAAATTCCCCTCACTTATTCAACCATCCCACTCTAGATCTTGCATGTAGGCCGCAGCATTTTGATGGGGCAACAGGCGACGTTCTTGGTTGAACTGGTCTGGTTATCAGTTATTTTCAATGGGCTATTAGCCAGGAGACGCACCGAACTATGTGTCTGCCCAAACATTGTCTGAGGATGATGTTTGCTAGACGTTTGCTAGACGTTTCGCAGGGTGGGCATTGTCTCCCCCGCTTCTTCTTACTCTACCTGTTTCAACCGATATCCCAATCCATGCACCGTTTCCACCAGATCTTCTGGGGCACCTGCCAACCGCAGTTTGTGACGCAAACCCTTGATATGCGCTTTTACAGTATCTTCTTCGGGCGGGTCGGCCAACGACCAAACATGCTCGATCATCATGGCACGACTGAGGACACGCCGACCATTGCACAGTAATAGTTCTAACAACGAAAACTCTTTGGGCGTTAATCGCAGTAAGCGATCGTCGTACGTCACCTCAAAGGTACTGGGGTTGAGCCGTAGTTTGCCCCATTGCAGTAATGGAGAAGCGATCGCATTTCCCCGGCGCAGCAATGCTCGAACCCGCGCCATTAACTCTGGCAAGTCAAAAGGTTTGACCACGTAATCATCGGCACCTGCATCTAAGCCCATGATTTTGTCGGCACTGGTATCGCGAGCTGTCAACATCATCAACGGTAGCTGATAGCCCTGCGTTCTCAGCCGTTGGCATAGGCTCATGCCATCTAGCTTGGGCAAGGTAACATCCAGCAACACCAGGTCGTAGGGAAGTGTTGTTGCCTGTTGCCAACCTCGCTCTCCATCTTTGGCAATATCTACGACATAGCGTTGGTCGATGAGCGCTTCAGCCAAGGCTTCGCCCAATTGAGCATCATCTTCAACCAGCAGTATCCGCATAAGTATATCTGAAGCCAAAACGGTATCAGCCAGCACCCGCTTGAGTGCGAGTAAGCTTCAGTAAAGCGAGATTGGGCAGAGTTTTCTGTGTTGTACCGCACGATTCTCGGCGCGGGTTTTTGCTGCAACGCGCAGGCTCTCGATTTTCAGGCTTTCAATCCCCTAGTTTTGATGGCGCAACCAGCACAGGCGTACTGCTGGTACAACTGAAGCGCTCCAGTTTGAACCGTCTGGCTATGGGTGTCCAGGGTCGAAATAGAGTGCCGACTGGTACAACACCTGTTCCTGATGCGTGTGCAGGGTGCAATCGGAACGAGGATAGGCCACACAGGTGACTACATAACCCGCTTCTAGTTCAGCCGGACGAAGAAACCGTTGCTCGCTTTGATCCAGGGTGCCAGTGACGAGCCTGGCAACACAAACTGAGCATTCACCCTGTTTGCAGCCTGATGGCAGCCGAATGCCTTCATCTTCGGCAATATCCAGAATAAATTGATCGTCTGGAACAGCAATGGTGCGATCGAGACGACTCTCTGGGTTTACGAGTCGAACCTGATAAACTGCCATATCTAATTTCAAATCGTCAATGCCACCAATCACAACTAGCCTATCCGAAAATAACCCGACTGCTGGTGTAGTGCTAAGGTGACGGATTGTAAAGCTATTTCATTTGAGAAATAAATGAAAAGATGGAACCCAGGCAGGGTAATTCAGTCTGATCAACCGTGTAGTGTAAAGATTGATTGCTAAATTTTGCTGATTTTTGTGGGCAGAATGACAACAACCTTAGATTGAACTTTCTGGCAGTGAGCCATGCTTAAAACAGTTAGAAAAACATTCATCAATCTCAGCACCAGTTGGCGCTTGTTTGGGGAAAGCACAAACACAGACACTTCAAGCCAACCAGTCTGTAGAATCGACCAGCTAGAAGAAAAAATCAAGGAGGCTCATGATGCGCTGATCGGTAGCCTGTTAAATCGCAACTTTCGGTTTTATTTGAAGCATGACCCGGCTGTTCACACCAGCTTCATTGTGGGCAGATATGTAGGTGCTGATAGTAAGACGGAGGTTCCGGAGATTTCGATGACTGCTTATGCCAGCGCTAATGGTTACAACGGGATGTTGCTGAAGACAGTCAAACCTGGAAAGGTTGATTTTATTCAGTACAGCGTTCCAACTGCTTCGGAGATTGCAACGACGATCGCCAACTATCTCAACTTACTGGAGTAACGCTATTTCGTCAGGACACTTTTGAAACAGAGTGGTTAGGGGTGTGGGTTTTGTTGCGATCGCCCCTAGCTGTCCTAAGCTCGACTTTATCCGCATTCTAGAACCCATTGTCACTTCTAGTTCTGGCACTTCAGAATGACCGCAATTTCAAATGAATAAAGCCGAGCTAAGGGCGTGGCATACTCTGCGGCAAGCCAGCGACGGGCACGTCTGGATTGATTTCAAGGACTATCTGCTAAATGCTGCGCCCTGATAAAGATGACCGTTAATCCGTTTCAAATAGCCTCCAACCAAGGTTTAGAGGGCAACGGGACGAGTAATTACCCAATTCAACCAGGCGTATCCTGTACATTCGGTTACAACCCTGATCTCTGAAAAGTTGTTCACTAATTCATCTGCTGGTTGATTGATTTCAACTCAGCCGTAGTGTGAGACCACTTTAGGAGCTAAATCACAGAGATATGAGCAGGTTTTGGTTAAAGCAGCTAACAGATAGCTTGCTCTCAGGCGCGGCTACCTTATCGAGGCCGTTTAGACGGATAAACTGGCGGCAGATGTATCGATCGCGCCGTCGCCAATGGCCTATCTGGGTTGGCGTTAATACCGCTATCATCTTTGTCCTGGCTGGATGGGTTGGGGTTGCCTTGTCAACGCCTGCAACGGTTGGACAACTGTATGAGGTTGAGTCCACGCCCGAAAACGTCATTTGGGGAGAATTGTTTAAGCCGGATAGTCAGCCCATTCTCACAGTGCAGTCGGGCGATCGCATTACCATGCAAACCGTATCCCATGAAGGGATCTTGGCTGACCAGGGAGATACCGTCCAATTTTTGACAGGGGGCGGAATCAAACAGGAAGACATCCTGGCCGATCAGATGACGATTAAAGCACAGGTAGAAAAAACTGGGCCGGGTCCCCATGTAATTACTGGCCCAATTTATGTGGAAGGAGCTGAACCAGGGGATGTTCTGGAAATTAAAACCCTGAACATTGATTATCGGGTGCCCTACGGCGTGATTTCCAACCGTCATGGAAAAGGGTCATTGCCAGGGGAGTATCCAGAAAACGGTGAGCCAATTTACACCAAAGTGATCCCGCTTAAGACCGAAGAAGCGATCGGTGTGTTCAAACCAACCAACGGTTTGCCGGATATTGATATTCCGCTCAAGCCGTTTATGGGCATTATGGGGGTGGTTCCGGCGGACGTTGAGCAATCGGCTAACTCGGTACCTCCTGGTGTGTATGGCGGCAACATTGATATTAAGTGGCTGGGCGAGGGCAGCAGCCTTTACCTGCCCGTTCAGGTTCCTGGTGCCTTGTTTTACTCAGGCGATCCTCACTGCGCTCAGGGGAACGGAGAGGTGGCGCTTACGGCGATCGAGTGTTCTCTTACGCCCACATTTCAGCTAGTGCTGCACAAGGATATGGAGCTAACGGCTCCAATGGGTGAAACTGCAGATGCCTGGATTGCGATCGGCCTCGACGAAGACCTGAACGAAGCCATGAAAGACTCGGTACGGGAGTATCTGCGGATTGCTAGCGATGAATACGGTTTAACCAAACCGGATGCTCTATTGCTGGGCAGTGCTGCGATCGACTTTGAAGTGTCTCAAGTGGTAGACATCGTGAAGGGCATTCATGGCGTGATTCCAAAACAGATGTTTCAGGCTCTCAAGCCCGAATAGACGTAAAACGTACAGACATCCGTTCTGATGACCAACTAATCTGATGACCAACTAACGGTGGAAGCTAAAGACGGAATGGTCTTTCCTGAAATAGCTTCCATTTTTATTGTCTGTAGGTGGCTCAGCCTGATTGTGCTGACTGCAATCCAGACCATAAATCTGGCTGCTTAGATGAGTTCACAGCACCATGAAGCTAGTTATACTGCCTGAAGTTCTAAAAATCAGCGCAGTCAAGTGTTAAAGACTTGCTTTACAGTTATTGCTCAACAGTTATTGCTCAGTTTAATTAGTTCGAATGCATCATCATTCCACCTGTTCTCACTGTCAGATCGATCCAGAGCGGCAAGCCCAAAAAGTTCGCCTGTTGTGGACAGCGTTAGTTTTAATTACTGCGTTTTCGCTAACTGAGCTTGGAGTCAGCGTTTTTAGCCACAGTTTGGCACTGCTGGCCGATTCCGGTCACATGCTTTCAGACAGTGTAGCGCTAGGCATCGCGTTGCTGGCAAGCTGGATTGCTCAACTTCCTCCATCGAATCAGGCCACGTTTGGCTATCGTCGGGTCGAGATACTGGCCGCCCTGGCCAACGGAGTCGGTCTGGTGGCGATCGCCATTTGGGTCGCCTGGGAAGCCATTACTCGGCTGCAAGCTCCGCCTACCGAAATTTTGAGCCTGCCGATGTTGGTTACTGCTGTGATTGGTTTGGGGGTCAACAGCCTCAATGCCGTCTTTCTGCACGATCATAGCCATCACGATCTCAACTTAAGAGGTGCGTTTTTGCACATGGTGGCTGATGCCATGAGTTCGGTTGGGGTCATCATTGCTGCGATCGCCGTTTGGTTGTTTCATTGGAACTGGGCAGATGGTGCCATTAGCCTGGTGGTATCTGGATTGATCGGCGCAGGAGCAATTCCGCTGATTCACCACAGCGTCAAGATTTTGTTGGAACAAGCCCCGGCTCATCTGGATATGGCGCAACTAAAAAACCATCTTCAGGATTTCGAAGGGGTCGTTGCCGTCAGCGATTTGCGGGTGTGGACGATTGCATTAGGGCAGGAAGCCCTCTCGGCACATATTAGTGTGGCATTGCAGGAGGGCTGGGCACGCGATCGCCTGTTGTATCAGCTTCAAACCTCGCTCCAGCAAGAGTTTGGCATCCAGGATGTCTTTCTCCAAATGGCGGCTCCTATTTTGTCTCAAACGGTCAACCTATCACAACCGCAAACGCTGGATCGGATTGGCCTATCGCCGATCGAACCCTCTAGCAATGCCGAAATTCGATGAATCCAGTGGCACCCTTCCCGATGGCGATCGCTATCGTGTTCCAACTTGCTCTAAGCTAGATAGCGGCTCGTCAGTGACCCTTGCTCAATGAAGATCGCTACCTGGAACGTCAATTCAATTCGAACTCGGCTAGAGCATGTTAGCAACTGGCTCAACACTAATTCTGTTGATGTGCTTTGTGTTCAGGAAACGAAGGTGGCCGATGCCGACTTTCCGCGATCGCCACTGGAAACGCTGGGGTATCACGTTTATATCAGCGGTCAGAAATCCTATAACGGCGTGGCGCTGTTGAGTAAAGCTCCGTTAGAGGATGTGAGTAGCGGCTTTTCGGCTGTTTTAGGTGAAGCAGAAGTCGGCAACTTAGACGACCAGAAGCGCGTCATCACGGGTGTTTTAGATGGCGTTCGCATCGTCAACCTTTACGTACCCAACGGGTCTGCGGTAGGTAGCGAAAAGTATAACTACAAGCTGCGCTGGCTGGCTACTCTGCAAACCTACCTGAAAGCGTTGCTGGCACAACACCCTGACCTGCTGGTGTGTGGCGACTTCAACATTGCCTTTGAAGACAAAGACATCCACGATCCTGGCGGGCGGGAAAAGCAAGTTATGGCAACGGATGTAGAACGGCAGGCGTTGCAGCAGGCTGTGTTCGACTTGGGCTTGGCCGATGCTTTCCGCAAGTTTGAGCAGGGTGGTGGGCAGTTTAGCTGGTGGGATTATCGTGCGGCTGCGTTTCGTCGGAATTTGGGCTGGCGGATTGACCATCACTACCTTTCGCCGGGTCTTTACCAACGGGCGATCGCCTGCACCATTGATGTAACTCCCCGCAAACTCGAAAAGCCGAGTGACCACGCTCCCGTCACGGTCGAGCTGTCATCCACTGTTGCTTAAACTGACGCAAATCTCAGTGTTTTTGCGTCAGCCTAATGAAACCTGATGGAATTAGAACCGATCCTTCATGCCGCGCAATCGGGCAAAGGTTTGTACAGGTTCCTGGCTTTTGGTCGCCAACTGCAACGCAGGCTGATCCCACCGCAGAAATGGATTCGTTTTCTTTTCAACTCCCAACACCGACGGCACGGTGGATTTGAGCTGCTGCCGTAGATGGGTTACGTCCTGGAACCGTCCCTGTAAGTCAGAATTTTGGTTATCGACCGTCAGGGCAAACTGAAGATTCTTCAACGTATATTCGTGCGCGCACCAAACACGCGTGTTATCGGGCAGCAGGCGCAGCTTGCTCAGCGAATCGACCATCTGGGTTGGCGTACCCTCAAATAGCCTGCCGCAGCCGCCAGCAAACAGCGTATCTCCGCAAAACAGGTCTCCGCTCTCTCCCGCTTGAGCCGACGGAAAGTAATAGGCAATGTGGCCGCTGGTATGGCCGGGTACAAACAGCACATCTGCTTCGCGATCGCCAAACGAAACGCGATCGCCTTCCTGCAAAAACATCTTTTGTCCTGGAATTCTGCCCCGATCTTCTGCTCCACCGTAAACAATAGCCTCTGGAAACCGCCGTAGCAGTTTGGCATTGCCGCCAACGTGATCGCTATGGTGATGCGTATTAAAAATGGCAACCAGGGTTGCCTCCAGTTCAGTTAACCGCTGCAACACCGGGTCTGCTTCTGCTGGATCAACCACCGCTGCAATCTTTAGCTCTGGATCATGTAGCAGAAAGATGTAGTTATCCGACAATGCTGGCAGTCGGTTGATCTGCATCTGTTATGTCTCCTTAAGAACGTGGGCAATCTAAGTACATGCCATCCAATTTAGCTACACAAGCGGTATGGAAGGCTCTCTCTTAGTTTTACCAAGTCTTTATTCGATTCTTACCACAGCTTTGCCAAAGTCTCGTTGGCTTTCAAGAGAATAAAGATACAGCTAATTTGGTAAACCGTTAGTTTCGCTACAGCCAACGTTTCACATATCTCTTTGCATCCAGGATATATCGCTATGGTTTGGACGACTCCAAGCAAGCCAACAATGGACGTCAGGGCAATGGTCGATCGCATCATTGCCTCAGGGCAAATGAGCCGCAAGGAGCATTTGCAGCTCACCTCGGTCATTTTAGCGACCGACAAAATTACTGGCGACGAACGCCGCCTGCTCAACCGCGTCTTCGACTCTATTCAAGCGGGACGCTTGAAACTAGTCAACTAGCTCTCGACCAATTGCCGACTCTGCCTTAACACAGCAGCCGATGGATTAGCGCTTCACTTGCTCCATCGGCTGCTGTCTTTTATGCGCCCGCTTTGATTTCAACGCCAGTGTGGGATGGTTCGGGTGTGAGGCGATCGATCGCCTGTTTTACCAGCGTCTTCATAAACACCGTTCGCTGATTATCCTGGAACACTGCTTTCAGTTTCTGGGTAAAGCGATCGACCTGGAACAGCCCATCCGTGGTCGGGGTTGCACTTTGCTCCTCAAAATATTCAACCAGGCTCAGTCCTGCTAGGCGGGTTAAATAAGCCGCACTCACGCCTTGCAGCAAACCACCTGCCACATAAGTCAGGGCATTGCTTTTAAGGAAGTGGGTTCCGGCCTGAGTCGTCATTTCAACTAAGCCCAACTTCAGCATCTGGCTCGCCAGGGTTACCGCAACCGTTTTAGCCTGTTCTACTGAAAACGACTGGTGATAAATTGCGCCTAAATCGACAATGAGCTGTGTGTTAATTGCCGCTGTTGCCAGCAGATCCAGACTGGGTACCGGATTGGCAAATGCGGCTGTTGCTGCAATCCATTGATATTGCTCAACTAATGGCATAGCGCGATCGCGTCGAATCCGGTTGAGTTCAGCCTGAATAGATTGCTTTAGATCGCCAGCTTGCCGCATCACGGTTGCCAGGATTAGCTGCTGGCGATGATGGGCAATGAGTTGACCAAGGCGATCGGTCAACGGAGTCAGATCGGGCGTGGGTTGCTCTAATCGTTCGGCAACGGTGCCATCAGGCTGATGCTGACGCACTTTAACAGCGGCTGGATTGGTGGCGATCGCCAGCACGTCTTCAATGGGCAACTCTGCTTTAATCCGCTCCCGCAGTTGGTGTAACACCGTTGGGCGTTCGCTGGGCAAATATTGGTCTTGCTTGTTAAAGAGCAGCAGCACCCGATACCCCTGCGTAATGAGCTGTTGCAGTGCTTCATACTCTTGCTGGGTCAAGTCTCCAGCCGTGACAAACAGCACCAAATCTGTGTCTGGCACGCTGGCCGGGAGGCTGAGAGCGGGATCTGCCTCTGTAAATAGGGATGCTGTATCGCTAACGCTAACCGAGGACAAAGCGGCAGAGAGTTGCAGCGCCCAGTGGAGATTCAGCAGTTGACTGAGGGTGGTTTTGCCGACCGAGGTTCCGCCTACGATCGCCATTCGCAGATCGTGGCGATCGAGTTCAGCCTGGAGATGGGTTAACCGATCGCGCAGATGGGTAAGAGAAGCGGCAGCCGCTTCAGCATCGACTCGCTCCAGTTCTGGAGCCAACTGGTTGATCTGTGTATCAATGCTGGCCAGCACCGCTTCAACCTGGCTGCGATCGAGCGGCACCGGGGTCGATACGTCCAGTTTTTTGCCAGTCTGTTGTTTTAGCCACCAGACACCGGAACCCAGGGCGATCGCGCCCCATACGGCTGTGCCGCCCAGGTCGGAGATGGCCGGGTGCATACTTTGCAGTAACCAGGCTCCAAAGGATAGCCCCACTCCACCAACTAAAATAGGTCGCCGCAGATTAACCATAAGTGCTTGCCGCCTCATCACTTCAACCTGGCGATCGCCAGATGTCTATTACGCTAAATGAATGACTATATCTTCTTAATAGGAATAGGAAGGCTTGTTGCCGATCCCCACCCCTATCTTACTCAGCGACAGTACCCTGCTGGGGGGATAGGAGCGCTTTTCTGCAATCTTTAATGTAGAAAAATGCGATCGCCCAAACCTGACCAGAAACCGAGACCGGGCAGACAATGGCAGCGCTGATGATTGCTGGTTGACCCTGAATCTGGCTGACCCTGAATCTGGCTGACCATGAATAAAGCCCGCTATCCAGATAGATAACGGGCTTTATTAAAACTTGACTTGGTGGCGGGGAGCGGATTTGAACCACTGACCTTCGGGTTATGAGCCCGACGAGCTACCAGACTGCTCTACCCCGCGTCGCTGCCTATCTAGTATAGCGACATAGTTTGCAAAGTGGCAAGCGAATTCGGGTCTCTTTTTCAAATCCGTGGCTCTGCCAGGTACAAATCGGTGTGATAGCTCAGAAAAACGGCCGTTTCACCGCGATCGATCGCCCATGTTTGAAACAGCCGCTCCAAATTAATCAGCAGTTGCTGATACGCCTCTCCGGTTTTGGGAACATAGGACGAACTGTCCGCCAACCCAATTAACCCGGACTGATCGAGCGGATGGCGATGGGTAAAGCGGTAGTGGCGAAACTGGCGGACATGTGGACTGGTTTCTAATGCGCTGGCCGATTTGCGGTTGGGGCTATCAAATATTGCTTTATCGGACGCTGCCCGAATCGTATCGCTGTAGGCTCGCGTGAATGCATCTTCTACGTTGCGATCGTTCCACAGGAGGCCGATCCGCCCGCTGGGTTTAAGAATGCGGTGAAATTCTGCCAGGGTGGCGGTTGGCTCAAACCAGTGAAAGGACTGAGCGCAAATCACCAGATCCACCGAACGCTCTGCTAACCCCGTCTGCTCAGCCGTTGCGGCTCGAAACTGCACCTGGGGATGGGGGGTCGCCAACTCTCGCATGGCCGCATTGGGTTCGATCGCCACGACCGTTGCGCCCCGCTCGGCCAGTAGCCGAGACGAGATGCCTGTTCCTGCCCCCACATCTGCCACGGTTAGTTGATTGGGTGGCTCTAACCCGTCTAGCAGTTGGTCGATCGCCTCCGCAGGATAACTTGGACGATAGCGAGCATAATCGACCGCTCGGTTGGAAAAGCGATCGCGCGGATTTTGAGTATGTAGAGGAGTGGAACTGGTATCCGTCATAGACTCAATGTTCATCCTTGCAATGAATTCAGTTTGATGGGTCGCAAGCGCTAGTTGGGAAAATGCACAATGATCATCGGTGTTTCAGGTTGCTTACGGGCGATCGCCTCTGGTTGTCGCCCCATAACGGGTTGGCCGACTCGATAGGTATCGGCAATGAGCATCAGCAAATCTCCTTCGCGCAACAGTTTAAACACCTGACCCACCAATGTTCCGCGAAGCTGTTCCACGGAAATGTCATCATCCTGTTTGGCGGAATCCAGTTTTGCCTTGTGTTGGCCGCTGCGGCTCACATCGAGCAAGTGTAGCGGCGCTTTTAGCTCTGCGGCCAAGGTCTTTGCCAGTGCCAGAGTTTGGATGTAGCGAGGCGATGATTCTTCCACATCCGAGAGGGCTAGCAGCACCCGTTGAGTGTTTTCGATTGGCTGGGGGAACCGCGTAATGAGAACGGGCATGGTGGTCAGGCGCACCACATTATCTAACACGCTGCCAAAGAAGTTGTCGCGATAGGTGGAGTAGCCTTTCCAGCCGCAAATCACCAGGCTGGCGTTGCGCTCATTTGCGGCTCGCACGATACCCAGATCAATTGAGTCATCCACCCGGCCTATCGGTTCCACGTTGGCAACGGCTGAATGGGCGATCGCCACGGCTGCATCTAACAACTGCTGCTGCTGAATTTTGGCTTCAGCCGGAATACGTCCCCCCTGGTCGGCCAGGATATGAAAGGGCAATAGGGTACCCCCTGCTCCTTTAGCGAGGATAATCGCTAGCTGCAACAGGTTGTCTTCGGTGTTGGGGTTAGCCACCGGAACCAGGACGCGATCGCCCAACTGATGCTGATCTTGCTGCGTTGCAGCAGGGATCTCTGGCTTCATCTGCTTACCCCAACGCTCGGTGATCCAGGGTGAGGCAATGCAGCTCACTAAAATCATGACAATAATGCCGTTAACGGTTAGCTCATCAACCAGTTCAATGTTGAAGGCAACGGTAATGGCAGCCAGGGTGGATGCAGCCTGAGCCACCGACAGCCCAAACGTTACCATGGTGCTGGGAAACGGCCACTTAAAAAAGAATTTTCCGGGTACCCAGGCAGCCAGAAACTTGCTAGCCAGCTCGGCAGCTACGATGACCCCAGCTACCAGAATCGATCGCGGCTCTTTCACCAGAATCAACGGGTCAACCAGCATTCCTACCGAGATCAGGAAGAAGGGCACAAACAGCGTATTGCCAATGAACTGAATCCGGTTCATCAACGGACTCAGTTGCGGAATAATTTGGGTGATGGCGATGCCTGCTAAGAACGCGCCAACAATCGGTTCAATTTCAATTAGTCCGGCAATGTAAGACACCACAAACAGAGCCGCAAGAACAAACAAGAATTCTGCACTTTCATCATGGCCGAACTGGCGGAAAAACCAGCGTCCTAGCTTTGGCACGCCCCACAACGTAGCAAAGGTATAAATTGCCAAAGATGGGATTAAGAACAGCCAAAAGTTAAGGGTCAGGTTTCCTTCATTGGCTTTCACCACCACCGCCAACACTAACAGAGCCAGCACGTTTGTAATAATGGTTCCACCCAGCGTCGCCGTTACCGAGGGGGCACGCATAATTCCCAGTCGAGCCAAAATGGGCAGGGCGACCAGCGTATGAGAGGCCAAACAAGAGGCCACCAGAATAGAGGCCAGGAAACTGTATTGCAACAGCAGCATAACTGCCGTACCGAAGATCATCGGTATAGCAAACGTTAGCAACCCAAAGGTGACTGCTTTTCCGGCATTGCGTTTGAGGTCGTCCAGACTTGTTTCTAGCCCACCGAGAAACATGAGAAACAGCAAGCCTACGGTGCCCAGTAAGACGATGGTGCTGTCTCGCTCTAGCACCCCCAGCCCATAGGGCCCAACGATGACCCCCGCCAGAATTAAGCCAATAATTCCCGGCATCCGTAACCGTTCAAACAGTAGCGGAGCAACCAGCATAATCGCCATGATCACCAGAAACACGGCGACTGGGTCTGTAATGGGTTCTACCAACTGAGCAATCGTAGGATGAGTTACCGGATTCCATACCGAATTCAAGCCGATGGATGCCATTCGCTCATACCAGGGATTCATCCAGATAAACCAGAGATGTTCCACAAAAAGTCGCTCCTCCATGTATGGACGTGAGTGTAACGACTGGCTACTTTAGCCGTGTCTGCCTCTCGATGTAGCGCCTACGATCGCGATCACAAACTGTCATTGCTCGAAATTATCATCACTTATTTTTGGAGCCGCCTACCTGTGGTTTCAAAATCCTGCCTTAAGGAATAGGGGATTTGCAGGCGATCGCCAGCGTACCTGCTTTGGCAACCACCTCATGTTGAACGAACTGGAACAGAGAACTGCTGCACCAGAGAGAGCTGATCACTGCCCCGTTTCTAATCTAAATTGGGGGGTGAGCAAACGTTGCCGATAAAAATGTCTTATGGTGCTTGAATCTGGTTTAAGTGAAGCAGGAATTGAGCAGAATCTGAAACAGTTTCTTTTGGTTCTCTCCGTCTCACTGAGTGTTGCAACACTTTCCCAAATTGTGAGCTGGTTTCGCCAAATCCCTTACACCTTGCTGCTGGTAATTGTGGGATTGGGTCTGGCGTTTGTGGATGTGCGCCTGGTGAACCTGTCACCCGAACTGATTTTGTCCATCTTTTTGCCGCCGCTGCTGTTTGAGGCCGCCTGGAATTTGAAGTGGTCGCGGCTGAAGCGGGATCTGGTACCGATCTGCCTCTATGCCATTGTTGGTGTGATTATCTCGATCGCTGGAGTGGCCTTTAGCCTCGATCAATGGGCTGGAGTGCCGATCGCCACGGCGCTGTTGGTTGGTGCTAGCCTTTCGGCGACCGACCCCATTTCGGTGACGGCATTATTTCGGGAACTGGGTGCCAGCAAACGGCTGACCACGCTGTTAGAGGGCGAAAGCCTATTCAATGACGGCATGGCGGTGGTGGCCTTCAGCTTTCTGGTTGCCATTCCGCTCGGCAGAGCCAACCTGGAACTGCCCGTCATTATCGGTAGTTTTATTGCGGTCGTGGGAATTGGGATCGGGGTCGGTGGGTTAATTGGCTATGGCATTTCCTATCTCACCCAACGGTTCGATTTGCCGCTGGTTGAACAGTCTTTGACGCTGGTTGCAGCCTATGGAATCTACCTGCTGACCGAAGAGTTGGGCGGTTCTGGGGTAATTGGGGTGGTAACGGGTGGCTTAATTTTGGGCAATTTTGGCTCCCGCATTGGCATGAACCCGCGCACTCGAATTATTGTGACGGAGTTTTGGGAGTTTCTGGCATTTTTTGTTAACTCCATTGTGTTTCTGCTCATTGGCGACCAGATCGAGTTTGCCATCCTGGGTGAAAATCTGGGCACCATTGCCATCACGATCGCCGCCATGATTGCAACCCGCGCCATCGCCATCTATGGGTTGGGCAGCTTCAGCAATTGGACGGTGCGCTCGGAGATTCCCTGGAGCGATCGCACCGTGTTGTGGTGGGGGGGGTTACGCGGCTCCGTATCGATCGCGCTTGCCCTCAGCGTTCCGGTTGTCCTTTCAGAACGCGAAGAGATTATTGCCACCGTTTTTGGAGTGGTGCTGTTTACCCTGCTGGTTCAGGGGTTGACCACCAAACCGCTCCTTCAAGCCTTAAACCTGATTGGCGATCAGTCCCTGCGGCAGGAATATGTGGAACTGACCGCCCGCCAGGTTGCTCTGGATCGCGTGTTAGATCATTTGCAGCAATCGGATCGGCCTCCCGGCATCGAAGAGGATTTATACCGATATCAAACAGCGCTGCTGCGGGGCGAGCTAGAACGGCTGCAAACTGCCCTGGAAAAGCTGCAAGCGAAACATCCAAACTTGCAGGAGTTTGCCGTTGAGCAGTTTCAGTCGGAGTTGCTGGCGATCGAAGCGGATACCTATGCCGAACTGGTGCGGCTGGGGCGGCTCAACCGTGAACTTTCGCCCTTTCTGCAAACAGCCTTGGAAGGAAGTGTTACAGACAGCTAAGCGAACTATCCGCAACAGAGCCGCAACAGAGCGGTTATCCAGTTCAGATCTGTCCCGTGACACCTTCCCGTTTCAACGAAAGCTGGGAACTATAAGTCAATATCACGGGTGCGATCGCGGCAGAGCAATGCGGTTCATCGTTCTCAGGAGCGGTGGCTTCAGTAACCTGACCGAACTATTACTGAATTCTGTGTTATTAAATATACCGCTGGGTATACTCTGTTCAGGGTAAACTCTGAACCCGGATAGTTTTATGAGTCAGCATCAAGACCTGCACACCTGGTTAAGTCAGGGAACCGCACTGTACCAAGTTGGACGATATGAAGGAGCGATCGCCCGATTCGATAAGTTCTTAAAAGCGCAGCCGAAGCATGTAGACGGCTGGGAACAGCGAGGATTTGCGCTCTATCATCTGGGGGCTTACGAAGAAGCGCTTGCCAGTTTTGAAACCGCTCTGCAACTCAAGCCTAAGCATAATCTGGCATGGCACGGCAAAGGATTAGCGCTGGCAAAATTGGGCAAGTACGAAGAGGCGATCGACAGTTTTGCCAGGGCACTCAAGCTCAACCCTGATGATGACAAAGCCTGGTACAACCACGGGCACGCACTGTCTTGCCTCTACCGCTATAAAGAAGCAGTGGTTAGCTTTGCCCATACCGTTGAACTGAGGCCATCTTATTATCGAGCGTGGTACAGCCGTGCTGTAGCGCTGGCGGCACTGCGTCAGTATGATGATTCGCTTGCCAACCTCGATACCGTGCTGACGTTAAAGCAAGACTGCTACTATGCCTGGAACTACCGGGGGTTGGTGCTGTGCAAGCTGAATCGTTATCCCGAAGCGATGGTTAGCTTTGAGCGATCGCTCAAACATCGCGCCGACAACCCCAACGCCTGGTATGGCAAGGCATGTACTTGTGCGTTGCAGGGCGACATTGAGCAGGCCGTTAAATTTTTGCATCGGGCGATCGTGCTGAGTCCAAACTTGTATCGAGTGATGGCACAAACCGACGCTAGCTTTGACAACGTGCGGGAAGACGAACAGTTTCAAGCGCTCATTCTTAATCGCTAGGGCGTAACCCCACTTACTTGCTAACCCGCCGATAGTCTATCTACTCTATAAAGTGCGGCCTCATCGCTGCTAGAGCGGCTAACTAGCAAGTAACACTTCCGGTTGATGATATCCCTATGCAATATCGACGGTTTGGGCGTACAGACCTTTCTATGCCCGTATTCTCCTGCGGCGGAATGCGCTATCAGTATAAATGGCAAGATGTCCCAGGCTGGCAAATTTCGCGCGACAGCCAGATTAACCTGGAAAACACGATTCGACGGGCGATCGACGTGGGTATTTGTCACATTGAAACGGCGCGGGGCTACGGTACATCCGAGCTACAGCTAGGGCGAATTTTGCCCACGCTGCCTAGAGATCAAATCATTGTGCAAACCAAGATTAGCCCAACGGAGAACCCAAAGGACTTTCGTCAAACGTTAGAAACGTCGCTGAATCATTTGAGGCTGGAATCGGTAGACCTGCTCGGTTTGCACGGCATTAACACACCTGAACTGTTGCAGCAGAGCGTTCGTCCTGGCGGCTGTCTGGATGTTGCTAAATCGTTTCAGCGGCAGGGACGGGTTCGGTTTATTGGCTTTTCCACCCATGCTCCAACTTCTGTGATTTTGGACGC
Source organism: Oculatella sp. LEGE 06141 (assembly GCF_015207605.1). Classification (GTDB taxonomy): domain Bacteria; phylum Cyanobacteriota; class Cyanobacteriia; order Elainellales; family Elainellaceae; genus Oculatella. The sequence continues at coordinate 67,817 of NZ_JADEWO010000032.1, forward strand.
GATCGCCACCAACCAGTTCGACTATGTCAATTTGCACTGGTATTACATTAACCAGAGCAACTGGGCGGCGATCGAAGCCGCTACCCGGCACGACATGGGCGTATTTATCATCAGCCCATCTGATAAGGGAGGGATGCTTTACAAACCGTCTCCGAAACTGGTGGACTTATGTTATCCGCTGAGTCCAATGGTGTTTAACGACCTGTTTTGCTTGAGCCATCCGCAAGTGCATACCCTCAGTGTTGGCGCGTCTTGCCCAACGGATTTTGATGAACACCTCAAAGCCGTCGCTTTGCTCGACCAGGCCAAACACATTTTGCCGCCTATTCTCAACAAGCTGGAGCAAGAAGCGATCGCCACCTTGGGCGAAGAGTGGTATCACACCTGGCACGTTGGCCTACCCACACCCGATCGCACTCCTGGCGGCCTCAACATCTGGACAATTCTGTGGCTGCGAAATTTAGCTTTGGCCTATGACATGGTGGACTATGCCCGAACTCGATACAACATGTTGGGCAATGCCGGACACTGGCTTCCCGGTGCAAAAGCCGATCGCGTCAACCAGCTTGATCTCAGTTCGTGTTTGGCTGCTAGTCCTCATGCTGACAAAATTCCCACCCTTTTAGCCGAGGCCGATCGGTTATTGGGGGGGCAGTCTGTGCAACGGCTATCTCAGCAGTAGTCTCAGCAGTAGTCTCAACAGCAGTGATGTCGGTTCAATGTCCTATTCGGCATCGTGCTGTTCTTTTTGCTCTGCCGCTGGCGGTTTAGACGATTTCATCTGTTCGTTTAAGTGCTGCAAGTACTTTTGAGTCGCCTGTTGCTGCACTCTGGCGGCAGCTATCACCTGCTTCGTTGCCTTGACATGAATATCGGTTGCTTTGGAATGCTCGTCAACCGCTTTAGTGTAGACTTGCCGAGAGTTGTTTCCTGGCTCTTGCTCGGCTATTTCTACATAGTGTTCTGACCGTTGGGCATGGTGTTGAATCGCTTTGCCAACTTGTTCAACCGTGTTTCCCAAATCATCCGAGGTGTGGTGGCACTGCTGAATCCTTTTGCCGATCGCCTCTATGCGCTTGCCGTGCTGTTCGGCTTCCTGGGCATGTCTACGAGCAACCTGAGCGGTTTCAGGCAATATTGGCTTGCCAGGAGGTTCTGTAGAGTCTATAGAGTTCATAAATTCTGTAGAGTCTTTGCTGTTTTACACTCCCCAAAGTCGAGGGAGTTGAGGAGCGGTTGGAGTGTCACTCAGCACTTTGTAAAACACCCGTTTAGATGACAGATGGCTACAACCTGGATTGTGTCCCTCAGGTAGCGGTGTGTTGGATGACAACTCACTGCCTGGTGTTTCAGTTAACTTTAGTGTTTAAGATAAGATAGCCTCACCTATCTGGAGATAGGCTTAACTCACAGCGGTTCACGATACGTTGGTATTGGGCTTGGGGCTAGCGTTTCATCAAGTTAAACAACTCATGGTGTGGCTTAAAGAAACGTGACAAGTTTAGGCACAGAAGATACTTACAACCATCCGCCTCAGTTGGTGCCGTCATCATTTGACATTGTTGCGATCGCCACATCTGCGGGGGGGCTACAGGCTCTCAGCCAACTCTTGGCGAACTTGCCTGCCACATTTCCTGTGCCTGTGGTGGTGGTGCAACACCTTGAGCCGAGTCGGCGATCGCTGTTAGATGTGATTCTTGACCGTGTTACTGGCCTGCTGGTTAAGCAAGCGGAAAACGGAGAGCAATTGCAGCCAGGAACGGTTTACATTGCTCCCTCTAACTATCATCTGTTGGTAAACTTAGACAGAACGCTAACTCTCGACCAAACGGTAGCGGTCAACTTTGTTCGACCTTCGGCTGACATTCTCTTTCGGTCTGTTGCCAGCAGTTATGGCAAGCGGGCGATCGCGGTGGTGTTAACCGGGACAGGAAGCGATGGTGCCGAAGGGATTCGGGCAATCAAAGCGAATCAAGGAATTGTAATCGCCCAAGATGAGACGGCTGAGTTTTTTGGGATGCCCAATGCCGCTATTCGCACGCAAAACGTCGATTTTGTGCTGTCCCTGATTCAAATCGCTTCAGCGTTAACTCAGCTCGTTAATCAAGGGCACTGGAATCAAGGTGCTGAATGACTATTACTACTAACAACGACGACGATCGCGTATTTGAAATTTTATTAGATTATTTGAGGCGAGTACGCGGGTTCGATTTCACAGGATATAAGCGGGCGAGCCTTAGACGGCGGGTGCAAAAGCAGATGCAAACCGTCGAAGTGCAAAGCTTTGGCGACTATTTAGATTATTTAGAAGTTCACCCGGAAGAGTTTACCGCCCTGTTTAACACGATCTTGATTAACGTCACCGCGTTTTTTCGAGATATGGCGGCGTGGCAATATTTGCAGCACCAAACTCTACCGCTGCTGTTGCAACAGAAACCGCCAACCGAGCCAATTCGAGTTTGGAGTGTAGGTTGCGCCTCTGGTGAAGAGGCTTATACGATCGCCATGCTGCTGGCCGATGAATTGGGAGCCGACTCGTTTCGCCAGCGAGTCAAAATTTATGCAACAGATGCAGACGAAGAGGCTTTGACCCAGGCACGTCAGGCCAGCTATACCGCTAAGGACATTGAGCCTGTTCCGATAGATATGCGGGAGAAGTATTTTGAACCCGTTGGCGATCGCTACACGTTTCGCTCTGATTTGCGGCGAGCGGTTATTTTTGGGCGGCACGACATCGTGCAAAACGCACCCATTTCCCGGCTAGATTTGCTGGTTTGCCGCAACACCTTAATGTATTTCAATACCGAGACGCAGTCCCGCATTTTAGCCCGATTTCACTTTGCCCTGAATGAGAGCAGCGCTTTATTTCTTGGCAAAGCAGAGATGCTGCTAACCCACACTCATCTGTTTGCACCGCTGAGCTTGCAGCACCGCATTTTTACCAAAGTTCCTAACGCTAACATCCGCGATCGGTTAATGGTCTTGGCACAAGCAGGGGATGAAGAAGCGAGTGGGCGGCTATCCAACGATGTGCGGTTGAGAGAAGCGGCCTTTAACGCTGTGCCAACCGCGCAGGTGGTTGTAGACTTCAACGGCACGTTAGTAATGGCTAATATGCAGGCTCGTATCCTGTTTAGAATTAGCTTGCTAGACATTGGGCAACCTTTACAGGATGTAGAAATCTCCTATCGTCCCCTGGAGCTACGCTCCCGCATTGAACAGGTGTATAACACTCGCCAGCCTGTCACCGTAAACGATGTGTTTCGCGACGTTCCGGACGGGGGCGGACAATATTTTGACGTTCAGTTTATGCCGTTGCAAGAAAACGGCAGTGATTTATTGGGAGTCAGCATCACCTTTGCAGATGTCACCCAGTATCACGATCTTCAGCTCGAATTGCAGCGATCGAATCAGGAATTGGAAACGTCGAACGAAGAATTGCAATCGGCGAATGAAGAACTAGAAACGACGAATGAAGAATTGCAATCGACCAATGAAGAATTGGAAACGACGAATGAAGAATTGCAATCGACCAACGAAGAATTGGAAACGATGAATGAAGAATTGCAATCGACCAACGAAGAACTGCAAACCATCAACGATGAATTGCGGTTAAGAACCGACGATTTGAACCAATCGAATGCCTTCTTGAATTCAATTTTGACCAATCTACGAACGGGTGCCGTTGTGGTCGATCGTCAGCTTCGCATCCTCACCTGGAACGACGAAGCCGCGAATATGTGGGGGTTGAGAAGTGCCGAGGTGCGTGGGCAAACCTTATTAGGGCTGGATATTGGCTTACCCGTCGAGCAACTGGCAGAGCCTATTCGCCAAAGTTTGCTGGCTGAAGATAGCGCTCGGCAAGAAGTTACAGTAACCGCCATGAACCGCCGAGGCCGCACTAGCCGTTACGACATCAGCATCAGTGTGCTGCTGAGTCCCAATCAAGAGCGACTGGGAGTAATCCTATTGATGGAAGAATCTGATCTCTAAAGCTTCTACTATTGAAGGAAAACCGAGACAATATTGATAACATTGGTTACAGCAAACTGCTAAGGCACCGTGGAATGGAAGCTCTTGACTTTGAGCGTGAGATACAAGCGGTTCAAGGCCGACTTGCAGTGATGCGTCAGTGCGCTAGCACATCATCTGCATTGCCTCCTGATCTGACACCGTTAGCAATTGGCGAGCTTTCAACATCGTTAGAGGAACTGTATACAGCTGCCGAGGAGCTATACGTTCAACACGAAGAGCTATCGGAAGCCTATCGGGTGTTAGAGCTAAAGTGGGGACAGTATCAAGAGCTGTTCGAGTTTGCTCCGGATGCCTATCTGGTAACCGATGCAGCGGGTGTTATCCGCAATGCGAACCAGGCCGCATCAGCCTTGCTCAAAATTGAGCCAAAATTTCTGTCGGGGAAACCCCTCGTGCTGTTTGTTGCCGCCAGCGATCGCCTGTTGTTTAGCACCAGGCTGAGCCAGCTTGCCCACCTGGCACTGTTAGATCCCTGGCTTCTGCATTTGCAATGTCGCAATGGCGAAGTGGCAAAAGTAGAGGCCACAGTGTCTCTGGTTTGCGACTCGGACGGTCAACCAACGGCGTTTCGCTGGCAGTTGCGCCACTCGCCCGATCGCACCCAACCCCCAACCGGCAGAAATCACTCTTACACGGCAGAGCAGGAACTGAGCGACCTGAAAGCCCGCTTCGTTCGCACGATGTCTCACGAGTTTCGCACGCCTCTGCATGTTATTCAGATGGCCTCGCATCTACTGGAACGCTACGGCCACAATTTATCTCAAGAGCAACAGCAGCAGTGCTTACAGAAGATTCCGTTGGCTGTGCGATCGCTAACGCGCATGTTAGAGAAAATCCTCGCTTATGGTAAAACGCAAGCCTCGCCGCCCACTGTCGCTCCACGCTGCTTGAACCTGTACCAGTTTTGCCGCGATCTGGTTGAACCGTATCAGGCCAACGCCACCGGAGTAGAGCGAATTCATCTAGATTGGGTCGGCAATTGTGAGTTTGTCGAATTCGATCCGTCGTTGCTGCAACAGATTTTGAACAACTTGCTTTCTAATGCGCTCAACTACTCGGCGGCTGAAAGCATCGTTTATCTGAGGTTGACCTGTGAACCAGAGCAGCTAATCGTGCAAATTCAGGATCAGGGCATCGGCATCCCGTTAGATGAGCAGGCTCGGTTGGTGTTGCCGTTTCATCGCGCTCACAACGCTGAGACGATTCCCGGAACCGGATTGGGATTGACGATCGCACAACACGCTGTGGAAGTATGGGGTGGAACGATCGCCATTGAAAGCGAGTTAAACCAGGGCAGCACCTTCACTGTGTGGCTGCCGTTGCATCGGCCAGAAACAGAGCAATAATTGTGCATTCATCTCTTTAGGGTGGGTTCCGTCAGCGACGGATACGTTAAGCTGATATCTTACAGAAACTGCTTTGTAGACGGCGATCGAGCTTACATTGAATGGGCTGCACTCCTCGAATAGAGTAACCCACAGCGGTGGTGCGAAGGAGAGATTGAAACAGCGGTTCAATTGATGTTCAGCACCTTTAATCCATTCTCTACAGCAGCGCCTGTGTAGTCCCTAATCCACAATTTCTGCATCAATATCAACCCCTCATGCTCAAACATGACATTGTCGTCGTTGGTGCCTCAGCAGGCGGCGTTGAAACCCTCTCTCAGCTAGTGAAGGCATTGCCGAGCAATTTTCCGGCAACCGTTTTTATCGTGATTCATCTTCCTGGCTCCGAAAAAAGTTTTCTCCCCGCCATCCTGAGCCGTTCTGCATCGCTGCCAGTCGCTCATGCGGTGGATCAAGAGGCTATTCGACCCGGCCATGTTTATATCAGCCCACCCAACCATCACATGTTGATTAAGCAAGGGCATATCAGCGTTGTACAAGGCCCCAAAGAAAACGGTCATCGCCCTGCCATCGATCCATTGTTTCGTACCGCTGCCAGAGCCTATAAAAATCAGGTAATTGGCATTGTGTTGTCGGGAATGCTGGATGACGGCACGGCAGGACTAATGGAGATCAAGCGTCAGGGTGGCATTGCCATTGTTCAAGACCCGGAGGATGCGCTCTTTTCGGGAATGCCCAAAAGTGCGATCGCCCATGTAGATGTGGACTATGTTTTGCCAATTGCCGACATTGGAGCTTCGTTAATTGACCTGGTGGGCAAACCAGCAAAAGAGACGGGAGGGGAATCCATGAAAGACGAAACAGACGAAACAGACGAAACAGACGAAACAGACGAAACAGACGAAACAGAAGCGGGAGACATGGCAGTCAAACCAGTAACGTCTTTACCCACCGACGAGCGCCAGGGAAATCCGTCTGGCTTTGTTTGTCCAGAGTGTGGTGGAGCGCTTTGGGAATCGGAAGACAGCGGATTTGCCAGATTTCGCTGTCGAACGGGACACGCGTATTCGGGGCAGAGTTTGCTATCGGAACAGTCCGACCATTTAGAAGCCGCATTGTGGAATGCAATTCGTTTACTGGACGAGCGAGCGGTATTGCTGTCTAGAATGGCAGAGCAAGCCCGCGATCGCCATCACGACTTTTCGGCCAACCAGTATGAAGACAAAATGAAAAGCTTTAAGCAAAGTGCCGAACTGATTCGTATGGCGCTTCACCAGAAGCTAGACATTGCGAATTAGCTAAAATCCGTACTTTTTAGGCTTTCAACAAAATCTCTATCTGATTGCTGAAGAGAGAAATTAAAAGAGATGTAAGAGTTATGTGTGATAAGCGACCGCTTACGGTACCTCTAGTACGCTATCGTAAATGGGTTCAACCCAGTTCAGTATCAAGAGTAGCTTGATCAGGTGCATCGTGAAGTAGGTAAGACGCGTAATCGGCAAATACCCTGAGAGTGTCGCTTGTTGCTTAAACGTCTAGCTTCTCACTAACTATCCTCTAGGTTGCCGTGTCTACTAGCGAATTTCAAATTTATATTGAAGAGATCGATCGCTACCAGTCTGCCTTGAAACAGCAAGGGCGTGATTTGTTGCCTGCCGAACAGGCCTTATTGACTGAAGTGTGCGAAGAGCTTCAGGTTAGTATAGAAGAAATGCAGGTTGCCAATGAGGCGTTAACCGTGGCACGAGATGTTGCTGAACAACAACAGCAGCATTATCGAGACTTGTTTGAGTTTGCTCCAGATGGCTATTTAGTCACCGATGCCAGTGGTGTGATTCAAGATGCCAATGTTAAGGCAGAACGCTTGCTGAACACTAAAAAGCGGTTTTTGCTTGGCAAACCGTTGATTGTGTATCTGGCTGAGGGCGATCGCATCACCTTTCACAATCACCTGCAACAGATTGGGCAGCAAGAACGGCTAGAGTGGGTCGCTCACCTGAAGCCTCGTGCTGACACAGTCTTGCCTGTAGCCGTTACGGTAGTGCCGATTTTCAACCCCCTTCATGCGGGAAAACTGCGCTGGATGCTGCGAGACATTACCCGGCAGCAACAGATGGAAGAAGCCCTGCGGCAGCACCAGGAAGAACTAGAAGACCTGGTGGCAGAGCGGACAGCAAAGCTACTAACGGCTAATCGGCAGCTTCAGCAAGAGATTAGAGAACGGCAACAGGCCGAAGCCGCGCTACGGCAGCAAACCGAGCGAGAGCGGTTGCTCAACAACATGACCCAGCGCATTCGGCAGTCGTTGCAACTGGATGACATTCTTGCTGTTGCGGTGACAGAAATTCGCGCATTTTTGAACGCAGAACGGGTTGCAATTTATCAGCGCACAGAGGGTTCAACCAGTCAGTTCAAGATGGAATCGACGGCACCGGGTATTCCATCCTTACAGGCAGACACACTCCATCCTCCGCTGGAGGTGCTGCTAGCAGACACCCTGCAAGCTGGCGCTGTGGTGGCGATCGCCGATGTCGAAGATGCCGACCTTTCCACCCACTGCGCTGATGGTTTAATTCGTCTGGAAGTGCGGGCTAACCTGTCGGCGTTGCTTACCGTAGACCAGCAACCCTGGGGCTGCTTGTGCGTCCAGCAATGTTCCGAGGCGCGGCAGTGGAAACCGTTCGAGATTGACTTCCTCAGGCAATTTGCGACTCAGCTAGAAATTGCCGTGCAGCAATCGTCGCTTTATCATCAACTTCAACAGTTCAACGCCAATTTAAGCCGGCAAGTGCAAGGGCGCACCGCTGAGTTGCAGCGCTTGCTCACCGTTGAGGCGTTGATGAGACGAATCACCGATAAGGTGCGGATGTCGCTGGACGAAGACCAAATTTTGCAAACGGTGGTGCAAGAACTGCCGCTTGTTCTAGGTTTGGAAGCCTGTGACGCAGCACTGTATAACCTGGCACAGCGATCGTCTACCATTTGCTATAACTATCCGACGGTTGAGGGTTCAACCCAGGGAGACGTTATCCAGATGGCCGATTTTGCTCAAGGGTATCACCAACTGCTAACCGGACAATCCTTTCAGTTTTGCGATTTGCCGTCTGGCTCGCCCCATGGCTCTGCTCGTGCGGCGGCTATTTTGGCCTGCCCCATTTGCGACGATCGGGACGCATTGGGCGATTTGTGGTTACTTAAGCCGTTAGATATGAGCTTTGATGAACAGGATGTGCGGCTGGTAGAGCAGGTTGCGGCGCAGTGTGCGATCGCCATTCGGCAGGCGCGGCTTTACCAAACCTCGCAAGTTCAGGTAGCGGAACTGCGACGGCTAGATTACCTCAAAAACGATTTTCTTAACACGGTTTCCCACGAACTGCGTACACCCGTTGCCAATATGCAAATGGCGATCCAAATGTTGAGAGTGGCCTCTACTCCAGAACGGCGTGAGCAGTATCTCAACATTATGCAGTCCGAATGTCGGCGTGAAGCCGCTTTGCTCAACGATGTGCTTGACCTCCAGCGGTTAGAGTTGAGTACATCTCCAACGTTTCTAGCAGAGTCAATCCGCTTGCAGGACTTGTTGCCTAAACTAATCGCTCCTTTCCAAAGCCGAACCCAAACGCAGCAGCAGCAACTCCATGTTCATCTGGCACCGGATTTTCCCTCGGTTGTGGTTAACCGCGCCAGTTTAGAACGGCTCTTAACGGAACTGCTGAATAATGCCTGTAAATATACGGCAGCGGGTGGCGAGATTGCGATCGCATTTGACTATACAGACAGCCCTTCTCTCCGTTCTGCGGCATCGGCTTCGGTGTTTGTGCCTGTAAACCGCCTGCAAGACGCGAGCGACACTCCAACCGGGAAAGGGCGATCGGTGTTAATCATAACGGTGCAAAATACCGCAGCGATCGCAGCCAGGGAACTGCCCCGCATTTTCGAGAAGTTCTATCGTATTCCCAAACTTGATCCCTGGAAGCACGGCGGAACCGGACTCGGTCTGGCGCTGGTGCAGGGATTGGTAGAGCAAATGCAAGGTAATCTCCAGGTAGAGAGCCAAAACGGCTGGACGACATTTACCCTTCAACTACCCACATCTTCCACGGTACGAGGGGCTGTTGAAATGTAGCAACCGTCCTGCATTTGCCCCCGAAGTCTCGCACTATTGGGACGTAAGGCGGGATGTAAGGCGAGGATAGTGGATGACTATTTACAGCAGTTCTCAATCGAGTCAGCCACAGTCTCGTCAAGATGCTTGTGGGGTGCAGGGTTTTGAGTGTGGTGAATTAATTTCTGTCCTTGCTGAATGGGTATGAATCGTTGAAAGGTGATAACTTTGGTTGCCCTCTAACTCACCTGATTTGACAAACTTGGGTGATGTCGTTCTCTAGAATGGGGACAAATTCATACCGTGATTCAGACCACCATAAGATAGGGTGCAAGGGTTCAGCGTTGCCCATAGCATACTTGTTTGTCACTCGGCTCAATCGTTATTTCATATGGATGCACTTGAATTAGATCGGCAGTTGCAAGCCGCCCATGCTCGCCTTCAAACGGTTCGACAGCAAGCGAATAGTTCTTCTGAACGCAGTGCAGACCTTTTACCTGTAGCAATTAACGAATTTGCCAATGCATTAGAAGAATTGCAGACTGCAATTGAAGGGTTATGTCAGGCCAATAACGAACTGAATGTCTCGCAACAGGCCGTTGCTCGCGAACGCCGACACTATAAAGAGCTGTTTGAGCGTGCCCCAGATGCGTATGTTGTTACCGATGTGGCTGGAATCATTCAAGATGCTAACCACGCTGCTACAGAATTGTTGAATGTAGAGCGTCGCTTTTTGCTGGGTAAACCACTAATTGTGTTCATTGCCGCAGATTACCGTACAGCGTTTCGCGAACAGCTCAACTATCTTTCGACCGCACGCCGATTACCAGATTGGGAGGTAGATCTGCAAAGGCGTGATGGGCAACGTGTGCCAGTAGCCATTGCCATCTCTGATATTTCTGATATGCAAGGCATGGTAACGGGTTACCGTTGCCTCATTCGTGACCTGACCGAGCGCAAACAGGCAGAAGCGCTGCAACAAGAGCTAGAGACCGAAAAAGAATTAAACGAGCTAACCTCTCGCTTTATTCAAACGGCGTCTCATGAGTTTCGGACTCCTCTCACCATTATCTCAATGGCGGTTGACTTACTCGAGAGGCACAATGAACTACCGTTTCAAGACCAGCAGCGTCATTTACAGCGAATTCGGATTTCTGTAAAACGGATGGCTCAACTGTTAGATAAAGTCTTCATGTTTAATCAGGCAGATGCAGGCTACTTACAGTTTCAACCACAAATCATAGATGTGCGTTTGTTCTGTCAGGATGTACTGGAACTGTATGCCCCCAGCCTGGAGACAGGAACATGGATTCAGTTTGAAGCGATCGGTGAATGTGGGTTGGTGTGTCTTGACCCAAACTTGCTACAGCAAATTCTCAACAATCTTTTATCCAATGCATTGAAATACTCACCGCACAACAGCGTGGTTTGCCTTAAGCTCACCTGCCAGAGCGATCGGCTTATGATTCAAGTTCAAGACAACGGCATTGGTATCCCTGAAGACGACCAGCTCTGGCTGATGCAGCCGTTTCACCGTGCGAAAAATGTTGACGGCATACCGGGAACGGGGATGGGTTTGGCGATCGTCCAAAAAGCGGTAGAGTTGCATGGTGGCACCATTAAGGTAGAGAGCCAGCTTGATGTGGGCACCACGTTTACAGTGACTCTGCCTTATCAGGATAAATCCACCACAAACGCGGCGCTCGACGCTTAGTTCATTGCTATTTTTTCGCTGCTATTTTTAAGGACGTTTGCCGACTATTGCTGTGCATGGTTTTTTGAATTTACACAAACCCAACGGGCTGACCTCGCATGACTGCGTAGCACGGGTTCGGCGGTTGCTGCATCTTAAAAAGGTGGGTCATGGTGGAACCCTCGACCCTAAGGCCACTGGCGTGTTGCCGATCGCGCTGGGTAAAGCAACGCGATTGCTGCAATTTTTGCAATCCGATAAGGCATACCACGCCACGATTCGGTTTGGCGTGCAAACCACCACCGACGATCTGGAAGGGGATGCTCTCAAGGCCGATCCGGTACCCTGGCTGACCTTAGACGCAATTCAAGCGGCACTGCCGCAGTTTCAGGGCACCATTCAGCAAATTCCGCCGAGCTTCAGCGCCATTCAAGTGCAGGGAAAACGGCTGTATGAACTGGCTCGCTCTGGCGTTCCCGTGGAAGCCCCGGTGCGAACGGTAGAGGTGCATCACGTTGAGATTTTGGATTGGCGATCGCAAGACTTCCCTGAACTGGATGTTGCCATTACTTGTGGTGCCGGGACGTATATTCGGGCGATCGCACGTGATTTGGGGTATGTCCTGGGAACGGGTGCCACTCTAGCCGCGTTGAGCCGCACCGCTAGCAGCGGCTTTAGTTTAAGCGATAGCCTTACCCTGGAAACGCTAGAGTCGCAAATTCAAGCCGATTGCTTTGAACCGATCGCCCCGGTGTTGGCATTGCAACATTTGACCGAGTGGCGACTGCCTGCCGATGAGGCCAAACGCTGGTGCCAGGGGCAACGCCTGCCGTTAGCACCAACCCTGTCTCAGTTCGCCTATGTTCGGGTTCATCACGAAGACGGTCATTTTTTAGGAATCGGTCAGCCTGTTTGTGCTGAAGCGGAATGGCTCCTCATTCCTAAACTCGTATTTGAACCCCAGTTCTGAGCCGAGGTAAAACACCATCGTTGAACATCAGCATGGGCGACTCGCAAATCGCCCATGCTGATGTTACCTATGCGTTTGTTTCTTCTGCTACCGGAGCCGATGCCAACTGCTCGGGATTCAGCGGCTCGAAGCCGGGAGTGCGAATGCAGGGCGCAACGGGAGTTGTTTGCACCTCAGAGGCGGCGCGATCGCCCAACCACTTGGCGGTAGACATACTCTCTTCGTGCAGCCAGCGGGCAATGTCCTTGGCGTGATAGGTCAAAATCAGGTCGGTACCTGCTCGCTTAAAGCTGGTCATGGTTTCCATCACCACTCGCTGCTCGTCAATCCAGCCGTTGAGCGCAGCGGCCTTGATCATGGCGTATTCGCCCGACACATTATAGGCAGCAACGGGTAAGTTGGTCGCCTGTTTGACCTGCCAGATGATATCCATGTAAGCCAGAGCAGGCTTCACCATCAGCATGTCAGCCCCTTCTGCCACGTCTAGCGCCACTTCTTTGATGGCTTCGCGGCTGTTAGCAGGGTCCATTTGATAGGTGCGGCGATCGCCAAACTGCGGCGTTGATTCTGCCGCATCCCGGAACGGCCCATAATAGGCGGAGGCATACTTTGCCGCATAGGACAGGATAGGAGTATCGATATAGCCAGCTTCGTCTAAGCCACTGCGAATCGCGCGAACAAACCCATCCATCATCCCCGATGGAGCAATGATATCCACCCCGGCTTTAACCTGGGAAACAGCGGTTTTCTTCAGCAGTTCCAGGGTAGGGTCGTTCAACACTCGCCCGGTCAGGTCGCCCACTTCCAGGTAGCCACAGTGACCGTGAGACGTGTATTCACACAGGCAGGTATCGGCAATCACAATCAGGTCGGGTACCGCTTCTTTTACGGCGGTAGCCGCCACCTGCACAATACCGTGATCGTGCCATGCACCGGTCGCATCAATATCTTTGTCTGCCGGAATGCCAAACAAAATGATCGCAGGGATGCCTAAGTCGTAAACTTCCTTTGCCTCTTCCACAATCTTGTCTACCGAAAGCTGGTAGACACCCGGCATCGATTTTACTTCCTGAGCAATGCCCTCTCCAGGTACAGCGAATAGAGGGTAGATCAGATCGTTTGTGGTTAGTACGATCTCACGAACCATCCGCCGAAGTTGAGAATTGCTGCGAAGACGACGAGGACGCTGAATTGGAAACATAGGCTTTCGTGCAAAACGGTAAAACAGTTTTGGTGGTTGAGGCTTTAAAGACTGTTAAAAGTCTAAAACGTTGACTGTCCCTGAGGCTCACTTATTACGTTACGTTCTGTAAAAAAGCAGTTCGTTCGGTGGGGGCGAATGGCGCTATCAATGGCATTTGAGGCATCCCACCCGTGAAATTTCTGCCTATCTTAACCTTAACAAACCGCATTGTTGGTTACAGGTTGACTCAATTGGTTGACTTAATCTAAGGCGGGCGACTGTGGTGGCTCGTTTAGCGCCATCAGTTCTGGTAACAGGCAGACCCCGTCTGTGTTAAAAACAAGCTGCCAAAATTCGGTGATGTTTAGTTCGTTTAACTGGTAGTCGGCGATCGCCTGAAATAGCTGGGTGGTTGTCATCAGGCAATACCCCAATTCTTGAGCCGCGCGACGGCAGTTGGGTGGAAACGGCTCGTCTCTAAATTGCGGCGACTGGCGGCAATTGGCATTGACAATCAAAATTCCTTTGCCGCGCCAGTTCTGCTGCAACAGCATGTCGCGCACCGCCTGGTCGAGCTGGCGGATGTCCTTTAGCAGCAGGGCACCGATTCTAGAACGAACGTCCAGCACTGCGTCTTTTCCGGTGGGTGCCGTTAAGCGAATCACAACCTGCTCGGCCAGACGAAAATAGTGGATGCGTGCCCCTAACTCCTGCAAACCCTCGCATACCGCCAGGGTTAACCTGTCCTGGTTTTGCTCGTAGAGCAAGCGCTGATGTCCTGAAGTCGCGTCTAGCTGTTGCTGTGCCTGCTCTAGTTCGGCACGAAGCTGCTGAATGGCCTGCTGGTGTTTGGCAATTTTGCGGGCGATCGCTTCTTGCTCGGGCAATGGATAAGTTGCGATCCAGGAGGGTGGCGCTGGTGCCAACTCCAGCCGATAGCGCTTGTGCAATATGAGCTGAATAGCATCATCCGCCGAAATTTCAGTTGGCGATGGTAGCCAAATCACCAGTCCAGAATTGAGCAATGGCTCGACGCTAGCGGCTGATTTTGCTGGCAAGTTAGACGGCACTGTAAAAGCATGACCAGGATACGCATAGCCAGCCCGAAACAGCAGCTTAAAAGCAATGGGTTGATGAAACCGATTGCGGGCGATCGTGCCCATGCCAACGCGCAAGTGGTTAACTCGCGGATGAACGACCCGCATGTAGTTCGCTAATCCTAAAAAATGAGCCTTGAATTTTGGCGTGGCATAAAAGAACCAGCGCCGAACATATTCAAAGTAGTAATCAAACTCGGTATCAATATCTCGAATCACTTCACCAGAGGCCGCCATAAAATGGGGCGTAACGGGTAACCACCAGGTGATGGACTGGTAAAGGCTGTTGCTGGTCTCTCCTGCCGGAAACCCAATACAAATGATTTCGCTGTTTGGGCTAAAGAGCAGCCGAGTTAACTGCTGCCAGGTGGGTAAGCGCTCTGGCCTAATTCTGCCGTTGAACTGTGCCTCTGATAATGAAGTGAAGTTAAAAATGATGACATCATAATCGGCAACGTTGAGGTAATTGGGCAAATTGCTCCAATCGTAAGCCGTAACAGACGGACTTTGCAGTGCGGTTCCCAAAACCAAAATCCGTTTCTTGCGGGGCTGAATTTGGCTGCTGCGGGGCATGGGGAAACGCTGCATGTTGACCTGTACGGCTCCAACAATGACTGTCTTTAGTCACAGAATAGTACACAGTAGAAAAGCAAACTGTGAGGTTTCAGTAATGAGTTTGTAAGGTCTAATGTTCTCTCGGTTCAATGCCCAAGGGATGCCCGTCATCGTTGACGCGATCGGCTGTGTCTACAGGCCAGTAAAGCGGCTGGAGCAACAGAGTTTGGAACCCCTCCAGGCATCATTTCTTCGATCGTGTCGCTTTCGTTTTCGTGGCTTTGGTCGATGCGGCAGCGTTGGGAGGGGCTGTTTGGGTGGCAAAGGCTGTGCGTGCGGTTGCCGCTTGAGCCAGCAAAGAATCCGCAAAGGCGATCGCCTCCTGGTCGGATTTGCCGCCTGCTAACTGTGCCAATTCTTCTCGTCGTTGCTGCCCGTCTAGCGCAATGACTCGCACTACCGTCCTGATATCATCTGGCCTGGAGCCGTTGGCGGCGGCTACGTCTTCGGTTGAGGTTCGCTTGGCCTTGCCTCTTCCCTTTGGCGCGGCTTCGGCCTGGGTGCGATCGTTCACCTGCTCTTTGTTGACTCGGAAGTGAGAATCGGCCATTGCCGCAATAATCGGTTGATGGGTGACGCAAAGCACCTGATGCCGCTGACTAATTTGATGCAGCTTGTCGGCGATCGCCTGCGCCACACGGCCAGAGACCCCCACATCAATTTCGTCAAACACCATCGTTCCCACTGAATCGATTTGCGAAAAGCAGGCTTTGAGTGCCAGCAAGAAGCGGCTCATTTCCCCACCAGAGGCAATTTCTGAAAGGGGATGCAGGGGTTCACCGG
>NZ_JADEWO010000033.1 GCF_015207605.1 Oculatella sp. LEGE 06141
GAGTAGTAGGTGACACTAGCAACGGAGCAGCCCCTGCCATCCCCACTGTAATTCTTGTTCGATCTCCTCCACTGTCTCTAGCTAAAGCGTAGAGTGACTCTACTTCAGCGTTCGTAAGGATACGAGCACAAGCGGATTGCCCCTGAAGTCGGCAGGCGCGTACCGCATTCGCTCGCACCGTATCTCCTCGTGCCCGATACTGTTGCTCAATGATTTCTGACCATTTTTCAGATGGAATTCCAGCAAGATGGGAAGCATTTCCTCCGCCAAATCCTGGACTAGGGTGAACTCGAGAGTCATTCGGGTCACGTTGAATGGTTTTTTGTTCTGGGGCGTGGCTTTGCTGTACCACATGAACTAATTCATGGGAAAGCAACCGCTGTCCTGCCGATGTTTGCGGAGCGTACTGCCCAGCAGCGAATACAATATGAGAACCTAGCGTGTACGCACGAGCTTGTAATGCATGTGCCGATTCAGACGCAGAAGAGTTGGTATGAATTCGTACATTGCTGAAGTCGTATCCAAATCGGGATTCAAAGAAGGCACTCTCTTGATCGGATAGAGGATGCCCACCGCTTAGCGCCCTATCTATTTGGTGTTCAAGTCCAGTTGAAACCTGAGACTCAATGACGGAACTAGAATCCAATGCGTTTGCTTCGGTGTACGTTGGATTTAGCTCTCGGCGCAGTTTTCTCTCCTCTTCTTCACATTCAGAACACTTTCTTTGTATGTGTAATGGGCTTGTCAACCTACCTGCAGCAAAAGTGTCTCTAGACGAACTGACAATTTGATCGGCAATTTGATCAGCTTCTTGTTCATATCGATCTCCTGGCGTACCGATGACGAGTTTGGGTTGAATTTTTGTTAAATGTTTAGAATCAAGTGTGGACTGAGTTTGATGTTGTCTGCAAGAAGTACACTGCCGCTGCAAAACGCCTACAGTTGAGAGCGGGGCGGATGTAGAAGCGGGTTGCTGAGTTTGAGCGATCGCTCGAGTCATGATCCAAGTCCCCGATATACGGCTTGAGCAATTTGCTGTCCCATCTCAGTAGGATGGTGATCAGCCGTGAGTTGAATGTTGCCTGCTGGCACCGTTGGCACGGCTCCGCCCGCTAACCAGTTCGGCGCAATGCCATTGGTTGTAATTAATCGCCCTAATTCTGCCTCGATCGCCGCTTGCAATAAGGGACGCTGAGCATGGGGTATGGACACGCCATCCAGGATTAGCCGATCGATGTGGAGGGTGACATTCATATCGTCGTTTCTCGCGGTTCAATGCCAATTCGTTGCAACACTTGAAGCAGATC
The DNA here is from genome assembly GCF_015207605.1 of Oculatella sp. LEGE 06141. Lineage (GTDB taxonomy): Bacteria > Cyanobacteriota > Cyanobacteriia > Elainellales > Elainellaceae > Oculatella. The sequence goes on from NZ_JADEWO010000033.1 coordinate 1,308, forward strand.
ACCGATCGCATAGGCCCAATTGTGGCATTTGAAACTGCGGAGATCGACAATGGGCGTTTGGCATTGATAGCACTGGAGATCGGCGATCGCCCGTGGGGCTTCTACGTTCACGTATTTCTGATTACCTAAAATCACTTTGACCAACATTTCTTTGCGGTGAACCTGAGAGAGTGCCGAGCCGACAATGTCTAACCAGTTGGTTTCACGGCCACAGTTAGGACAACAGCGGGTATCACCACTTACCCACAACGGTGCCCCAATCGCTCTGGGTTCCATACCCAGGAGCCGCTCAATTTCTCGCACATCTTCATCCCTGGTCACCCACTTTTCCTTACCTGGCAACGAGTGGGGTGAATCGTAGACTTGTTTAAACACCTCTTCGCTCACTACAAACGTTGAGGGGTGTGAATGTTTAGGGTCATCTTTTGCCGTCATTGTTGTTCTCCTTGAGGATTAAAATATCGGATATAAAGTGCTCATATCGTTGTTTTGGCAGGTTCCTGCCAGAAAAATTCGGTTTCATTAATGGGTCGTTCAATTTTGCACAGTTCAGTTCGAGTGGCTTGGAGGACAAGCGGCATAGTGACTGGGGTTCCGGCTTGAGCTGCCAAAAAAGCGGCGTTGAGCGCAATGTTATGAATGCTGCCACCCGTCAGGTTGAAGCGAGCCAGGCGATCGACATCTAAATGGGCGATCGGAGTTTCGGGAGGAAATACGGTTTGCCAAACGGCTTTGCGCTCTACAAACCCCGGAAACGGAAAGTTAACGATGAAGCGTAGGCGACGCAGAAACGCTGTATCGAGAGCGCTTTTCATGTTGGTGGCAAGAATGGCGAGTCCGCGATAGGCTTCAATGCGCTGAAGCAGATAGTTGATTTCAATGTTGGCATAGCGATCGTGGCTGTCTTTTACCTCGCTGCGTTTGCCGAATAGCGCATCCGCTTCATCAAAGAAGAGGATGGTGCCGCCATCTTCAGCCGCATCAAACAAGCGGCGCAGATTCTTCTCTGTTTCACCGATGTACTTGCTCACCACGGCAGACAAATCAATGCGATACAAATCCAGATGCAGATCGTTCGCAATTACCTCGGCGGCCATTGTTTTGCCCGTTCCACTCTCCCCGGCAAAGAGGGCGCTAATCCCCATGCCCCGATTCATCCGCTGGGAAAAGCCCCACTCTTGATACACGCGACTGCGCTGCCTCACCTGGTCGGTAATTTGATGCAGTAAGTTCAGCGCATCAGCAGGTAAAACGATCGCACTCCAGGTTGCTTTCGGATCGAGCCGTTGCGCCAGGCTACTCAGTTGGGGACGGGTTGTGGTTAAACATGCGTCCCACAATTGCTGCTGTAAGCTGTTGTCGTGAAACGCTTCGTTGAGGCTGTTCTGAGCAATCTGTTGAATGTCACTGAGACTGAGATTAAACTGATCGGCCAGCACTGCCGGGCTAGCTTGTGCGGCAGACCCTAGCGCTTGCTGCCATGCCGCTTGCTGTTCGTTAATCGTTGGTTTGGTGATATCCAGCGATAGCGTCATAGACCCTAACCGCGACGATCGCTCGTGCATATCGACGAAGAAAAGGCCATTACTGCGAGACAGAAACCGCTGGAGCAGAGCCGTTTGATTGGCATCCATCTCGTAGGCATCCAGATAGAGCGCGATCGGCAACAAAATGCTCTCTCGTTGCCATAAACGAGCCAGCGTTTCCAGTTCAACGATTGGTGGGGGCAATAATTCCACCGGGAGACGATAGAGCATTAACCCCAGAGACGCTGCAATGTGTGTGGCAATGAGTTGTTTGCTGAGGCGATCGCTGCCCAAAAGCTGAATCACAGGGGGGTATTGCCCGGTAGAGCATTGCTGTAGCCGCTTCAGTGTTGTGTCTACAAAGGCGAGTTGAGAAGGGGGTAAATCCAATAGCGTGACTGGGTCTAGCGGTGTGAGTAAGGGAGTGAGCCGATCGTCAAGGTAATTTAACCCTTTGATGTAATTAACAATGCGTTCATCTGCTTGCAATGGACTGGTGATTAGCGGTTGAGTGGTAGATTGCATGATTTCAACTAACCGCCAATAGCGTAACGGTCGTTCTGGTGAGAGTACCTCCCATGCCGCTTCATCGAACAAGGTCAGTGCCAGTGCAAAGGTGGGATAGGGACGGTTGGCCGCGTCCTGGGCACGCGCACAAAGGGTGGGAATGCGGGTATCCAATTCCATCGCTGCACACAATAGCAGCACATTCTGCTCAAATGGGGATAGCCGCAGGTGCCGACTCAACCGCAGCAAGGCAGGCGGTGAATCGACTGTTTCAGCTACTGCAATCGTATTTATGGCTTGCTGAAGTTCCGCATTCTCGCCACTGGTATTCAATGAGCGGGTTACCTCTTGTGCCGTTTGATCAGATGGGGAAGTCAAGATAGTGATTCGTTCAGCCAGACGCGATCGCAACACCTGTAGCGCAGCGGCCAGATAGTCTTCATTGCGTTGGTGCCAATCGGTTAAATCCATCATGTAATCCGCACCTGTTGAGTATCATCAAAGACGGGCGGTGATGCCATGCGGTTGATGAGAATGCTCTCTGCACCGTCAATACGTAGACGCATCCAGTAATCTCCCGGCTCGATCGCCATCGCCCGAAAGGTGAGCGTATCGGTTGCAACCAGATGAGTATCAGCCAGGATTTGGCGATCGCCCAATATCAGCACGGCGCGTTGTTCGGGTTTCACTTGGGGGATGCACGTGAGCGTAACATTGGCATTGCCACTGCCATCACGCGCTATTTCAATTGGACGAGGATTGGTAATCTTGGGCGAGAGAGCAAAGGGGAGTTCGTTGGTTGTGCGCGTATCCTCGCCCGTGGTCACAACGACTGTCACGGTATATAGTCCGGCTGTCCATTTGGTACCCGCATCCGGGTCATCAGGTGCATCTAGCAGTGTCACTCTCGTTTCGGTTGCGGTGCTGTCTGCATCGGGTGATAGAACAACCGATTCCGTTTGCCGCACGTGAGTAAACTGGACGCTAATGCTATCTCCCTCAAGGTGATAGCCACTCAGTATGAGGCGATCGCCCAATTCACCACTGCGCTGCTTTTCTTTATCAAGAATCGTGATGGCAGTCAACGTTGGAATCGGTGGAATCAGGTTCGCCTGTCCAGTAATGCCAGCATCTTCTTTGCCGCGAGTTAACACGGGCAATGCTGCTTTGACCGACCGTTGACTTTCAATTAGAACAACCGCCAGTTGATAGGCCGCAGAAATGCGATATTGGGTTTGAAACGTCGTCCATAGTTTAGAAATTTCTTCGAGTGAGAGTGCCTGGGGTGTAATTCGCACCCGCTCGATTTGTTGACTAACATCACTTTCAGGCAATGCTGCTTTTAGTTCAGCCGGGTTTAACAAGGGGTGATCATGTAAAATACTCATGGCTCCGCCCAACAAGCGATGCCCTAAGACATCGTCATTGTCTCGCCCGTAGGCCGTAATCATGTAATAGAGATTCAACGGTAGGGGCGGTTGACCGATTTCACCCGGTTTGATGGAATTGGGAATGGGCTGATTGCGCCAGGCCGCATTGATTCCCGTGTGATAGAGAAATAGATTCAGTTGATTGCCATTGTTGCCATTGCGGGCTTTGTCGGGCGGTTGGGTCGTGACCGTGCTACCCGGAACAATGGCATCCAGTCCTTGAGTCAATAAGTTACGCAAGGTGGCAGTAACAGCCGCGATCGCCAATGCATCACTCATCGGCCACCTCCCGATCGTTGACGTAAGTATTCATCCAAACTCATAACAGGCAGCTTGGGACGCGATGGAGCCACAGGCGAGCCCGCAGGGGGTGTCGCTCGTACTTCAATTCGCCCAATGGTGACGTGAATAGTAGGTGGTGATGATGGTAGAGATGATGATGGTGATGGTAGATCTGATGAAACAGAATGCGGTTGGAGCGCAACAGGTGGGTGAGGTAAGGACAAGGTTGGCTCTGGTATAGCCTGAGATACGGGTGCCAGTGTTGCGTTGACGGCAGGGGCAAGAGGAACGGTTGCAGCCGAGGCCGTTGGAAATGCTGATTGCGAAGGGGCGATCGCGCCATTGTTCTCAATAACGGATTGATGTGGAGAAACCAGCTTCAGCGTGGGACGTACGGAAACAGCCGATGGAGATGAGGTGGGTTGCGCCAGCGCAGCAGTCTGGGGTGAGACATGAGGCGATCGCTCATTAATTGTGTCAGGAGGAACGGGGTGTTCCACTGAAGGAGCGGTTAGAGTGGTTGGAGCCGTTGGAGCCGTTAGAACCGTCGCTGGCAATGGAGCGGGGGTAAATGCGGCTTCAGGTAGCACAACATCCTGATTCGGTGATCCCAGGTGGATAGGTGCCGGGGGAGGCTGTATCGGCTCAGGTGCTCCAATGGGCTGCGAGGTCGGTGTTGGTGGTGAGGGGGATGCAGCCGAGGGGAGTGGTAGTGGTGCAGCAGGGATAGTTAACGGTTGCGCTGCTACAGGTGGAGAAGATGAGAATGGGTCGTCCTGTGCCATTGCGGTTCCATCTGACAGTGGCACTGGCTGCGATTCTGCCAGGGGGGCAGGAGACTGGCTCAATGGCGATCGATCAGAGGATGATTGATTCGACAAATGGGTGATCGCATCCGTTGCGAGAGAGGCAGCGTCTCCGTCCTCGGTGCCTGGGAGGGTAGGCGCGATCGCAGGTAGCAGTGCGGGTGCCACTGGCTCAAACAATGCGATCGGACGGGGTTTGATCACATCCACTCCGTTAAAACTGCGAGCAATTAAATGGTTAAGGTAGTTGCTCATTGGCCAATCATGTTTAAGTAGAGTTGTCGTCGCCAGGGTGTCATTGCCAAAATGTCTGCCTCGCGCCACCCGTAAGCCGATGCCAAAACGTGAACCTCTCGCAGTTGCCGATAGGCCCAGGTATTGATTTCGCTCCAGAAAAACGACACAATATCAAACACGCTTTGCCAGTGATGCTGGCAAACCGGGCAGGACAGTGCCAGTTGAATGTCGGCTTGAGAATCGGTCTCTGCCATGTGCGTTACAACAGTGTCAACTATAGCGGCAGGAATCTGTTCAATCGGAACGACCTCGCCCTGATGGTGAGCCGTCAGCAGGCAACGGTGCAGCAATTGATCGGATGCGGTGGTCAAATCAGTGGGGTGCGTCAAGCTGGCTACATCTAAACTGTTGGGCAAGCGATAACACACGTCATAGTCGCCAACCGTGAGCGAAAAGGTTTCAACGTCTAGCGTGATTTCAGACAATAATCGAATATCGGAAACGTTAAGCGAGAGTTCGAGGCGATCGCCACAACACGGACAATGCACCAAACACGCTAACTGTGAACCAAATGTCCATTCGCGCAACGTTAACAAGCAAGCATCACGCTGTCCAATACTGAGTTGAGCCAGTTTATCCAGGGGAAGATGCGGAACAGCCGCCATGAGCAGCAACAAGGCTCGCTGAATGGAGGACTGATTCACCCCTCGTTCCCAGACGTGCAATAGTTCAGAGGTGGACAGCGTGTGCATCATGGCAGTGAGCGATTAGAAGGTCGGCTCGTCCGGCTCAGGGGTTTGATCGTCTCGTTCCCAACCTTCGTTTTCTAGTTTGATATGTTGAATAGCGATCGCGTTGGCATTGGCATCCAGATCGGGCAGCGCTTGAAATTCGGATACCCAGCAGCGATAGACGTGATAGCGCAGGGCAATTTGTCCAGCTTCATTCATCACTTCGATCGTGATATCACGCCGAAAGTCTGCTAAAGATACTTCCTGCCCCTTCGATCCATAATTCCAGACTTTGTTCGCCCACAGTTCAAACTCCCTGTCGTGGGTGACACCTCGCTCCAACGTGATCGGTTCATACTCGGTGCGACCTGGAGACTTGCGGCTGCTGCTCGGATCTCCACCTTCTCGATGTTTGACAACTTCGGTGGTTCGCTTTAAGGCACTGACTTTACTGACACCAGCAACGGCATCCGTTTGTCCAGCCCACTTCACCAAAAACTTGAAATTTTGATAAGGATCATAGCGATGCACATTGTTGGGAAATTGAGGTTGAGCCATGATATTCTCCTTAAGTCGCAATTTGTCCCGCTATTTGCTGGAACTTGATAATCACAAATTCCGCTGGTTTCAGGGGCGCGAAGCCAACAATGATATTGACAATGCCTAAATTGATGTCAGTTTGAGTCGTCGTTTCCTTATCACATTTAACAAAATAAGCGTCTCGTGGCGATTGTCCTTGAAACGCGCCTTGACGGAACAAATTTTGCATGAACGCACCGATATTCAGCCGCACCTGTGCCCACAGCGGCTCATCATTGGGTTCAAAGACAACCCATTGTGTCCCTCTGTACAGGCTTTCTTGCAAGAACAGCGTTAGACGACGCACAGGAATATATTTGTATTCATCTGCTAATTGATCCGCACCGCGCAACGTGCGTGCCCCCCAAACAACCCGTCCGCTGACCGGAAAGCTGCGTAAACAGTTGATGCCAAGGGGGTTCAACATGCCGTTTTCAGGATCGCTGAGATTGACCTCCAACCCCTGAATCCCATTGATAGCGGCGTCCAGCCCTGCGGGTGCTTTCCAAACACCGCGTTGGGCATCGGTGCGTGCCATGATACCGGCAATAATGCCGCACGGCACAAACGTTTCAACCTGTCTATCCCGTAGCGGATCGACCTGGAGCACGCGTGGAAAATAAATAGCAGCATTGCGTGCGTCTGTTCCCGATAAACCCAGCCCACTCAAACCATTTCGTGCGGTCGTTGCCGCCATTGCTTTGTTGGCACTCCATTCACTGGGAGAATCAACAATTAACATGGCTCGTTGCTTCACGCAAAAGGGTAAGGCCGCTTGATAAACCTCGGTTGGCATATCTCCACCCCGTTGCAGCGGTGGCAGACAGAGTAAGTTAAACAAGTCTGCTTTTTTGAGCGCAAAGATACCTGTTTTGGCATCTTCCATGCCCTCCCCAGTGAATTGAGCAGGGGTAATTGGATCGCCATCACTGCCATTGCTGGCTGTAACCGGAGTCTCTCCCGTTTCACCAGGTCGAGCTTCAGGAATCATCCAGGTGTCGTCTTCATTTTTGCGAACACGCACCAGCAAAGAGCTTTGCTCTAATACGCGAGGCAAGTAGCGAGGATCAGTGGGATCAATGGAAACGTTGAGGAATTTCTCGATCGCCCCATCCTGTTCCACAATGGTGAGATTAAATAAATTTGGATCGGGAGGCGGATCGGTGGAATCAGCATCTCTGGTTTGGTGATCAACAACCGCACTGAGTTTATTACCCCAGGTGCCGCCACTGGCAGCTTCTAACCCCAGTCCCCCTTCAAAATCAAACACAGCAGACGCAGCATTGTTATGCACGCGGACAATCAGAGCCTGGCTGCCACCGTTCAAGTAAAAGTCGCGGACAGCATAGCTCATGGTGCTATCTACCCATAGCCCGCCAAATAGGCGTTCAAACTCAGCGTAGCTGTTAATGGTAACGGGTTCATTGGCTAAACCGCGACGAGCACGACCGACAAAGGCTGTAATGGATGTTGCAACTCCCGTGATGGTGCGTACACCGCTGGGAATTTCCTCGATGTATACACCGGGATAGTTAGGTAGGGTCGGCATTGTACGTTCTCACTAGAAAACAGTAAAATCTTGCACAACAGTCCAGCCTCTTTACCTTGTCATATCACTCGTTCACCAGGTGCTAAACTGCACAACATACCCTTCAGGGACTCAGTCAGGTAAAGAGCCTGCAATGGAAAATAGCTTCTAACTTTAATGTAATCAAAACAAGTTTTTCAAAGGTCTGCCTCATTCTGCAATAAAAGATTACCTTTCCATCACCCAATCTCGGTAGACTTCAATTCCTGTATATGAGCCGTAAAGGGTGTGTACTGGATGTTGAATGTGAGGAAACGTGGGTCATGTTGCAGAACGTACTTTAAAGCCCGAAGCCAGCATGGAGATACCCTTCTCTGGGAACAACTACATTCTGGGAACAACTACATAAACATCTGACCAGATCGTTCCTTTGGGTTGTAACGCATGGTTGTTCCTGCCCCAGGTTCATCTAGCCTGCTTTCATTCAGCGGATCTTTCATTCAGCGGATACAGATGAGCTTGAACTAAACACTAGCTTCATTACATTCTGCGGTAACGGGCTTGTTCGCCTGCATGAGCTGCGCTATGGAGCGATCGAGTCCCATACCGTAACGCCATTCGCCATTCAGGTATAGCCAGGTTGAGACTTGACGCACCAACTCGCGATCGCCTTCAAAACGGACTGCACCCTGCTGGAGGGCAACATTCAAATGGGTGTATCCCATCCAGACATGAGTGAACACACTAAGATCAGCCGATATGAAAACATTCACTTCAAAGCCTGGATTTTTTTGACACACATCAACCTCTCCATGCTCGATCACCAGCCACCAACTACGCTGAGATTTATGCCCTTTGGTTAGCCCTTGAAAGTCAAACTGAAGCACTATCTTCTGTGCAGGTACCGCTTCAAGATTGACTCGTCGCCTCATGCCCCACATCAACAACGCATCGTCCAGGTCTTCCGGAGCAACTTGCTCGCTTCCCCATTGTTGTGCCCAAACACCCATCGCCTCAATCAGAGGACGCAGGGCTTCTCCTGCGGGTGTGAGGAGATACTCATACCCCTGTCCTGTTTCTTTGTGGCGACTGACGACAACGCCCAACTTCTCAAGTTCTTTGAGTCGTTGAGCCAGAAGGGCACGAGACATTAAGGGTACGCCCCGGCTGATGTCATTGAAGTGGCGATTGCCATACAGCATTTCTCTGAGCACGAGCAGGCTCCAGCGATCGCCAATCACTTCAGCAGCCTTTGCCACTGGACAAAATTGCCCATATCCCTTTCTCATAGCGTAGCCACGGGAGTACCAGTCAGGTTCAGATATTGAACTTGTAACACCGTATGAGGCCACTCAAACTGGAAGCATCATAAGATTTAACGGAGACGATTCAATGTTAGAACAACAAACTGCACCGACTATTCAACCTGCAAATCAACCTGCAAATCAACCTGCAAAAATCGATTGGCTCTCCCTGGCAGAATCTCTAGGAAACCAGTTTGCTACAAGCGAAATTGAAGCCGATGAGAGTGACCTGTTTGTTGCAGATAACATTGCCAGGTTGAAAGCATCTGGTCTGGTGGCGGCAGGTGTCCCGCTCGAACTGGGCGGTGGTGGAGCCAGCTACAGCGATCTTTGTGCCGTTTTGCAAATTTTAGGAGGCTATTCCAGCTCAACTGCGCTGGCGTTTTCGATGCACACGCATCAGGTGATGATTCCAACCTGGCGGTGGCACAATCAAAATGCTCCTGTTGATGGACTGCTCAGACGAGTGGCAGCGGAGCAACTGATCATGCTCAGCAGCGGCGGTTCAGATTGGTTGCAGAGCGCTGGTACGGCGCTCAAAGTGGAGGGTGGTTTTCGGATCAATGCTCGCAAACGGTTTGCTAGCGGTGCGCCGATCGCCAATCTGTTGATGACCAGTGCTGTTTATGAAGACCCAGAACTTGGGTCTACAGTCCTGCATTTTGCGGTTCCCATGACTGCCGAGGGGGTTGCGATCGAATCCACCTGGCAAGCAATGGGGATGCGGGGAACGGGTTCTCATGATGTGGTACTTTGTGATGTTTTTGTGCCGGATGCAGCTATTGCGTTGCGCCGAGAACAGGGGAAGTGGCATTTCATTTTTCACCTGATCTCGATGGTGGCGATTCCGTTAATTTATTCTGCCTATGTCGGGGTTGCAGAAGCAGCCCGCAATCGAGCCGTTCAATTGGCAATGAAGCATCACAGCGATGAGCATCTTTGCTACATGGTGGGAGGGTTAGACAATGAATTGCTGGCGGCAAAGTTGGCACTTCAACACATGATTTCGACGGCTGAAGTGAGTCAACCTGGATTTGAGACTACAAATCAAATTATGACAGGACGAACCCTGGTTGCTAAAGCGATCCTCAATGTCGCTGATCTGGCGATGGAAGTGGCGGGAGGAAGTGCGATCTATCGCAAATCGGGTCTGGAGAAGTTGTTCCGCGATGTGCAGGGAGCGCGTTACCATCCGCTACGGGAGGAAGCTCAGCGCAAGCTGTCGGGTCAACTGGCGCTTCAGTGGGATATGTCTTTGTTGTAGGGGGCTTTTTGTCCGAACGTGAGAGGGCAACGGTGTGAACGTTGGTCTATGTGATTCATGTCTCTGTTGGAATGTTGGACAAACACTCCGACCCGATCGCCTCGTCTGAGCTGTTTCTCTCAAAATTGGTTTAATGTATTTCTGAAGTCGGAAGTCGCCATGCTCCCAATTCAGTCACAATGCTGTAGATGCTGCTTACATTCCCTTGATTCTGCATCTCAACTCCTTTGCTGGAGAATCTTGTCCTTTTCTCATGGCTTTCGATGAAACAGTTTGAGGCGATCGCAGCAACTATTCATGATTTGCAAGACGGAGACATGAAACAGGTCTCCGTTGGTGACACTGATGTACTGCTGGCTAAGGTAGACGGAACCTTTTATGCCGTTGGGGCGTACTGTAGCCATTACCAGGCTCCATTAGCCGAAGGAGTGCTGAAGGGCGATCGCATTGTTTGTCCCTGGCACAATGCCTGTTTCAATGTGACTACGGGCGACCAGCAAGAGCCACCCGGATTAGATTCGCTGTGCCGCTATGCGGTCAGGGTTGAAGGCGAACAGGTGATTGTTGGCGTGCCAGAGCAGGCAGCGACCCATCGAAACCCGCCAATGGCTCAGTATGATCCAGCCGCAGATGGCCGCACGTTTATCATTTTGGGAGCCGGGGCGGCGGGTGCCCATGCTGCCGAAACGTTGAGGGTGGCGGGTTATCAGGGGCGAATTGTGATGGTGACTCAAGATGATCGCCTACCCTACGATCGCACCTGGTTGAGCAAAGATTTTTTCACTGGCAAGGTTTCCACTGAGCAGATGCCGTTGCGATCGCCCGAATTTTATCAGGCGCATCAAATTGAAACGCTGCTGAACAAACAGGCGGTGAAGGTAGACGCGATCGCCAAGCAGATTACCTTTGCCGATGGCGATACCCTGACCTACGATGCGCTATTGGTGGCGACGGGTGGCAAACCGCGTCAACTGGATGTTCCTGGCAAGGCGTTGCAGAATGTGTTTACGCTCCGCAGCTTTGCCGATACTGAGCGCATTCTGGCCGCTGCACAGCAGGCATCACGCGCGGTTGTCATCGGGTCGAGTTTCATTGGCATGGAAGCGGCAGCGGGTTTAACTCAACACGATGTTGCGGTAACGGTGGTTTCGCCGTCTCCGGTGCCATTTAAGAAGATTTTGGGTGACGAGATTGGGCAGGTCTTTCAACAGGTGCATGAAGAGAATGGTGTTTCTTTTCGACCCGGCAGAAAGGTGACGCGCATTGAAGGTCACGACACAGTAGAAGCGGTGGTGTTGGATAATGGCGATCGCTTAGAAGCGGATCTGGTTGTGGTTGGAATTGGAGTACAGCCAGCCACTGAGTTTTTAGCGGGAGTTGATTTACATGACGATCGCGGTGTGGTGGTGAATGAGTATCTGAATGCGGCTGATGGTCTGTATGCCGCAGGGGATATTGCCCGCTATCCAGATTGGCGCACGGGTGAAACGACGCGAGTGGAACACTGGCGGATTGCAGCGCAACAGGGGCGAGTGGCCGCCTACAACATGGTGGGGCAACCCACTCCGTTTAGGGGTTTACCCATTTTTTGGACGATGCAGTTTCAGTTTCCGTTACGGTATGTCGGTCATGCGGAGCAGTGGGACGACATTATTTTCAATGGGGATTTGCAAACGCGAGAGTTCATTGCCTTTTACATTAAAGACAATCAAGTATTAGCAGCGGCCAGCAGCCAGCGTGATACGGAGACGGCAGCTATTTCTGAACTGATGCGGTTGAACCAGATGCCTTCAGTGGAGGCGTTGCGCGATCGCTCGTTGGATTTAGTAAAACAGTTGGCGCAGGGGTAAATGATGGCGGCTGATTGGGTTGCAGGGGGGGGGCGGTTGAGCCGTGCTGCCTGAGTTTGGGAAAACTGAAGCTCGTAACCTTAACCAGGGATCTCTGCTCATGGCAATCAACAAAATTAGCGCTACGTTGACGCAAACCGATCGAGATGCGGCACTGGCGGCGATCGCCACGTTAAAAGAAAAGCTACCGTTTTTGGTGGATTTAACGACGGAGGAGCGCAAAGCGTTACCCAAGATGGGTGATAAGAGCCGGGCGTTTGTGAGTAAGGCGTTGGAGGTGGCAACGCAGAATCCAGACGTTTTACCGAGGTCGTTTGATTTGGAGGAAATGCGGAAGGATGTCTACCTGTTTGAGGCGATGTATTCACTGGTGGTGGCGGTAACGCAGTTACAGGAATTGCTGGATGATACGTATGTGGCGGTGGGCAGTGAAGCTTATTCTGCGGCGTTGCAGGTGTATACCTATGCTAAAGCCAGTGGACAGGGGGCTGGTTTAGAGGCAGTGGTGGAGGAAATGGGACAACGGTTTGCCCGTAAACCCAGGAAGGCCAAGCCGCAACCGTCAGCGATGTAGGGTGTATCAGGATGGTTTTTGTTTGCAATTAGAACTTTCTTGTTTGAAGCAGGAGCGTTTTTGTTTATAGCCAGATTTTTTCGGTTTGAAGTGAGAACCAGTGCGGTTGAAACGGCACTGGTTCTGTTTTAGATAAGAAGAATTTAGCTTGGAACAGGACTGTTCCTGCTTAAAATGAGACTAATTGCAGTTGAAACAGAACAGATGCTGTTTGAAGTGGGAGCGATCGCGCTTTAAAGTCAAATGTTGGAGTTTTTTAGACAAATACAAAAGATTAGCGGAAAAAGCTGCTTTTTCAGAGTAGAAAAGAAGTGGCACTCGCGCTCACTCTTTCTATGTCAAGCGTCCCACCTGTCTTTATTTGCTACGCTCATCAGGATAACGAAAGCTCTGATCCAGATCGGCGTTGGCTGAATCGATTGCTGGTGTATTTAGAGCCTCTAAACCAGCAGGGGAAGTTACAAATTTGGTCGGATCAGCAGTTAGAAATTGGCGATACCTGGGACACGGAAATTAAAACCAGGCTGCATGAAGTGAAAGCAGCCGTTTTGTTGGTGAGCCAAGCTCTGCTGGGGTCAAAGTACATCAGAAATACTGAGCTACCTGTATTGCTGAAACGGGCAAAAGATGATGGGGTCGTGATTTTGCCAATCATCGTGCGATCGTGCCAACTCAATGACATCACCTTCAAGTATCCTGACCCGCAACATGGGCCGGAGGAACTGTCGCTGAGTACATTTCAGACAGCAAACTCTCCTAATAAACCGCTGAACAGCCTGGAAGAACATGAGCAAGACCGTGTTCTCCTCAAGGTTGCGGAACGATTGCAGAGAATTGTTGATGGTAAAGCGCCCGATATATGAGAAGAGTCGTCGGAATGGGCACCGACAGAGATAAGCACCCCTCAACAGCCGCATTTTCCGGGGAGTGCGGCATTGCAGAGCGATCGCCCCAGACCTGTGTTTCCGCCTGATATTCCGTCGAATTTGCCGATCGCAAGCGCCATTTTTGTGGGTCGAGACGAGGAGCTAGAGCGGCTGCACGCCCAACTGCAATCGAACGCGCCGCTCGCCATTTCAGCCGTTTCTGGGATGGGGGGAATTGGTAAAACCGAACTCGCTACCCAATATGCCCTGCAACGGCGAGACATGGGCACCTATCCGGGCGGCATTTGCTGGCTGAGGGCACGGGAAGACCTGAGTACCCAAATTGTGCTGTTTGCCGAATCACAGTTGGGGCTAACCATTCCGGAGGATAAGACACCAGCGGAAAAGGTGGCGCTGTGTTGGCGCAACTGGCACCCGAAAGAGACGCTGATGGTGTTTGATGATGTGCAACAATATGCGGATATTGCCCCCGTGCTGCCGCCTCAGCGATCGCAGTTCCGTGTGTTGCTGACGACGCGGTTAACGCTGCAATCGCCCGTGCAAACTTTTAAGATTACGGTGTTGTCGGAGGAGAAGGCGATCGAGTTGCTGCGGGCGTTTGCCACCCAGGGCAGAACGGGCAACGATCCCCGGTTTTCTGAGGCAGTTGGTGCGCTGGAGAAGCAGCTTTGTCAGTGGTTGGGCTATTTGCCGTTGGGTTTGGAGCTAGTGGGGCGCTATCTGGCGCGAAAACCGGATACCTCCCTGGAAACTCTGTGGCAACGCTTGCAGGATAAACGGCTGCAAGCGAAAGCACTGAAAGATGCCGCGTCAGAAATGACCGCACCGTTGGGTGTAACTGCTGCCTTTGAGTTGAGCTGGGAGGTTTTGGACGAACCAGCGCGACAGTTAGCCGCGTTGCTGAGTCTGTTTGCCCTGGCGGAAATTCCCTGGACGTTAGTGGAAGCGTGCTTGCCAGAGAAGGATACCGAAGACGTGGAAGATTGGCGGGATGAGTCGCTGCTCAACCTGCATTTGTTGGAACGAACTGGACAAGGCACCTACCAACTGCACCAACTGCTGCGAGAGTTTTTTGCGGCAAAGCGGGAGCAACGGGCAGACACGGTAGAGATGCAGCGATCGTTTCGCTCAGCCGTGCTGTGGGCAGCCAAGAGAAGCAGTGAAACGCCTGAGCGATCGCTCCTTGCCGAAACGACGGTGTTAATTCCCCATCTTCAAGCTGTCGTCCAGCTTAGTGAAATGTCAGAGCAAGCTACTGATGTCGCTGTTGACCTCGCCTGGTTAGCAGAACTCTACCGTTCGCAGGGACGCTATGGGGAGGCAGAACCGCTGTATCTACGCGCACTGGACATCGGGGAGGCGCAGTTGGGAGCCAACCATCCCGCTGTCGCCACCAGGCTCAACAATCTGGCAGGACTCTACAAATTGCAGGGACGCTATGGGGAGGCCGAACCACTCTATCTGCGGGCACTGGACATCTCTGAGGCGCAGTTGGGAGCCAACCATCCCGATGTCGCAACCAGTCTCAACAATCTGGCAAACCTCTACCGTTCGCAGGGACGCTATGGGGAGGCAGAACCGCTGTATCTACGCGCACTGGACATCGGGGAGGCGCAGTTGGGAGCCAACCATCCCGATGTCGCAACCAGGCTCAACAATCTGGCAAACCTCTACCGTTCGCAGGGACGCTATGGGGAGGCAGAACCGCTGTATCTACGCGCACTGGACATCGGGGAGGCGCAGTTGGGAGCCAACCATCCCGATGTCGCAACCAGTCTCAACAATCTGGCAGGACTCTACCATTTGCAGGGACGCTATGGGGAGGCAGAACCGCTGTATCTACGCGCACTGGACATCGGGGAGGCGCAGTTGGGAGCCAACCATCCCGATGTCGCAACCAGTCTCAACGATCTGGCATTACTCTACCGTTCGCAGGGACGCTATGGGGAGGCAGAACCGCTGTATCTACGCGCACTGGACATCGGGGAGGCGCAGTTGGGAGCCAACCATCCCGATGTCGCAACCTGGCTCAACAATCTGGCAGGACTCTACGAGTCGCAGGGACGTTATGGGGAGGCAGAACCGCTGTATCTACGCGCACTGGACATCTCTGAGGCGCAGTTGGGAGCCAACCATCCCGCTGTCGCAACCAGGCTCAACAATCTGGCAGGACTCTACCGTTCGCAGGGACGCTATGGGGAGGCGGAACTGCTCTATCTGCGCGCACTACCCATTCTGGTCAATTTTTTAGGAGCCAACCATCCCAACACGCAACAGGGCTGGCAAAATTTCCTGATTTTCCTATCGCAGGTCATTCAGGCCGGACAAACCGCGCAACTCTCCGACCATGCGCTGACACAAGACCTGCTGCGGCAGATACAAGAGGGGAATGGGGGTTAGGGAGTAGAGAGTAGGGGCGCTAACACAAACCATTGAATTCCTCTCAGATGCCCGCTTCGTACAATAAAACAAGATGATTAATGGAAGCCCTCGGTCAACCTGCCAATGCGGAGCCGAAAACGCCGATCGCCCCTCCTCCACAAATCCGCAGCAAAGGATATTGACTCTGTTTTGAAGATGCGATAGGTTGAGGTCTTACACGCTAGTCTACGGAGTAGCGTGTTGTATCTTCACCCGAAAATTTAGTCAAACGCGACCCGAAGCTGCTACCAACAACTTCGAGCCGCTGACCCAGCCAAACTGATCGAGGCAGTTAGGTGGGCTAAGGGAGCATTGTAGCAACTCTTAAGCCACCCCGATTTGCTGTGAGCATGGCACGGGGTGGCTAAATTTTTGGGTTTTCCTCAACCCCTCAGTTTCAGGAGCGAAAACCCATGACATCCGTTCTCTTATCTCATCCTGGAGAAGCCAATTCTCCAGCCGCTTGCCATCCCCCAACCCAGCCCCAGGCCAATCGCGACACTCTCAAACATGTGTTGATTGGTTCACCGCGAGCCATTCGCCAAACCATCCATCTGCTGCATAACCTGCGCTATGCCGAAGCCGGATTGTGGAGTCCGCTGATTGCCATCCCCACCCAGCAACTCATCCTCACCCCCCACCCAGGAGAAATGATGAGCCTGCTGACGCGATCGATCCGGTTCGAGTAATGTGACGAGGGGCGATCGTCCTTATAGCCCAACCCCCGTAGGGGCGTAGCATTCGGGCAATACTCTTGGGTCTATTGTCACCCGAACCGCCCCCTAAATCCCCCAATTCTGGCTTCGACGTGAGCGCTCAGCCGAACGGGGACTTTGAAACAGAACTGGCTCGGAAGTCCCCCAACCTTGGGGGATTTAGGGGGCAAATGCAGTACATTTACTACTTTTCAAACATCCTCTTACAAAAGCCGATCGCGTGATCATACTTTTGGGTCTATTGCAAAACGGATCTGCCGAATGCCACGCCCTCACAAAAGCCGATCGCGTGATCATACAGTCCACATATTTGTAGCCCACCCCCCGTAAGGGCGTGGCATTCGGGCAACACGTCTGGGTCTATCTCAAAACGGATCTGCCGAATGCCACGCCCTTAGAGGATGTTTGAAAAGTTCTGAATGTCACCCGAACCGCCCCCTAAATCCCCCAATTCTGGCTTCGACGTGAGCGCTCAGCCGAACGGGGACTTTGAAACAGAACTGGCTCGGAAGTCCCCCAATCTTGGGGGATTTAGGGGGCAAATGCAGTACATTTACTACTTTTCAAACATCCTCTTACAAAAGCCGATCGCGTGATCATACTTTCGGGTCTATTGCAAAACGGATCTGCCGAATGCCACGCCCTCACAGGAGCCTGGAAGACTGAAGTTAAAACCATCCTCCCATTCAGACCAGATTCCAACGCAAAGATAGAACGCGATCGCCAGGTCACGGCAAAACCGCTACAGTCATAGAAAGTCGGCATCCGCTTTTATGAATCGAGAAACCATTTCCCTTGAGAGCGGCATTGAAGAGCAAAGTACACCGCTTCAGTCGCCCTGGCTCTTTGTCCCCACTCTTTACTTTGCGGCAGGCGTCCCTTACATCATTGTCAACACCGTTTCGGTAGTTTTGTACAAAAAACTAGGCATCGACAACGCCCAAATTGCCCTGTGGACGAGCCTGTTATACCTGCCCTGGGTAATCAAAATGCTGTGGGGGCCACTAATTGATATCTACTCCACCAAACGACGCTGGATTCTTTACACCCAATGCGCCATGACCCTATGTTTAGGCGCACTGGCATTGTCCTTACAGCTAGCCAACTTCTTTGTCGTCTCATTACTGGTTTTGGCGATCGCCGCATTCATCTCGGCCACCCAAGACATAGCCACCGATGGATTTTACATGCTGGCATTAGATCAAGACGCGCAAGCTTTCTTTGTCGGCATTCGCTCTACTTTCTACCGTATTGCCATGATCTTTGGCATAGGGCTGCTGGTATTCCTGGCCGGACAGCTTGAAGAATCGCTTCACGATCGCTCGTTAGGCTGGACGATCGCCTTTGGTTTAGCCGCTTTAGTCTTCGCCATTCTGGTCATCGTTCATTGGCTATTTCTGCCCCTGCCCCAGAGTGATGCAAACCGATCAACCTCATTCTCAGTGCCAACATTTTATGGTGAAGTGATTACCACCTATTTCAAACAAGAGAAAATTTGGGCAATTTTAGCCTTCATTTTCCTGTACCGCATCGGAGAAGCCATGCTGGTGAAACTCGCTCCTCCGTTTCTGTTGGATGCACCCCAATCAGGCGGATTGGGACTCTCAACATCACAGGTAGGACTCGTTTATGGCACCCTCGGCTCCCTTGCCCTCACCGTTGGTGGCATCTTGGGCGGATGGCTCGTTTACCGTTATGGCGTAAAGCGCAGCCTCATACCAATGGCGATCGCCTTAAACTTACCGCATCTGTTTTATGTCTATCTTGCCTACACTCAACCCTCAATTCACTGGGTTTATCCATTAGTGGCGATCGAGCAATTTGGCTACGGACTGGGAACCGCCGCCTACAGCGTCTATTTTATGTACATCGCCAATGAACGCTACAAAACATCCCACTTTGCCATCTCAACCGGAATCATGGCATTAGGCATGATGTTGCCCGGATTGGTCAGCGGCTATATTCAGCAAGCATTAGGCTATCAATTATTTTTTGTAGTGGTGTTTCTATTAACGATTCCAGGAATGTTAACGCTGTTTTTTATTCCGTTGGGCGACGAAAATTAAACAGTTTGAAATTTCTACCAGGAGAACGATACCGCACCAGACGTAACATTTCATAATGACTAATGTGTTAAAAGATTAGGAAGCTTTAATGAAGCGGCTTACAGCGATCGCTCAACCTTTAAACATGGAGCCGTGGGTACAATGATCAGTGATTGCTCAAGGGCAGCCGATGACCTACCCGCCCCCTCATTACACACCCATTCAACCCAGCCTCTAGTTCACACCCCACCCCTGCCTCAATGCGAGGTTTGCGTCATTGTTCCCGTGCGGAATGAAGCCGACATGGTGGAAAGTACCCTGACCGCATTGACGCACCAAATTGATTTAGAAGGTCGTCCCCTCCATCCGGCTCGGTACGAAGTGATTGTGCTGGCAAACAACTGTAGTGATGATTCAGCCGCGATCGCTCGTCGCTTTGCCCTTCAACACCCCAACTTGGTGCTACATGTAGTTGAACGAACCCTGCCCGACTCCAACGCTTACATTGGCTGGGTGCGGAAGCAATTGATGGATGAGGCATACCGCCGTCTCATGCTCCTCGGCCATCAGCGAGGAGTCATTGCTTCCACCGATGGGGACACACGAGTTGCATCTAATTGGATTGCAGCCACACTACATGAAATTGACGGCGGAGCCGACGCGGTTGGAGGACGAATCATTACAGACCGTCGCGATCGCGCCGCGCTGACTCCCTACGCAAGAGCCTGCCACTTGCGTGAAGTGGGCTACCGTTTTTTAGTCGCTGAACTGGAAGCCTATCTCGATCCCGATCCGTTTGATAGCTTACCCCGGCACTTTCAGCACTACGGTGCCAGTCTGGCAGTGACCGCAGAAATGTATCAACAGGCAGGCGGACTGCCGCCCGTCAAAACCTCGGAAGATGTAGCCCTTTACCAGGCTTTGGTGCGAGTTAACGCCCGCTTTCGCCATAGTTTACTCGTGCGGGTAACCACCTCCGCTCGACAAACTGGACGTGCCCACGGCGGTTTGGCAAATCAGCTAGACACATGGACGACAATGGGGCAGCAACAGCAGCCGTTTTTAGTGGAACCAGCAGCGGCGATTGCCGTTCGGTTGTACGCCCATCATGAGTTAAAGCGACTCTGGCAACGGTCACTAAACGGCTATCCGCTCAATTCTAAAGACATGGGATTAACCGCTCATGGGTTAGGAGTCGATCGCAACTGGCTCATTCGCGCCATGTCTCAGTCGGCTTCGCTGGGTGTACTGTTTGAGCAAATTGAACAACAACGAGAAGAAGTCTGGCAACAGCGATGGCCGTTCGTTAGAGTTGAGCAAGCCATTCACGACCTGCGTTGCCTGCTAGAACCGCTACGGCTCCAATCGGATAATGCTTCTATTCGCACCAAAGCTTTACCGCGACTGGCGATCGCCTCACCAGAAATGACACCACCATTGCCGTCATTAAAATCTGCTTAAAACGCTGATAGAAGGTTTAAGGGCTATTTGCCGAATGCTACGCCCCTACAGGCTCCTGATGGGTGTATACCCGTTCGTCGTCAGCTTGCAGGAGGAGCAATGATCAGAGATGGGTCGAGGACAGACATCATGACGCTCAGTTCTGGAACAACGCGATCGCCCAAGTTCAGATCGGCTACAGCTTTCTCAAACGGTTTGCCGTTCAACATCTGTTGCCCGATCGCCCGTAGTTCAGCCCAGGTCAGATCGCTTTCAATAAATGCTTTAGCCAGGGTAATTAACAAATCCTGGTACTGATTTCCTTCCGATTTGGTCATCATAGTGTGCGGGATATTTAAAGACTCGTCAAACGAGTGATACCAGGATTGCGGCTGATGGTGCAGTGCCGACTCAAATAATTCTCGATGCTCGTTAGCATTGGTGGCATGATCGTCTTCGCTAGACAACACAAACAACGGCGCGATCGGCGCTTGCTTGATGCGATCGACCACCGTACGCCCCAACTCTAAAAAGATCCGCAGTGCCGGAATTCGGAAGCCATCATAGCCAAAGTTTCCCGGCAACTCTTTATTCATCCACTCAAAGTAGTACGGCAATATTTGCACAAACCAGTTCATTACCCGATTGCCGCCGCTGATGTAGGGCGCAAACAGCAAAGTGCGATCGATCTGTTGCGGCTTTTCTAGGGCTAACCAGGCGGCTAGCGTCGCTCCGCTCGATAACCCTCCCACCACCACGCGCTCACCCAACGCCTGTGCCTGGTGCAACCAATCCAACGCAAACTGTTGATAGACTTCAATTTCTTCTGGCAACGGGGGCGGGTTGTTGCGTCCCCAGTCTCCAGCCTGTCCATGACCGGGCTGTAATGGGGTAATAACGTTGTATCCTGCATCAAATAGCGCCTGACCCAGTGGCTCGAACTGGTAGGGTGCTGCCGTAAACCCATGAAAAAACAGGCAAACTTTAGAGGTAGGTTGAGGATGAAGCAGGAAGCGAGAACGGCAGGCTTCGTTCTTAAGCGGCAGCGCTGCTTCTCGGAGGTTGATGTCTTGAACGATCGCTGCAATCATATCGGAATAGTCTGGCATGGGTGAACCCAATCAATCCTCATTGATTGTAACTGCGAAGATCTCTGCTATTCGTTTTACAGCAAAGTTCGACACGATTCAATTACAGCAGTTCTCAATCGAGTCAGCCACCGTCTCGCCAGGATGGGTGTAGGGTTTGAGGCGTGGTGAATGCAAATGAAAATGGCTGTAAGGGAAAGAATGGGATGAGGGGCTGACGTTGATTAGGGAGGCGATCGATGGAATTGAAACAGATGTACACCCATTTGGCGACGTACAACCGCTGGGCAAACAACCGACTTTATCAGGCATGTGCATTGCTGGACACCGCTGCCTACTACCAAAATCGGTCGGCCTTCTTTGGCTCAATTCATGGAACGCTGAATCACATTCTGCTGGCCGATCGCATCTGGATGGCGCGGTTCACCGGAAAGGTGTATCCCTTTAATGCGCTCAGTGACGAGCTGTATGATGCTTTGCCGTCGTTGCAACATGCCCGACAAGCAGAAGACGATCGCATTCTGGCATTTGTGCAAACCCTGGCAGTGGAGGCGATCGTAACGGATATCTCGTATGCTAACTCACAGGACATTCCCTACCAACAACCACTGTGGCAGGGGTTAACCCACTTCTTTAACCACCAAACCCACCACCGGGGGCAGGTGCATCAAATGCTGGGAGAAGCTAATCTTACTCCACCTGGGTTAGATATGGTAATGATGTTTCGTGAGACAACATCACTACCTGCATCGCCATCTACATAACGTTATCTATTCAATGTCAGGGAACAAAAGTTTATGAGCGACCGTTCATTTCATGACCAGCTTTCACTGGAAGAGCAAGCCGTTGAACTGGGAAAAAAAGCAATGGCAGCGGGTCTGATTCCCAGCTTTACAGTGCATTACTACCCGGATACATGGCAATTCAGTATTCCTGTTGGAAGCGCCTCGGAACCGTTAACACCAGAAGAAGCTTACATGCAGTTGCAACGTATTCTGGACATCGCCACTCAATAAGATAGAAAGATAGAGCTGATAACGATCGCCCTCTTGTCTCGTTGCAGGCTCCGAGGCGCATGGATTAAACACCATCATCATGGGGTCAGCACGGTTCACACCAAAGCGATCGTGGTTAACCCTGGCCTTTTGTGGGTTCGTTACTGGGTAATGCGGAGAATTTTGTCTTGATCGGATGGGCAACTTCCCCGACCATCGCAGTTGCTTGTGGTGACATATAATTCACCGTCAGGCCCCATAATGGCTTCTCTGAGCCGCCCATGCTCACCCTGCAAATAGACTTCGTGGCTCTGTACCTGTCCAGGAATCTGCGGATCGAAGACTACCCGTTGCAGGTGTTCCGATCGCAACGTTGTAATTAGCAAACTACCGTTCCATTCTGGAATGGTATTCCCCGTATAAATAGCGGCACCACTTGGCGGCAATGCCTGCTGCCAGACAATTGACGGCGTAACCAATCCTTCCTGCGACTCGCAACGGTAAATAGTAGGCCAGCCCAAATTATCGCCCGCCTGAGCCATGCTAACTTTGTCGTGTCCACTCCGGCCTAGCTCACCACTGGGTCCATGATCGGTGACCCACAGGGTTGAGGAGTTCGCCCAATCAAACCCCTGAGTGTTGCGAATGCCAGTGATGTACACCGGGTTGTCGGCAAATGGATTATCGGGCGGTACCTGTCCATCTGGGGTGAGCCGCAAGATTTTACCCGCCAAACTTTCGGTATCCTGAGAGGCATCTGGATCTCTAGCATCCCCTGTACCGATGTAGAGCATACCATCGGGGCCAAAGCGAATCCGTCCCCCATTGTGATAAAGCGCAACCGGGATATTGTCGATGATAATGCGATCGCGAGAAGCAACACCGTCCTCAGCCAGTTGCCACCGTTCAACTCGATTAACGGGTGAACCATCCTGATCGGTAGTGTAATACACATAAAACAGCCGATTGCTGGCAAAGTCTGGATGGGTAGCAATACCCAACAGTCCACCTTCACCGCTGTCGCTAACAGTGAGGGTCGCAACTGGCTGTTGCCGCAGTTCCCCATCCTGGATTAGCCGGACTCGTCCCGGTCGTTCTGTCACCAGCATTGCACCATCGGGCAGAAAAGCAATGCCCCAGGGCACCTCCAGTCCATCCGCCACTTCTTCAACGCGCACGTTGACCGCCCCCTGGGAACCATACCCTTGCTCAACCAGATTACAGGTTGCATTTTGAGCGATCGCCTGCGGAGATGAAGGACTGGCATCGCTGGTTGTCGCCTGGGGCGGGAGACGTTCCTCGGAGGTTGTCTGTTCTGGAGGGGTTCCGGTGCAGGCCGCCAGCCCTATGACGCTAATGATTAGCCCGGTGGTAAAGGTGCGTGTCGATCTCATAGTTTCCTTTGATGCTGTAATGGACTACCACACTGGGGACGAGTGTGGTGTTGGTCTTTTTTTAGGATAGGATTTGCTGCTGGGATCGGTGCAGCACTCTCTTCCTCCACCATTAGACGCAAATGTGAGGAAAATGTGACGATCGCCCCATATCTACCGCCAGACAGGAAAATAGCGCCAGGACTTTCGTTGTTTTCGACCTCTGGATAGAGTACCGTGTCGTAAATTTTCCCAACTACATGGTATTGCTCGAAGCTGAGGACATAGAAACGGGCTTGAATTAGAATTTAGAAAATTTTGTAGCCGGCGCTAAATCAAGCCTTCCAGCGCAACTCAGACTTAACCGGAGCTTATTGCCGTTTTAACTCGGTTGCTCTCTTCTGGCTGGTAGTGTGTTCATGTCTGCCCCAAAAACAGTCCTTAATTAGCATAGTCGGCTATTAGTGTCTGATTTTAACTGATTTCAACTGATCAAACATAGCGTGTCAATGGGGTGGTGTAGCGATCGCCCCTTTTCTTATTACCTCGACTCAGTAGAACGATTGACACTATCAATGGCTTGTTTGATCGTAGTTTCTCGGCGCTCACTGTAGCGATCGGTTCAAATAATCTACCCGATCGCGCAGCAGCCGTGTGAATTTGTAGAGTTCTTCCATCACATCAATGACGCGATCGAGATAGGGAGAGTCTTTCATCATTCCATCTTCATTGCATTCCTCATAGGCTTTGGGTACAGATGATGAGAGGGCGATTGCCCCAACCCATTATCATGTGTTGTCTCCACATGAGAGCGCAGTTAATTACCTCGGTTTCAAACCCCGTCGCTCATAATATTGCTATTGCAAGGCTGAGGCGGCGCAGAGTTTCGTTTACCTACCTTGGTGAGTATTCTCAGCGATCGAACTCCGACATCAATGACCATCAATCTCATTCTCTCATTCTTAGTCTTATTACAGTGACGGTGCATTCGCAAAGAACCGATCTAGAAGGACAAATGACTTTCTAGATCGGTTTATGGGCACAGCAATTCGCGGGGGTTTGTTTGTAGCAAAATCTACCCCATTAATGGCTGTTAGGGAATTGGGGAAAAGAGAAAATCAGGAATAGCAGAATTGATCAAAGCCCAAATGGTGAAGGCAATTGATATTGACACAACGGCAATTACAGGTATCAAAGAAAGATACTGAAGAAAATAGCCTGGTTGATTATTTGGATTCTTCACAAATGACTCTCCAAAAGGAATTGCTTAACCGAATGACACGAATAAAGCACAGAAACGAATTAGTCTCTGAACCATCGGTAAGTTTCACTCTCATTCCCTAACAGCGTAGGAGGTAAAACTCACAAAATTGAGGGCTTTAAGCTAGACACATAGCGATATAGAGTAGTGATTCTCAAATCATTGAATATCTAGCCAGAGACAGAATGAGAAGAGAATGATTTAGAAAAGATAAGAGAAAAATGGATAGGTTTGAACTATCTGTATTGCTCAAAATGGGCGATCGCATTCACTACTCTTTTGCAGATTCATAGATCACTCAATTCACCCAATATTGAACCAGTCGTCACTTTCTTATCACATTTGTCTTCGACTTTAAAGGCAGCCAGGCCAACAGGTGAGACATGCTATAAACCAACGTGTTCAGTGTTACAAGCTGGCTTTACATAAAGCCAGCCTATAGAGATTGAGATATCAGCAGGAAGTAAGAGGAGGGGAAAACATAAATGTCTTAGCGTAATTTAGGTTAACGAGAACCCCTGAGAAGTGCTAAGCCTAACTCCAACTGTTCCCTAAACTCTCTAATTCTGAGGACAGAAATTTAGGAATCCAGGGGGCAAAGGCAGACGATTACATCCTTCTCAGGTTCAGGGGATGCCTTAAAAGCCCTGGGGCGTGTTTTAAATCCCCGAAGTCCCAACCTATAGATTTTTGAACGATTCAAAGGCCCCCAATTTTGGGGGATTTAGGGGCAAAAAGCACAATGTAACCGAGCAATCAGGAGTTTTAAAACACGCCCCAACTTGTAGCCCGCCCCCCATAGGGGCATAGCATACCCTGCGGGAAGAAGCTACGGGCAATATGTCTGGGTCTATTTCAAGGGTGATTTGCCGAATGCTACGCCCTTACAGGAGATATTTAATCCTCTTCAAACAACCTCCCATGAGTAAGTGTAAAAAATAGGGTTGTTGAAGGGTGAGGCCACTCGGTAAAACCTGCAACCGATCAGCACTGTAACGGTTTCATGATCAAGGTTTTACTGAGGTTTAACAGTATTCAACGATTAGTGAGGAACTCATGCGACTACGTACAGTAATTGTCTTGATAGCCCTGGTTGCCTTCGTCAGCATCCTGGGTTATCAGATAGAGCTGACTCTGCCAGGAACCCCACCTGATATTAACAGCACCTATACCCCATTCACCAAGGCTCCACCCAGCGCTGTTGGCTCCTATGATGTTATGGGATATGTCATTAGTCGGGATGATGCAAAGCAACTCCTGCAAACCGAAGAAGGGCGTAACCAATTGTCGGCAGATAACGGTGCCGTTGAAATCACTGAAGACCTGATCAACCTGGGTCGCAAAGCATTTTATCGAGAAACGTTTGGGAATGATATTCTCTTCACCGATGTGGTTGGTATTCTCGATGGCCCCCTGGGGATAGGCAAACTCTCGAAAGCCATTTTAGGGCTGAAAGGTAAGGGCACCACTAACTTGCAGGTGACGCTAGATGAAGATGTGGCGATCGGTGGACGCACGTTTACAGCAGGAACAGTAATCAACACGGGGCTGGATGTGCCCAAAGGCTCTCTGTTTCCATTGGGATTAGTGACTCATGTGAGTGATGCGAAACTTCGAGCTGGCATTACTTGTGCCCTGTGCCATACCACCGTTAACGAAAACACAGGCCGCATTATTGAAGGGGCAACCAATACTGACGTTAATCTGGGTGTTCTTTTAGCGCTGGCTTCTAACTCAGCCGCTCTGTTCCGCCAGACCGATGTTAGTCCAAATGATATTCCACCTGGGTCACACACCTACATCACCAGTGAGGGAGACACAGCCTATCTTCCGGATGCCAAAACCTTAGAAGATGAAGTGGATGCATCCTTACTCTCCTGGCCGCCTGGTAACTTTGTGTCTAACGGCGACCTGAAGAATAATTCGTCTAAGGTGCCATCTTCCTATACCCATGAGGCATGGCCCTATGCCTGGAGCGGTGTCGCCTCGATTGGCTGGTTCCACGGGCTAACCACCTTGAACAACGCCGTATTTGGTCTCAATGCCGACCCCACTACCACCGCAGACGAGAGCGAAACCGTGCTGGGGATCGATAAAGAGATCTATCTTGGTTCCATGTTCCAGAATGCAGCAGATGCTAAGTTCCGGCTACCAGAAGGTGTGCAACCATCCAAATTTGTTGATGACGTTGACCCAACACCTGGTGCCCCTGGCATTAACTGGACGATCAAAATGCCAGAATATCCCAAAGGCTCGCTGTTTATGCAAAACGGGCTGATGGCAGCCACACCGGGCTTACCAGTTGCCGCACAGCTTAACGGCATGTCGGCATGGCAAAATACTCTGGCACCACCTCCCTATCCTGCTGCGGATAGGAACACGTTAGAACGAGGGGCGAAAATCTTCACGCAGGCAAACTGCGCCGAATGCCATAGCGGACGCTATTTCACCAACCACAAAGTCATTCCTCAGCGGGAGGTGGGAACTCAACCCGTCCGGGCACCTGCTTCTAAATCGTTTGCCAAATTGTTTGTTCCCCCTAAAACCTATCCACCCAATGTTCCAGTCCCTGTGCCGCCCAATGCACCTGTGTTGTCAGTACCAACCGATATCGCTCCCCATGACGATATTGAATTGGCCTACGCTCTTAGCGATCCGGACGGAGGTTACAAGGTCAATAAGTTAATTGGTATGTACTTACATGCGCCCTATCTCCATGATGCTGGCGTGGCGGCAGGTGCCACAGCGCTCAAGCAAGAGACAGACGGACATTTCAGCATTGCCGATCCCGAGCAAATTGGAATGGTTGGCACTTTGATGAAGGGCATCAAGCCCGACCCAACAGCGAGTTTGCGGATGCTGCTCGATCGCAACCTGCGTAAACCAATGGTGGCTGCTAATCAAGCCAGTCCAGAGTTACAGCGAGCTAACGTTAGTGGCATCGGCCATGAGTATTGGGTCGATGAAGCGGCAGGATTTACGCCTCAAGATCAGACTGACCTGATTGAATTTTTGCTCTCAATTGACGATGACCCGGAAGTCCTTCCTGCGTCCAATCGGGATGTTCATTCATCCGCTTTCTAAGCGATCGCCATGTCGTTGACTTTCGCCAAAGGGGCAGTCCGAACAGGACTGCCCCTTTACGTTGATCCCGTACTTTGTTGTAGCAGGTGATATCCCTGATATGGCGATCGCTTCTCAGAATTCATCCAGGTAAACGAGCTGGATGCAACAAATGAAATTCTTTGCGAAACAGAACAGTACCCACGTGGGTCATATATCTCCCATAGCTATGTGAATATACTGGGTGGAACCAAAGCGGATCAGCTCGCTGAGTTAACCTTCTGACAATAGATACAACGTTTCGTACACCTCATTAGCGGTGCTCTACGGCATAGAACTTTGTGTCTAAAAAGTTCTGGATTATCCCTATCTGTCCTATGGATTTCAGGAAGACATTCAGATTGTTATGGCTGCAATTCTCCCCTGAAAAGCCGCCTCTACTGGCATTCCCTTCGGCTTATCCAGAGCCTAAAACGAGCCAGCCTTTTTATGACGATCCACAAGCCCACTCATTAAGGAACATTTCTATGTATGACTGTCAGCACGACCTGCACCATCAGGACTTTGAAGGCCGTCGCACCAGTGCTAGCAACGTGCGTGACCAAGCGCGAGATGCTGCCTTTGATGCCTTTGACATCTGCCCTCCAGCGGTTAATGGGGATGAACAGCGGTTTGAGCAGATTGGCTTTCCAGGATTTGCATCATACACCAAGGCTCTGGCTCACGATGCCAGTGGCATGGTAGACAAACACTCCTTAAAATCACTACTCAATGCGATTCAGGTAGGCACCCAGGAGGCATTTGAGCAGGTTCAGTTAGGCGGCCAGCGCAAGCAGACTAACCCGCTCAATGCTTACTCTTTCCAGGCCATTGGCGACGATTCCAATGGTGCCCGCATAGCTGCCGCTCCCGAATTTGGCAGCCGCAACACGGCGATCGATATGGTAGAGCGCTACTGGATGGCTCTCTGCCGCGATGTTCCCTTCGATCAATATGCCAATAGCGGTCTAATTAAAGCAGCCTGCGAGGACTTGAACAAACTGGGGTTTGAGCAGGAGTTTGGCTTTGTCTGCACCGAGCAGACCCTCTTTCGGGGGCCTTATGAGGGGTGTGCTGTCGGTCCTCATGTATCCCAATTCTTGCTGCAAGACTTCAAGTTCGGCAACCAGCTCATTCGCCAGCTACAGCGCTATCCCCGACCCGGTCTGGATTACATGACTGACCTGGACACCTGGAACCAGATCAACAACGGTCAAAGTTATCCAAATGGGACAGACCTCATCGATGGCAACCGTTACATCACTACCCTGCGGGATGGGGGACAGTGGGTTCACATTGATCTGCCGCACCAGGCCGGGTTATGGGCGACGCTCATTCTATTTGGGCTAGATGCTAAGCGCTCGAAAGCGAACCCCTACCACAATGACAGCATTACGACCTCCGTTGCCTTTGGCAGTCTCGGCGCTCCGGATGTCACCATTCAAAGTGGACTGGCTGGGGTGTATGCCCTCAAGCACGCCTGGTTCCAGAAGTGGTGTGTCCATCGTCGCTTGCGGCCTGAGGTATACGCGCAGCGACTGGAGCTGTTCCGATGCGGGTTGATGGGTGAGTCTTATGATAACCCCCTCAACAACGATAAGTTCAATGACTTGTTTGGAGCAGGAGCTGATGTTTGGCGCAAAACTCAGGTGCTAGATCGCATCTTCGAACACAACCGTCAGCAAAACATGGCTCAAAATCGGGGCGATCGCAACGGTTCCTGGCTATTACCAATGGGCTTCCCCGAAGGGTCTCCGACTCACCCGGCTTACCCCGGCGGTCACTCAGCGTTCGTTGCAGCGGCGGCCACTGTAGCCAAAGCCTACTTTGCCGATGGCAAGTTTCCTAATCCAAAGGTGCCCGTTGATGGTGGCCAAATGCTGGGTGATTACAAGGGCGAAACTCTGACTATCCACGGTGAGCTGAACAAGCTAATTGCTAACGTCACTCTATTCCGGGACGGGGCAGGTATGCACTGGCGCACCGATGGTACCACCTCTGGCCCCAACGCTGGCGTGGGTCGTCCTGGTGTAGGTATCCCAACGGGCGGCAACCTGCTGGGTGAGAAGCTGGCTATCAGTATGCTGCGGGACACGCGATGCACTTATCGGGAATCGGTGGGTACATTTGAGTTCAAGAGCATTGGTGGCAACTTGATTCAGTTCTAAACTCCACGCAACAAACGGCTTGAATGCTTAACTTGCTAGTCTTGTCGTGTAGGCGATGAGACTAGCTTTTTGCCGTTTTGAATTCGGATGTGGAATAGAACCAATGATGGAATGGCACTGACCTAAACTAACCTCAAGTACCCAGATCCCCGGACTCTTCAAAGAATCCGGGGATCTTAATGCTCAGGGAAGGGTAGACAAGCCGACACTCACCTACACCGACCAAGGACTGTTTTATGACACAATTAGCGCGGTTTTGTCTAGACTGCCGCTGTTGCGGGGATGACCACAAAATCTCTTGCAGCAACTAAACTGGTGCGATCGCGTAACACGGCAATCAGGTCGTTTCCTCGATAAATGGCTGCATCCAAACTACCACCCCCCACCAGGTTTTGCGTGGTGTCTATCCGATAATCAGCCAGATTGCCAACCACCTGAATTTTGTCTCCCTGGGTGGCACTAAAATCTGTAATCACGGCATATCCATCTGCAAACCCCTGCGTGTCTCCGGTGTAGTATACGCCGCCGTCTGCCGTACCCAAAACAAAGATGTCGGCTCCTCTACCACCAGTGAGCTGATCTTGCTCGTAGGCAATGCCGCCATAGCCATCGAGCAGGTCATCGCCATCGTCGCCATTTAACTCATCATTACCTGTACCACCGAAGAGGCGATCGTTGCCCGTGCCGCCAAAAAGCTTATCATCGCCGCCTTCGCCAAAGACCTGGTCGTCTCCCGCATCACCATGCAGGTAATCGCCTAAACCGGGGGAATCATCACCCCCGCGCACAATATCATTGCCGTTGCCACCAGAGAGATAATCCAACCCATTGCCGCTGAAAAGCTGATCATCTCCATTGCCACCATACACGGCTTGAAAAATAGAACCGCCATCACCCGCATTCAAAATATCATTGCCGTCACCGCCGTTGATGAAATCAATGGTGTCGTTACTACCAACCAAGATATCGTCAAGGCTGCCTCCTTGTAGCGCAGCACTACGCGCCATTCCAGATGTTGTGGACATTTTCAGGAACTCCTCTCTCTTGTGTTTTGAGGTGGATGTTTTAAGTTGCGTTGCCAGAGCAAATTCATTGAGCTGAAATTAAAACGCTCAAGTCGGGAGCCAACAAACAGTGGCCGAATCTAACGGTCGAGACGGCTCAATCCTGCTTTAATCGCTAGTCATTAAAACTAAATGCCGATCCTTGAGGCGATCGCCGCTTGCCTGATAGATATAGACCCTGTTGAAGCACTTCCAGGAGTATGATTCACGACCCAGCAATGGCTGTCCTGATGATTCTGGGTACCCACGCGGGTACTTTTAAGGTTCTGTTAGCAGAAACAGCCCGATCCGGTGAAAACACTGGTTTGTCGTAGAGTTGATTCGGTTTCTTTTTTGAGAATTTTGAGGCGTGGCTCAATCCGATCAAGGGACGATCGCTTCAAACAGAATCGGTTGCGATGCGACGCTTAATCTCAGCCATTTGGCTCACGTAGCTAGGTGAATTTCAGTCGGCACACATACCTCAAGACACCATCATCAGCATCCGGATTTAAGCTGAATCCAACGTAAAAAGTATCAAAACAGAGTGATGATTGATTCGCATGGGTTCAGCAATTTTTTGGGGCGTTTTTGTGTGCGGTGCGATCGCCATTTTGGTGATGATGGAATTGAACGGGTGGCAATCATTCCGCCGTCCTCCATCCTCCAGGCGATCGCAACACCTTGGTTCATCAACGCAGCCCGGTCAAGGCTGGCGATCGTTGCTCGATGCGGCAGGTGACTGGATGCCAACAAAACTGTTGCAGCAGGTGCCTCTCGCTAAAAAGAGGAAGCACGTACGGCGATCGCAACGAAACGACATAGCTGGAGATGCTACTCGGCTGCAACCCACTCCCGGCATTAACCCACGAGAAAACCTGACGCAGATTCAGGCGGCGAAACCAGCTAACCGATCATCCCAAAAACGAACTTCTCGGCGATCGCCTCCCGCTTACACAGAGGAGCCGACCCGGTTTCAACCCCTCTGGGAGGATGGTTCATCTCAAAAGCCGTCGAAATCCTCAAAGCCGCCGTCTCAAAAGCGATCGCAACCCGCTCCGTCTTACACAGAAGAACCGACCCGGTTTCAGCCACTCTGGGAATCACCTTTACCTGCACCACCCGGCAAGGAAACGCTAAACGAGCGCCAACGCCCCGTTCAGGATGCTAATTCAACAGACGCACCCACCCAAATTCAACCGATCACACCCGATCTGCCAGCGACGGGCTTAGAACCAGACCAGACTCAAATCATTTCTAAAACCCGTGTAGTAAACGACGACCAGGCTGGGGATGAGCGCACGAGGTATTAGAGCAATCGTTTAGTACTGGCTGGCATCATACAAAAATCAGGGGGAGCCATGACATTGATCGCACTCAAGCTGATCGATCGCCACACGGGTGAATCCCAAAAAGTGGAATTAAAGTTGGATGCCATTATCCAAGGGCAGGGCTTGATTGGACGACATCCCAATTGTGATATCGTCCTGAGCAGCCCTGAAGTGAGCCGTGTGCATGGCAGGATTGTGTATCAGGCTGGTCAATATTACTATACCGATCTCGGCAGTACGGGCGGCTCACTGGTGAACAACAAATCGGTGCAAACGAACCAGCATCTGCCGATCGGTTTGGGAGATATCATTCGAATCGGCAAATATAGTCTCCTGGTGCAAACCGTAGAACTGGATGAGCTTCCTCCTCCCTTAGCTCCAACGCAGCTTTCGGTTCCAGACACCCAGGCCACCTCAATCAACCCCATTCAGCCGTCTTCGCTTCAGGTTAACGCGGCTGATCATCCGTCTCCAGTGCAGCAGTTAGTGCCCAAAGCAGCCAATTTTATTTTCTCAGTTGAAATGTTGAGGACGAAAGGGCTATTGAAACAAGGCTCAGCCGAACTCATCTTTCAAGGTAAAGAATTGGTAGAAGGGTTATCGCTCTCAAAACGCTTACAGCAGAAAGCGATCGCACTATGCCAGGCCGAGCTTAATTTAGGAAAACTCTGCATTGTGGTTGAACACGATAATCACTTCACGCTTTGGCAAGAAAAAGACGGTTGGTAATCCCCAGCCGTCCGACCTCAAGCCTGTATACCACTAAACTCCACTAAACCCCACTAAACCATTGAGCCAAGGCGAGTCCAGCTTACGGCATGGGTCGATAGCTGTTGAGAATCGCCTCGGCATCACCGATGTAATCCCCATAGGCACGGTTGATCCCAAACAGGCTGAGCATGAAGACGTTGTTGCCATGCTGCTCAACATAGCTGGTTGCAACGAGCGAGTTACCGCTGTTGTCTTTGCCCACCCAGGTGATCCCAATTCGGCCATCATCCTTCCGGGACGTATGTTGCCAGGTAATCTCCTGAAATCGGCTCTCATAGTCGCCTTTCAACTGCTGTTCTAGTTGCAGCGATGTTAGCTGCTCCGATGCCGATCGCACATCCACTAAGCCGCCAAATCCGCCATCGCTGGAAGTAAACGCCAGACTGTTGCCAGTCTGCTGGTAGACATAGCCCGCCGGTAAAGACAACTCAAACGGCCGGATCGGTTCTGGAGCGCTAGCTGGAGACGGATTGGCGCTGCCAGTATCCGGCGACGGCGACGGGTTCGCTGCGGTCGTTGGTTCTGGTGTGGGGGCGGTTCCGTTTGATGCCGAGCGGGGTGACTCTGGTGCCGAGCTGGAAGCGATCGATGGAATGGAACGATCGGTGATGATGTCGATCGGTGCTGAACCAGTGTTACGCGGCGGCAACACCGGACTGGGAATAGGATTGGTGATCGGTGGGGTTGATATTGGCTCAAGTCTGGCCGGTGAGTTAGTCGGTTCTGATAC
This sequence comes from Oculatella sp. LEGE 06141, assembly GCF_015207605.1. Lineage (GTDB taxonomy): Bacteria > Cyanobacteriota > Cyanobacteriia > Elainellales > Elainellaceae > Oculatella. Next base: position 35,297 of record NZ_JADEWO010000033.1, read on the forward strand.
TCTTTCTTTGACCTTCTCTGCAACTTCGGCAACGGTCTTTGACGACAGGATGGGCGAGTTGGGAAAATCTTCCAGCACGCCAGACGCATAAATACCGCCGAGGGAAACAACCAGCGTGGTGATCGTTAAACCTGCCAACAAAATCCTGGTAGAAGCTTCGTTGCGGCGGTTTGCTTGATAGATTGTCCGCTGCTGCATTTGATTCAGCGTTTGAGACGGTTGCGTGGCTCTCGGATGGGACGGTTGCCGTTCTCCCCCAACTTGTCCAGAACCCAGTTGATGAGCAATCGCCGGACGCGGTTGGAAGTTCGCTTGCCGATACCCATTCTGGTGCGGTGGATAGGTCAACTTTGCGGTTCGCTGTAGGGCAATAGCGGGATGATTTAAGCCTTCCAAGGCGGAGCGCGCTTCTGCGGCAGATGTATAGCGCTCTTTGAAGTAGCACTTGACCATTTTGCTAAGTACGGCTGCCAGGTCAGGGCTAACCCGAACATGCTGCTGCCACAGAACTTCGCCCGTTTCTAAATCATCCTCCAGCCGATTGGGGTTGATGCCTGTCAACGCCTGAATGCCAATCATACCCAGTGCGTAAATGTCACTACTGGGGCGAGGCTTTCCATGTCCCTGTTCGCTTGGCATATAGCCCGGTGTGCCAACCGCAATGGTTTGCAACGCGGGCTCTTGCAATGCGGCGGCGTGCGATCGCACCTGTTTGACGGCACCAAAATCGACCAGAAACAGTTTGCGATCGGCACTGCGACGAATGATGTTATCGGGCTTCACATCGCGGTGAATCACCCCCTGGCTATGGACAAACTCCAGAATGCCCAGCACTTCATGCAAAAACTGAACCACCTGAAACTCTGACCAGCGGCTTCCAGTGGGCAGTTCGGCGGTTAGTGGGTACCCGTGAATATATTCTTGAACCAGATAAAATTCCTGATCTTCCTCGAAAAAGGCCAACAGTCGAGGAATTTGATCGTAATGACCTAACTGTTCCAGCGATTCGGCTTCACTTTGGAACAGACGACGGGCTGTTTCCAGAAAAATGGGATCGCTAGAGGCGGGCTTCAACTGCTTGACAACGCAGGTAGGATTGCCCGGTCGCCGTGTGTCCTCCGCAATGAAGGTCTTGCCGAAGCCGCCCGCTCGTAGGGCACGAATCACATGATAGCGCCCATCTAGTAATTGACCTTCCACAGTTAGATCTTCCAGAGTGGTTCTCAACCTGCTAACAATACTGGCAACTTTATCGGATTGCCTCTCTTACTAACTTTGCTCAAGCTAACCAGTAGTTTCAGTATAAATCTCAGCTTTTTGTAAAAGACTACTAGGAAATCGGTCTGTTTACAAAGCGAATTAAACGCGGCTGATGAGCCTGGACAACGGTCGTTTCGTGCAGATGCTTTTGATGATGAGTCAAACCCTAACATTGACTCTAAAGAAATTCTAGCGCGTTTGAGCCGTAAGCCTTTCAAAATAACTCGCGCAACGAAAATTATAGGTCGGCTATCATTTTTATTTGGGTTCAGCAAGGTGGCTTGCGATGAAATTATCGGGGATGATGAGTGTCTAGTGATACATTTTACTGGTTCAATGAGGAACCTGGCCGTATCACGTTGGTTCCCCGGTTAGGCGTGCTGTCGTGATCTCGACATCATTGGTTTGAACTGTATTTTGAACCTGTATAACGACATTTTCTTGGGGCGATCGCCTCTGTCATTGATGCATAGTGTTGATGCATAGTGTTGCAGTGGTACCCTGTACCCGATCGCCAGCCATCCGCTCCCACCAAACACTCCTCCACGAGGGTTATACGCTGGTCGTCAATCGTGCTGTTCGAAGCAGAAATTGCAGGAAGGTTTCGCTTCTGGCAATAATGCTGGCTTCCGCATCCATTCCTGACTGAAGTTGACACTGGCGGGTTCCCGCCAGAGCCGTGCGGTTACCTCCACTGCTGAGAAACAGCGACTCTGGCTGAATGGTAACCTCAAACTGGTTGGGGCTGCTTGCCGTCATGGTTGGCGTGTTCAGGCCGTTTGTAGACGCATCGGACGGGGCGATCGCATCTGGAGAAACCGCCATCACCACCCCTTTAAGCGTTCCATAGTCGGGATAGGGGCAGGCTGTTACCCGCAGTTGAACCCGTTGCCCCGGTTTGACAGTATCGATGTCTTGCGAGGCAATTGTAGCTTTGATCACCAGCGATGAGTTCGTTGTGGCAGTGCGGTCAGGTGCAATTTCGGCAATGGTCGAGCCAGCGTTAATCACCTGGTCAACATTCCGCAGATTCAACCGCAGAATGATGCCGCTATGGGGAGCGCGAACGGTCGTTTTTTGCAGCGCATTTGCGATGGGTTGCAGGTCGGTTTGCTCTTGAATCATCTGGGTTTGAATCTCCAGACGCTGTTGCATCAGCGTTTCTCGTTCCCGGTTGAGCGTGGCAATTGTGGCATTACCTCTCGACTGTTCCTGCGCCATTTGCTCCTGCGCGATCGCTACCGATGCGGTGGTTGGATTCAACCCCGCTCTGGCTCGTGCCAACTGAGCCTCTGCGGTTTTCACTGCCGCCTGTTTTTCTTCTACCTGCAATTGGGAAACGGCACCAGAATCAACCAGTTGTTGATAGCGCTGCATCTCGCTTCTGGCAAATTCCACGGCGGCTTCTGCTTCCGTCAGGGTGGCTTGCGTGTTGACCTGCTGCTCACGGTAGTCTCGCTGGGTGCGGTTCAGTTCGGATTGAGCAACAGCTATGGCGCGATCGATCGCCCGTGACTCTGCGGCAATTTGTGTATCGAGCCATAGCACCTGTGCTTCCATCTGCGTCAGTTGCAGTTGACGTTGCTGAATACTGGCCTGAAGCCGAGCCTGCTGGATTTCAAGCGGAGTGCGATCGAGTTGGGCAATCACGTCGCCTTGCTGTACGGCCTGGTTTTCCTGTACGTCAATCTGGCTAACGGTGCCGTCGATCTCGGCCTGCACCAGCCGCAACTCACCACTGGGACGAACCAGGGCGGCGGCGCGGACGGTGACGTTGTACTTTAGCAACGATGCCAGTATCACTGCTACACCGACGGCTCCAATCAAAATGAACCCGCCTAGCGATGTCCAACGGCTAATGGGAGGAAGAAACTCATCCTGTTTGAGCGATCGCAAAGAGAGAGGCGCGTCTGGTTTCACCATAATGGTTGCGGGGTTCAACCTTCCTCAGGCTTCTAAGAACTCTAAATGCTGTCCTGGTTTGGTTTGCAAATCGCTTGCGGTGCCTTGCAGGATCAGCTTGCCGTCTTCCAGGAACACGATCCAGTCGGCCTGACTAACCACCTTAGGACGGTGGCTGATTAGCAGGGTCGTTTTGCCTTGACGGTGCCACAGCAGCTTTTTCAGTACCTCTGCTTCACTCACAGGGTCCAGTCCAGCCGTAGATTCATCCAGGATCAAAATGGGTGGATGGTTGACGATGGCACGGGCGATCGCCAATCGCTGCCGCTGGCCACCCGAAAGATTAGAGCCAAACTCACTCAAAATGGTCTGGTATTTTTCGGGTAAACGGCTAATAAATGCATCGGCTCCAGTTAATTGGCAGGCTGCCACGATTTGCTCGAAGGTGAGATGAGGATTTCCGGCACGAAAGTTTTCCAAAATGGAGCGACTCCAAAAGTGCGCGTCCTGTGGCACCAAAACAACCTGCTGCCGCACGCAATCTAGCGCCAGGTCGGGTAAGTTGTAACAGCCTAAACGAACGTTGCCCGACTGCACCGGGTACAGTCCGGCGATCACCTTGGCTATCGTGCTTTTACCGCAGCCAGATTGCCCAACCAGGGCAATGACTTGTCCGCCTGGAATCGTTAATGAAAAGTCTTTAAGTAGTTCCACTCGCCCCGGATAGTGAAAGGTCACTTCGGTACAGCTAATATCCGCATTGTCTGGAAGCGTAACCCAGGGCTTTTGGATGTCCCCATCTGTTTCAGGAGTGGCGGTGATGACTTCCTGTAGTCTGGCGTTCGCGGTTTGCACTCGAATGAAGTCGTCTACCACATCCACCAGCTCAGCCATGAGTGATCCCACATTTCGGTTCAAACTGATAAACGCTAGCAGTTGACCAATGCTCAGTTCTCGATTGATCACCAAAAAGCTGCCCAACCCCAGCAGCACCGCACCACCAATGTCGGAAACTAATCCGCTGAAGGCTGAATTAAAGATACCAATTTGAGTTGTGTTCAGCATCAGGTGGGCAAGGCGGCCAAATCGTCCTTGCAGTTCATCCCAAAATTGCGGTGCGGCGGCTGTCGTTTTTAGGGTCAGCGCTCCTTTAAAGGTTTCCACTAACACACCCTGATTTTCGGTTTCTAGCACCATTGCGCGGCGTGTCTTCTGTTGCAGAATGGGCTGAAACGCGATCGTTGAAACGGTCATAATGGCCGCTATCACAATAGCAACCAGGGTCAACCGCCAACTATAAAACAGCATCAAGCTAAAGGAGACGATCGCAATCACCAATGAACTAGGTAAGCTGATGACGACCTCTGAAACAAGACGGTTAATTTCTTCAATGTCCCGCAAACGGCTCACCACTTCTCCACTGCGGCGCGTTTCATAGTAAGTCAGCGGCAGGCGCAAAATTTGTTGACCAAATTCCAAGATCAGTCCCAATTCCAGGCGTTGAGCAAAGTGGGCAATCAGGTTATCGGCAACCAACCCCAATCCACTTCTAATGATGTACATGACAATGACCGCCAGCACAACGCCCGTTAGCAGCCGGGTGTCTCCCTGGATCAAGACATCATCCGTCAGAATTTGAATGAAGAAAGGAGATGCTAACGAGAGCAACCCAATTAATGTGACGCACAGCAATGCCTCTAGCAGAATAGTGCGGTAGGGCAGGATTCGCTGCACAAACTGGGTCACACTCCCGCTTTTATCGTCGGGCTGAGCGTGAAAACGCGCCGGATCAGGCTCTAGCAGCAGAATCACCCAATCGTTCCAGCCCTCCAGCAGTTCCTCCTGCGACAGATACCGCACGCCGATCGCCGGATCGGCAATGATATAGTGCTGGCCTCGCTTGCCATACAGCACCACCCAATGCTTACCTCGCCAATGAATGATGGCGGGCAGCGGCAGGTCGTTGATTCGGTTCAAGATCTCCGGTGAGGCGGCTGCCGATCGCGCCAGAAATCCCAGGGCCTCAGTCCCCCGTCGTAATCCCAATAACGTTGTACCCAGTTGCCCGGTTCCCACCGCTTCACGGGTATGGCTGAGCGTCAGCGTACGGCCATAATATTTGGCAATTGAAGCCAGACACGCGGCACCACAATCTTCTTCACTATGTTGTTCAACCAGTGGATACTTCATTTACAGCCTGGTTCCTTATCCCCTACCCCCACACCCCATCCCAATAATCCTCTATATTTCTAAAGAAGTGTAATGATCCTCAGAACCAGGGTTGAGATAGGGGTGCTGCCAATCGATGTCGTGTAAGGCAAAGCAGTGTTGAATAGCCTTCATTCGAACATCTGGAGCGGTTTCTCCCTGTTCCCAGACGGTGAGCAGGGCATCGGCAACAATTTGACAACGGTGGATGCCAAAATCTTTAGGATCGGTATTGGGCTCCTCGGCTAACCCCAGTCCCGGAGCCAGCGGCTTGGTGAAGCAAGGAACGGCTGGCTGAACATGCGGCTGTGCCTGGCGGTAGCTCTGCTCGACGATTGGCTGTATCGTTTTGTAGTGGCTTTGCTCCACATACAGAATTGCCGCATCGTATCGCTGGTAATCATCGGGATCAAAGAGGACTTTGAACACAAAGGGAAGTGAAATGGCATTAAGATGCTGTGTTAAACAGCGCATCAGCACGATCGCCCCCCCGGCACTGACGTTGAAGCATAGCTCGATCGTGGGTGCATCGTCTGGAACCATCCCAGCATTGCCCACCGCACTGTAGAAACCGGACTCAATGCGGTTGTGGGGTAGTCGAATGGCAACACTATCCCCGGTTTTGGCACCGTGATCGGACGGATGAAGATGGCGATCGCGCGTGACATGCAGGGTCAACCCGTTCTTCTGTACCGCCAAACCGTCCTTGGTGGCTTCAAGCAAAACAACCCAGCCTGAATCGAAATACCCTGAACCGCGATTAGCGTGCTGTAATTGCTCATAAAAGTCCAGGTTTATCCCATGCAGGGTATTGTTTTTGAGCAAGGGTGACGGAACGGTACTAAAGTCCGCTCCAGAGACTTGCTCACCGCTAAAGTAAATATCGTAAAGATAATCTCGTAGTTGCCGCTTCAGGTAATTGCGCTGAAAGTCTTTGGGAAAGGTGGCAAATTGCTCAACGATGTCTTCGGGAAGTGCTAGCGGCCTATAGCCGGGATGGCTGATGCTGTACCCGGGCTGAATCTGAATGTGAGTGACCATGTCATGCAAGGCAGAGGCAGTCGTTTGAGGGGTGACGGCTACAGCCTGTCTGGCGATCGCCTGCCCGTGGTCGAGAGTTGAGGAGAATGATGCCTCTGAAGTGTGGCTATTGGGTATCGCGTCTGGTGTAACCACAGTATTGAATTCAGAACGGGGCAGAGTCCGCATCAGCTCAGAGGCGGTTATGCCAAATACGGTTGCAATCGATCGCTCTGGAGTGCACAACAGCGTTTTGGCAACCTGAAGCATACAAATTCCCGTATTTCCAAACGGTTCTTGATACTGAAGCTTCGCCTGGATACTCTCAATTAAGGTCAGTCCAGCAAACTGCATTACCCGCGTTATAAAGTTGGGAAACGCATCTAGAATTTCTGGGAACTCGGCCAGGTAGCCACGAATCAAAGCCACAATCGACGGTTGTAAAGTCTCCAGCGGCGTTGCCGCCAGACGCAACGCCACCTCAATTGCAACCTCCGAACTCACGACTAAACTCTTTAGCCAAAGCTTGAGGTAGTTTGCAACCAGGGAACCCAGGTCACATGCCGGGTCGCCCCATGCCCCCTTTTCCCAGTCAATTAACCGAATTGCGGCTTCTGTGGGGGGGCGATCGCCCAACGCCAAATTTTCGCAGGTTACCAACCTGGATTGCCAGTCGGTGTGGAGCAGAATGTTGTTGAACTTGAGGTCGTTATGGGTCAGGCAACAGGGTTCAAATGCCTCGTTTAAAGCAGCGATCGCCTGCCGCAGCGGTTCATGACGTTGATAGAGTTCATAAAATTTCAGCCCGTCTGCTGCCACCGTGCCAAAAATATCGGGTGTAATGGGGTCTAAGCCATGCCCAAAATCGGGAACATGCTCAATGGTTTCGCCGTCTAACAATTCACCCAACTTTACTTTGTAGTCGTCCCGATCAATGGTGGCGCTGTGGAGGGTTGCCAGGGTTGTCCCCAGGGCAGTGGCGATCGCAGTAGGGAAGCGGCGGCTGTGGCTGTAAACGTCGTCCAGGTCGGAATAGTGACTGAGGTAGTTAAAAACGATGATGGAATGCTGCGAGTTAAAGTGAACCGCTTCAGAGATCAGCAAGCGAAGGGGCGCGAATGATACCTCCTGCTGAATAAACTGGTGGATTTGCCATTCATTGAGCAGATCACCGTTAGTCTCTCCCGCCCGATTGTGAGGCTCTTGTTTAACTAAAAGACGACGCTGGTTGGAACCAGCATGATCGCTGTGGGGTAAATGAATTAATAAATTAAAGTTTTTACAGGCTTTAGACTCAATTTGAACAGCGTGCCGCTCGTTAAGCGTACAAATCTTTTGCTGAGCCAGATAGTTTAAAACGTTTTGATTATTTAATAGAAACACCATGCTCAGTTCCTTCGGATTTTATAACTCGATCGCATAATTGATTAAACTATCGGAGTAGAAACAGGATTTTATAATCAGCTTAAACCGATAAAATCCTGTTTCTACTGGTTCTGATTGCTGGTTGAATTGATTCAATTGAATCAATTCAGGTTGAAGGGGCTGGCCACCAGTAACAATGAACTACGCTGTTGTTAAGTCCGGCTAATATTCCGTTTGCGATTTCGATTGCGAATCGGACGACGACGGCGACGGCGAATAGGCTTACGGCGAGGGCGACGGCGACCACTATTCGAATTTGAGCGGGCACCGCCCGCAATCATCGACTCATCTTCTTCAGATAAATCATTTAGGAAACTATCAAAATCAGAAAATAAAGCTGAACCCGCAGGAGCCAGTTCAGAGATTACATCATGAGACATTTTTCGATCTCCGACTTTTCAAAACAAACCCAGGGCAAGTTGATCACTATTCATTCATGAGTCCTTACCCCTTCGTTCCCAATCTAAGGGTTGTTTATCAGTGGTTCAACCTGTATGAAATTTTTCTCATCGTCTTCTTAGACTCAGTTCATCGAAGCGATCGCTACTGATTAAACAGGATTATGTCTACGTTTAGACTATTATTTTCACCTCAGTCTCTTGATGGATTCGATCGCAATTTAGCGACGATAAGCGACCAATATGAGTTCTGCTTGGAAGCGGTTAAACGGATGCTTTAAAGGAACTGAACCGCTCGAACGACCCTCTACAGATTCTACATAGCCCTTAATTCACAATGCGTCACACAATTCATCAACAATGATGATTCATAATTGCTTGAGTCGTACCTTACCCAATCGTTCAGCGTCTCGTTTCGAGGGGTAATCCGCACCTTTACAGGCTACAACGGCAGTATCGCCTCTACAACGCCCCTATAACGCTTATGCATCAGACTGGTAATGCCGAAATCGCTGCTTTGATTCGGGCTAGTGCTTCTTGAATATTCTCAATTGAGTTGGCATAGGAGAGCCGTAAATAGCCGTCTCCAAATTCACCAAAGGCCGTACCAGCCAGCAGGGCTACTCCAGCCTCTTCCAATAAATAATCTGCTAAAGCTTGGCAGTTCATTGGCAATTGTTTCACGTTGGGAAAGACGTAAAACGCGCCAGCCGGATTAAGGCATTGAATGCCGTCAATGGCGTTTAACCCAGCAACGATCGCATCTCGTCGCTGTTGAAAGGCATCGACCATGTGTGTTACAAAGTCTTGTGAGCCGCTGAGTGCTTCAACACCAGCCATTTGGGTGAACGAAGATGTACAGGAATTGGAATTGATCATCAATTGCTCTAACGCTGCTGCGATCGCCATTGGTGCTACGCCATAACCGAGCCGCCATCCGGTCATGGCATAGGTTTTAGAAAAACCGTCCAGCAAAATCGTTCGTTCTTTCATTCCCGGCAAGCGAATAATACTTTGGTGCGTTTCCCCATAAAGCATCCGAGAATAAATCTCGTCGGAGAGAATATAAAAATTGTGCGTTTCAGCTAAACGGGCGATCGCTTCCAAATCGGTTGCCGTTAACAGTCCGCCGGTGGGGTTTTGCGGAGAGTTAAGAATTAACAGCTTTGTGCGTGCAGAAACAGCCTGTTCTAAATCTTCAAGCCGAAATCGAAAATCAACCTCTTCTCGTAACGGCAGCGGTACGGGATTTCCCTCAGCAAAGTTGATCACCGACTCATAGACTGGGAACCCAGGATTAGGGTAAATAACGTCATCCCCCGGATTAACCAGCGCCAGAATCGTGAAGAAGATAATGGGTTTGGCTCCCGGTGTAACCACCACCTCGCTAGGATCGACAGCAACACCACGCGTTGTTGTAATGTGGTTGGCGATCGCCTCCCGCAGTTCCAACAATCCAGCCGCCGGACTATACCCGGTATAGCCCTCCTTCATCGCTCGAAATGCAGCTTCACAGATGTGGGACGGCGTTTGAAAATCTGGTTGTCCAATCTCTAGATGGATAATGTGTCGCCCTTGAGCTTCCAACCGTTTTGCTTTCGCCAGCACTTCAAAGGCAGATTCTGTCCCTAAGCGTTCCATCCGTGCTGCAACATCCATAACCTTACCTGCCTTTCTGATGGATTAAGGTCGTGTCGTCCTTTGCGAGTCATTCTGGCGACCAGCACCATGATCGCTCAACGATTTGTCCTGCATTTAACGTCTATCCTTCAACCCAACGTCTTCCGAAGGGGTAGGGTGGGGTTACGAACCCCACCGCTGCCGAGTATTTAACCCATGAGCCTCAAGGATACAAGCCGCGATCGCTCAACGCCTGGGCAACTCGACCGACACCCAACGTGTACGCCGCTAAGCGCAGGGAAACCTGCCGTGCAGTTGACTGCTTCATCACTTGCTGGAATGCCTGTACCATTAAGCCTTCCATTTCCTGGTTGACTCTCTCCTCATTCCAGAACACATAGGATAACCCCTGCACCCACTCTAAATAACTCACTACTACACCACCAGCATTGGCAAGAATATCTGGCAATACCATCACGCCGCGCGATTCTAACGCCCGATCGGCCTCTAGCGTCACTGGCCCGTTGGCTGCTTCCGCTATAATGCTGGCTTGCACCTGATCGACATTATCGGCGGTAATCTGGTTTTCGAGCGCGGCTGGAATTAACACATCGCACGGCAATGCCAATAGATCTGTATTAGTAATGGGAATCGCGTCCGGAAAGCCAATCAAGTTTCTGTTGTTTTGGGCTGCGTATGCTTTGACAGCCGGAATATCCAAACCGTCTTCTGCAAAAATACCGCCTGATCCTCTAGAAACCGCAATGATTTTAGCGCCTGCTTCATGCAGCAACAGAGCCGCAGCACTGCCCACATTGCCAAACCCTTGAATTGCAATCCGAGAACCGGCGATCGCCCTTCCCTGTTGCGCCAGCGCTTCCCGCACGACAATCATCACGCCTCTGCCTGTTGCCATTTCCCGTCCTAACGAGCCGCCAATGGAGAGTGGCTTTCCAGTCACAACACCGGGAACCGCATGGCCGACATTGACCGAATAGGTGTCCATCATCCAGGCCATTTCGCGGGCAGACGTGCCTACATCTGGAGCCGGAATGTCGGTAGACGGGCCAATATCTTTGAGTAATTCGCTGGTGTATCGACGGGTAATGCGTTCCAGTTCCCTCTCACTGTATTGGGCGGGAGCGATCGCAATTCCGCCCTTGGCTCCCCCATAAGGAATACCCAACAAGGCACATTTCCAGGTCATAAGCATTGCCAGGGCTGAAACTTCTCGCAGCGTCACCGTGGGATGATAGCGCGTTCCCCCTTTGTAAGGGCCTAGCACATCGCAGTGCTGTACTCGGTGCCCTGCTAAAACCTGGACATCACCGTTATCTAGCTTGACAGGAATGGTAACAGTGATGGCTTTGCGTGGATGGCTGAGAATCGCCAACAGTCCTTGATCGAGCTTTAGTTCTTTAGCAGCCGATTCTAAATAGCTGCAAGCCTGGTCAAACGGACAAATGTGGGCTGGAGATGGAGATTCTAATGGTGCTAATGATAAAACCATAATCTTAAATGCTGACCGCATTGTAAGAAACAACGGCTATGCGTAGCCTATCTGTTTTCATTATAAAGTTTCGGCTTTTTGTAAAATTCGTTACAGTTTGTTGAACGGTTCTACCAATTTACGAAAGTTAACGATCGTCCGAATAATTACCGTTGCCTACGAGATATTGCTGGGTACACTGAGGACGAAAATCCTTGTTTCTCTGCAAATGCCAGGGCATTGGTTTAAAACAAGGTGAATTTTGGACATTGGAGATTCTTAAGACATGGGCACGCCCTATATTGGTGAAGTTCGCATGTTTGCTGGTAATTTTGCCCCAGCAGGTTGGGCATTTTGTGATGGTCAACTGCTGCCAATTTCCGAAAATGATGCTCTGTTTACATTAATTGGCACCACCTATGGTGGTGATGGTCAAACCACATTTGCTTTGCCGGATCTGCGTAGTCGGGTTCCCGTTCATCAGGGCAATAGCTCGGTTCTTGGCGAAACGGTTGGGGTGGAAACGGTGACATTGACGGTTCAACAATTGCCGCAGCACACGCATCCTTTAGCCTGTAACTCTAACCCAACCACGGGTGTGATCACGGCAACCGATAGAAATCCCGCCAACAACGTATTGGCAAAGTCAAGTACACGGCTTTACGTCACTCCGTCTGGAACGACAACGACTGTAGCAATGGCTCAACAGGCGAGCGACTCTGTTGGGGGAAGCCAACCTCACGAAAACCTTCAGCCCTATTTAGCAATCAATTTTATTATCTCGTTGTTTGGCATTTACCCTTCTCAGACATAAGAGGATGTCTTAAAAGTGCTAAGCTCCAACTCGAACCGCCCCCTAATCCCCCAATTTTGGGGGACTTCCGAATCAATTCTGTTTCAAAGTCCCCCAAAGTTGGGGGATTTAGGGGGCTAATTTAGAATGTTGAGCCATTCTCAGACACCCTCTAACAGTTCCAGACATAACAGTTCCAGACCTCTGGCTACCAATGGATTCGATCGGTTCGCAACGAGCGTAGTAATTCAATGATTAATCTTGATACTGTGAGTGTTAGCCCGGTTTGTTTCAAGGATGAACCTTTCTTGTTTGAGCTGTATGCCAGCACTCGGGCTGAGGAACTGGATGCGTGGGGCTGGGATGATACACAGCGGCATCTGTTTTTGCAGATGCAATTCAAAGCGCAACGATGGTCTTATCAAACCAGGTTTCCCAATGTAGACCAGCAGTTCGTTCGTTTGGGCGATCGCGCCATTGGTGCGCTGATGGTCGATCGGACTCCAACCGAAATGTGTTTAGTCTCGATCGCGCTGTTGCCCGATTACCGCAATCACGGTATTGGCACCCGCTTAATTCAGGAACTCTTCGCTGAAGCAGCTCAAACTCAGCGGTTGCTCAAGCTGCAAGTTGCATGTCATAACCGGGCATTTCACTGGTATGAGCGGCTGGGGTTTGTAACTACAGGTGAGACAGGGGGGTACTTCCAAATGGAATGGCCGCTGCCCAATATTGCTCCTGTTTGTGCCAGGTAGAGCGTCTCACTTTCTGCGTTTTTATTAGATTCAATCCAAGTTTTTACATGGTCTAACCTCTATGCCAGACCATATTCATTGAAACACTTGAGTAAAGGAAAGGACAATGAGTGATCCGTTTGTTGCCGAGATTCGCATGTTTGCTGGCAATTTTGCGCCTACTGGCTGGGCATTTTGCAATGGCCAAATCCTTCCCATCAGCCAGAACACAGCCTTGTTTTCCCTGCTGGGTACTACGTATGGTGGAGATGGCAAATCCACGTTTGCGCTGCCCAACCTACAACAGCGGATTCCGCTTCAACCGGGACAGGGGGCTGGCTTAAGCCTTTACGATTTGGGGCAAACTGGCGGTTCAGCCACGGTAACCTTAACAACCAACGAAATTCCAGTCCATAGCCATACGTTGCAGGCCACCAGCGCTCCTTCTAATAAGACCGATCCGGCAGGAAACATTTTAGCCAGTGCCCGCAGCGAAAGCTATCAACCACCCGCCACGCCGCCAGTAACAATGAACCCAGGGGCTATGGCGATCGCTGGTGCCAGTCAACCTCATAACAATTTACAGCCCTATCTGGTAGTCAACTTCATCATTGCTCTACAAGGCGTTTACCCACCCCGCTCGTAGCTAAACGATGATGAACGGCTCTACATGCTGCGTTTTTCCATACCCCTTTCAGCCGCATCTCTCTGTGCGATCGCATAACGTATATCCAAAGGCCAGGTAACCATGAGTGAACCATTTCTGGGTGAGATCAAGATCATTACATTTAATTACCCACCTAAGGGTTGGGCGTTTTGCAACGGTCAGCTATTGCCCATTAACCAGAATCAAGCGCTGTTTAGCTTATTGGGAACAACCTATGGGGGGAATGGCACGACAACCTTTGCCTTGCCGGATTTGAGAGGAAGAACACCCATGCATATAGGTGCAGGGTTTATCCAGGGACAAGCCGGAGGTGAAACTAGCCATACGCTCACGGTTAACGAGATGCCCAGCCACGTCCATTCGCTTTACGCCAATCCCAATACGGCTACAAGCTTAGACCCAACGCAAAACGTTCTGGCACTCACCACTGAGGTATCTTATGCTCCTACGCCTAACAGTGCAATGGCAGGTGCTTCGGTCAGTTCGGTGGGAGGGAGCCAGCCCCACGAAAATCGTCAGCCTTCGTTAGTCCTGAATTTTGTCATTGCGCTGCAAGGTATTTATCCTAGCCAAAACTAAAGCTGTTCGATCATTGCTCCATCCATCTCATCAATTTGGCTGAAGCCTGTTACGGGGCTACTAAAGGTTTTTACTTGTAAACGTTGTATTCAAAGTAGAGTCTATATTGTGTCAAGGCCAACCATTGCCCGACGAAAGTTTTTGGTGTTGGGTTCCGCTTTCTCTATGGGGCTACTGTCTCCGAGTGTGCTTAAGGCAACGCGATCGATTTCCCTTCCCTCGGCATCTGCCGCATTGATCACCGCACCAGATGCAACGGGTAGCATTGGCTTTTGGCGAGAGAGTGGACAGTTGCCAGGTTTGCATCCAGTGTCCTGGCAGCCGTCTGCCCATCACGCTTCAACCGGGGCATCGTTGGGTTCTAATCTGGTTGCAGCAGACACTTTAAGTCAGACAGACGCAGCGTTCATTAACCAGGGTGCTAAAGTTCATATTCAAGGAATGCAGTTTGATGGCGAAAATGGAGTAAAGTCTCTAGCCGTTTACGCGCACTATCCATCGGCTCAGGGATATGAGGAGCAAAAAGTATGCGTTTGGTGTTTCAATGCTTCCCCAGTTCTCAATTCGTCGCGATCGGTTAATTTTGTGGTTCCTGTGTCCAAGCAAGATGGCCTGAAGCTGTCGCTAGTGTGGCAGTATGCTGAAGATGCTTCCAATTCAATGAATAGCGAAGACGTTGTTGTTCACTTTAGCGTTGATCAACAATCCAATGATTTAAAACTCCAACGAGGAGTTTACCTTTTTGCTGGCAGACAGGCTGCAACCAGACAACTACCCGATTGGCAAGAGCATCAGTTACAGGTGACGGATGCTGCAATGCTCAACCAGAGATATCATTTGATGCGGTTCGATCGCACCCATCAACAATGGATAGCGACTGACGTACCTTACCTGTTGGTGACAGTTGATCATGGTCATCCTGTTCCTGTTAGCACTACTTGAGAGGATGCTTTGAAGGTGCTGCCTCTGAATCCGGTGCAGCCTGGTTCGGCCTGTCTTTGCAATCACGAGCTGAATGGCAGAGATACGTTACATCAACTCAGATGTTGCGACAGCCGTAGAGACAGAGCGACCAGGGTACGCACTGGATTAGCCACAGAACTGAGTGGCATCACAGACATATCGCAAACATATAACCGCTGTGTGCCCACAACACGGAGATCTTCATCCACCACTGAGTTTGCTGCAAATGGAGAATCGAGTTGTGGCCGATATGGCATTCGCAAGCTGCCAGCCGCATGGTGTACCGTACCCCAGCCGAACCCCTTACCTCCCTGTCCATACTCACCATCCGGTTGTGCAATCTGGCTATTGATCTTAAACTGCCCGAAAACCTGACCCGTCACCTGGTTAAGCACATCCCAGATATCCTGGGGTGTCTTTTGCCATCCAGCGAAAGCCGGGAGCCGCGAACCCGCCAGGTAGTCTACCCAACTTTGGTTCCGGAACACGACCTCCGGCACATAGCCAAACGGCGGAGCAGGCTTCACCTCGTTGTTCTCGTCAAGGCAGTTCCCAAAGCTAAACTTGATGTCAATCCGCGCGGCTCCATTACTCGGCCTTGGCTCAGCTTCTCCAGGGTCGTTTTCCCGCAGGTGCCAGTACTCGTGGTTGATGTTCATCTCGATGTTGAACGGATAGCGGATCTGGTTGTTTGCGTCCCGCAGGCCACGGGAGTAGAAAACAATCTTGGCATGGTCGTCTGCCTTCAGGTCAACGTTGCCAATACTGGTTGCGAATGTGGTGATTTCGGTTGTCGTTGGATGGTCTGTTAACCCTCGGCCAACCAGATCCTGTACTGTCTGTGGCAGTGACGGGTACATGCTGGAGCGGCGAAGCAGCTTCGGGCTTTCGATTGACCCGGCAGCAAGGATAACCGTTCCAGCCTTAAATATCCTGGATTCTCCGGTTTGAGTATTGCGAGCAACGATCTCGAGGTGGCTACTATGGTTCTGCACATCCTCAACAAAGTGATTGACGAGCAAGTGCAGACCCGGCCCATCTCCATCGCTCACTCCTGGTGTTAGGCCAAGCTGGTTTATCATCAGCTCGGCTGTATTGAACACACCCGTCGGCTCGGTGAAGAACTGATCCCTTGGTGTACCATCTGCCTCCAGGTAGGGTTGGTGTAGGGCACGGGGTGTTTCCTGGATGTGGAAGTCATTGGCGATCGGCGACTGCTTCAACTGGTCAACAACAGCCC
This sequence comes from Oculatella sp. LEGE 06141, assembly GCF_015207605.1. Taxonomy (GTDB): domain Bacteria; phylum Cyanobacteriota; class Cyanobacteriia; order Elainellales; family Elainellaceae; genus Oculatella. The sequence continues at coordinate 51,595 of NZ_JADEWO010000033.1, forward strand.
TGGCTGTTGCCCCCATTGAGCGCGACTCATTCATGGTTTCCCCTGCCTTTTTCAGCAATCCTCCTGCCAGATCCTGCCGAACAGCCAGGGGGAAGTAATCGAGTTCCCAGTCTTGCATGGTTGGGATGAGACCAGACCAGAAAATCGATCGACCACCAAAGTTTAGCTGCGGCTTTTCACCAATGTAGTTCTGCGCGGTGTTGTTTCCAGCTTGCCAGAACGTATCACACCCAAAGTGTTGCGCGAGTTTGAAATTGGGAAAGCGGGAAAAGTTGTAAACGTGCGTGGGGTAAATAAACGACCCGGCCTCCAGAACCAGGATTCGTTTCTTTGATCCGTAACGTTCGGCTAAGTCATCCGCAAGCACTCCACCACCGATACCGGAGCCAACAATGATTATGTCGAAATCATTCCGAGATCCTATGTATTGTAGAAACAAGCGTTCTCTGGCCTTGGTCTCCTCTGAAACAAAATTGACATAGGTGGAAGAGTTAAAGGTCATAAACTTCTCACTTGTAGGAGGCTAAATTTCACATGCTCAAACTTTGGATGGACACACTATTGGGATGACTGAATCTGTCAATGTTTATCCCGAAGAATCCATTGGATCTACTTGTAGGACACTCAATTATACGAAACGCCCTTATGCGGTAACGGTTCGCTTGAGTGGCTAAAAGTACCCTCAAACTCAGCACCAGTTGCTTTCGGCAGTCCGCTCCAAACGAATTGTTATACTGCATTTTCTATTGAACTAATCGATTAGCTTCTGCTGCCAAAAGTTCTGATCTCTTATCTACAAAAACTCTAAAATCATCATCAAACAACGAAGTCGGGCAAATAGCATGTTCAAGAATTTCATTAATAGATGAATTTGGCATTGCCGACTTATAGAGGCTAGGAGGGCTGTTACTAATCATATTATTGTCACTTGTGGATAAAAAACAAAAATTAGCAAGGCAGCTATCGTCGTAGCTATCTTGATTAGTGCTTCTCAAGAAAGCTCTAGGATACATATGATGGAATTGGTTTCGATTATACTCTTTCAAAACCTCGCGTAAGCTTATAGGTGATCCGGTCACAAAACTACAGGGATTCTTCTGAGCTAGTAGCAGAATAAAAGTTTTTGTTATGACAGTGTTACTTCTGAATTTGTTGTCTTTAAAGAATGATGGTTGTAATTCAAAAGCATCCGAAATGGTGGCGAGATTTGAAGCTTGTCCAAGCTTTAACTTCGATATTTCCTCAATATCAGACTGCATACTCTTGATAGGCTGGCTGTTGTATCTCCTAGAAAAACAAGTTCGCCAAAACCATTTAAGAATAAGTCTTCGTTGGAAATCTGAATATCGAAATTGCGAATTCCCAGTTGATGAAAAGAAGACTGACAACGGAACTAGGAAATTAGAATATGGCAGGTTGTCCAAAGAAAAGATTCTTAAATTATCTCTTAAGAAATCTATTGCTCCCTTCAGTCCGTTAACCATCTCTTGAAACCGATCTCTGACAACAGCCCCATTTAAATTAATTAAGGTATCAGTTTTCACATTGCCTGTTAAAACAGCAGAGCAACATCTTAATAGTAAATCTTGATCTTGACCGACATCTTTAAAGCCAAATGGTTCAAGTTCTAAGGACAAATCCTCAAACTTACGTTGCAAATCAAATTCTTCACTCCAAGTCCATGCCGACAGAAGCTGCAAAGTATCTAATTCAATTCCTTGCCGATTAATTCTCTCAAAAACAATGGCTACTATAGTTTTGTCGTCAGTTGACAGCATTTGAATTGGAATTCTGGTTTGCCTAAAAACGTCTTGAACTTTATCTAATAATTCCAGTATCTCATCTTCTAAACTTGTGGTAGCTCGTCTATATGCAACAGTATTAAAAAAATTTCTTAGTAAAAAATATCTATTTGGATCCGCTTCTGACTCATCAAGTGCTGCAAACTGAGATTCTTGAGCATTTGTATTAGCTCTGTAATCAAAATATACGTTTGTCCAGACTTCTTGGCTAAAAGCGTCTACTTGTGATTGAAATACCCCAAATATAGATGTAATTCTCTGCTGTCCATCTAACACATAATCAATTGGATAATCTGGATCTACATCTGGCAATCTAAATGGACCAAGATCACGCTCAAATCGGAGTCTTGAGCGCGTTCTCCAGAAAAGCAATGAGCCAATAGGATAACTCTTGTACAGGCTATCCATTAAAACAGCTACCTTATCAGCATCCCAGACAAAACCTCGTTGAAAAGTCGGTATGCGTATTTGCCCTGACAGAACTTTCTCAATGACTTGACTTATAAATATATCGCTCATAGCTGCTTAATGTTTGGCTTGCCTATTAATGACAACTTCCAAGTTCACTATACTTCGCCAACACTAGGATTGCAGCATAACTATTGTTGGGCCAAAAATTTCCACATAACATACCGAAACAGGTGAGTAAGCTGACGATTGCCGTATGTCATTCCAAATCAGGTGAATAGGTGGAATCGTTCTGCAATAGCCGCTAATTTGGCTGAATAGGCGGAACTTTTTACCTATCTGCTTCTGTACACAGATGGTTTTAAGGAGCATTTGCATCTCTGTTTGAAGGGTTGGAGTGTGTGCTCATTTTCTTCTTTGGGTTTGTGCTGTTGTCATCACCCAGGGAACGTTGTATGGGAGTTGAAATCCTTTGCTGTGCTGCGTTATTAACCTTTTATGGACTGTAAGGAGATACTGCGCGATCGCCTCTCTCTCAACAATCCACTCATCTACCAATGATGTAACGGATGACTTACACGGTTACTTCCTTGGCCACAGATAGTGTCTGGACATTGGGTTGATTGGAATCAGAGTGTTTGAGCGCCATATAATGATTTCGTCAAAGACTGTAGTGTCACGAAGCGGCCAGAATCAGGGACTCATTGCCAATTGAGGAAATTTTCCCGTTCTGATACACCTTCCAAAACTTCATCAGGTAGATTGAAAGTAACGTGAATCCCCACTTTGATAAGTTTGCTCCGGTTGGCAGAAGCACTGGTTCAAACTGGAACGGCATCGGTTCCAGGCACCGTGGCACATCTTCCATACAGCTACTGCTAGATAGTTGGATTGCACCTATTATTGGACTTAAATGTGTCATTTAACACCCCAAAACGGGTGAATCGATTCATGGTTTTGTAACAAACTGCGATCGCAGCTTGCGTCAATCGGTGGTGCTGAATCGCGATATGAATTTGCCCCTCAACTCTCCACTCTAGGCAACGTTTAAACCCCCAAAGTCCCCCAAAACTAGGGAACTCAGGGGGCGATCAGAGCCAGAACCTCTCAACGATTCATATGCCCATTCAGCAATGCCTGTAAATCCTGGTGCTGCCTGATGGGGCTATAAAATCAGGGGAGAAGCGATGCACTATCAGCATGTAGCTCAACTAAATACCAGTACAACGGGAAGCAAAAGGGTAAACAAAAACACATTTGCAGGTTCGAGCCGTTCTTCAAATGAAACACCCTATCTCGAAGCAACCTCTATATCGGTAGATATGGCCTGCTCAAGATAGGGTGTATAACCTACGCCGCCATGTCGAACAGCAACACCTCAGCATTGTTAGACGCACCGCGCAGGGTAATCAACGTTTCTTGAGAAATAGCGGCTCCATCCCCTGCTGTGAGCGGTTTGTCGTTCAGTTGCACCGCACCGCGCGCTACTTGTAACCAGGCAACTCGTGCATCTGCCAGGGAATGAGTCACTTCCTCTCCGGGTTGCAACGTTGTGGCATAGAGAGCTAGATCCTGGTGAATAGTGATTGATCCATCGCGTCCATCACGCGAACCAACCAGCCGCAGCTTACCGTGCTTCTCTTCCTCAGAAAAAGTCTTCTGCTCGTAACCGGGTTCAATTCCTTTGGTGTCTGGCAGAATCCAAATTTGCAGGAAATGGACTGGCTCAGTTTTGGAAGCGTTAAACTCACTGTGCTGAATTCCTGTTCCAGCAGACATTCGCTGCACATCACCAGGACGAATCACAGATCCCGTACCAATGCTGTCTTTATGTTCTAATGCACCTTCTAGCACATAGGAAATGATTTCCATATCCCGATGCCCGTGAGTACCAAATCCTTGCCCTGGAGTGACTTTGTCTTCATTGATCACCCGTAGATCGGCAAACCCCATGTGGTTAGGATCGTAGTAGTTACCAAAGGAGAAAGTGTGACGGCTATCGAGCCAACCAAAATTGGCAACACCTCGTTCTTGAGCAGACCGAATGGTAATCATCTCAAATCCCTCCTAGTTCAGTGGGTAACTTCTTTTTGAGAACACTATTATTATGGATTAGATATCAAATAAAGACAATATGCTATTTTGAGGACATATTGTATCCAAATATTCTACAATTCTCAGAATGGACAAGTTCGACAGCATCCGAGCGTTTACTCAAGTCGTGGTTTCAGGAGGGTTTGCCGCCGCGGCGCGTGACATGGGGTTGTCGCGATCGGCTGTCAACAAGCTCGTCATCAGTTTAGAAAACGACTTGGGTGTGCAGTTATTACATCGCAGCACACGAGTCGTTACCCCAACGGAAACCGGATTGGCGTTTTATCAGCGGTGTGTTGAAATCCTGGCCAGCCTGGAAGAAGCAGAACGATCGATCACTCAGCTTCACCAAGAGCCGAAAGGCCAACTGCGGATGAACGCGCCAATGTCATTTGGCACCCTGCATCTATCTCCAGCCCTGGCTGATTTTCTGGTACAGTATCCCGATCTGCGCGTCCAGTTGACGTTGAGCGATCGCTTTATTGACCCAATTGAAGAAGGGTTTGATATCACAGTACGAATTGCAGAACCGCAGGAAACCGCCAGTTTAATCGTTCATTCTCTGGCTCCTGCTCAGCGCGTGCTGTGTGCCTCCCCAACCTATTTAGAGCATCATGGAACTCCCACCCATCCGAGCGAACTGCACCATCACTCCTGCTTACACTATGGTCAGCTTGCAGTCGAGAACCAATGGAGGCTCACTGGGTTGGATCAAGAACACATCATTTCTGTGAAGGGTTCGTTGTGTTCCAACAATGGTGAAGTTTTGAAAGATGCAGCCGTTCAGGGCTTGGGCATCACACTCCTTCCCAGGTTTATTATTGGGGACGAATTGCAACGGGGAACGTTGCAAGTGGTGTTGCCCGACTATCATCCCCCTGAACTCTTCATCTATGTGATTTATCCTGTCAACCGTCATCTCTCGACCAAAATTCGGCTACTGGTTGACTTCTTACAAAGACGGTTTGGCCGTCAGCCTGCCTGGGATTTGTAAGTTGGCCGGATGCATGTCAAACACAGTTAATGTAAGGACTCCCGGCTTAATGATTCAACATGGGCTTAGGGGCTTAACGAGTATTTCAACCTGAATCACCCTTCAGAGGGTAAGATTAAGGCATACAACTTCAAAAGGTGAGCAAAGATGGTTAAGCTCTACAACAATCCTGCTCTCCGCCAAGAACCCTTGAGCCAGAAAGCAATGGTCATTGCACCCAGAGAAAAAGAATCTCTCCTTAATTGGATAGAAAATACGGGTCGGTTCAAAGCGTATGAGCCGACTGAATCTCACGATGACAAAGTGACCGAAGAGCTAGAAGAGATTATGGGATCGTCTGTGTATGAGGTAGACAAAGAGGATGAATCGGAAGATTGGGAGCTATGAAGCACTGCTGTTAAGGCATGTGTTGCCCCTATCTCTACCCCAGTGGGGCGAGCATTGCTCGCCCCACTTTATTTATGAGGCTTTGTGAGATATGCGAAAGCCAGGAAAGCTGGAATTGACTAAAACATTGCTGTCCAGTATTCATCTCGACTTCTGCTCAGTGAAGCCGCTTTCTTCAGTGGGCAGGGGCTACAAAAGCCTGTTAACGGCCTCTCACTTTGGCGATCGCATCTATTTGAGCCTCAATATCCTCGCCTTGTTTAAACTTCTCCCAGGCTTCTGCAATGAGCGCATTGAGGGACTGCAAATCTTCGGGGGGTAAGTAATCAAAGTCCCCCACATCAAACGATTGTGCGATCGATGCCAGATACTCTTCTTGTTGGGGTCGAGTAGCCATAATGTCCTTAGTAAAAAACAAGTTTAAGAGAGTGATGGGTCAGTACGCTGTTTAGGTTTATCTATCTCATGTTTCACAGGAGATGACCGTTTAAGTACGGCAGCAAATTCATGTTCATAGCGGGGATCTTGTGTCCCTAGCAGTCTGTCCCAGAGCGTAAAATACAGCCCGTAATGCACGGTATAGCTGCGATGATGAATTGAATGGTGGGTTGAACCAATAAACCATCGGCTCAGCCAGTGATGGGCAAACGATGGTGGAAACAGCTCAAACCCAAGATGATTCCACACAGCCCATACCGTCATGGTCAGGAGTACAGCAATGACAGTAGCGAAATGAAGGGGAATGAGTAAAACAATACCCACAAAGAAAATCATCTGTACGATCGCCTCTGGGAGGTCAAACGCAAAAGATGTCCACGGGGTTGGATCGCCTGAACGATGATGACCCGAATGCATCCATTTGAAGATAAACGGATGGTGAAACATGCGATGAACGAAGTAGAAGTACGTATCTTGAAGGACAAGTACTGTCACGAAGCTGATCCCTAAGTACCACCATCCATACTGGCATGGATCGCTGTATAGCTGCGTTCCCCCAAAGTCGTATCTTGAGAGGACGAACGCTGCACCCAGCGAAAACGCGATCGTTGAGACACCGGCCAATCTTAGTTCTCTCCAGATGGATCGGCTCGATGGGGGCGATCGGCGCAGACTGTGTTGGGCAACAGTCTCTTTCAATAGAACATAGAAGAGGAGATACGTTCCTCCGGCGATAAGAAAGTAACGGGCAAGAATAAGCCCGAAGAAGGCAAACCAGTAAAACTCAAACGAGTGGCCTATCAATTAACGCATCCTACCGTCAAACCTTATTCTATTGTCTACCTTGAAGTTGACACTCTTCTAAGAGGATGGTTTAAAGTTCTAATTTGTAGCCCGACACCCGCAGGTATGCCACACCCCTACAGGTGCGGGCTACAAATTAGAGTTTAAAGCGCTTCTAAAGCTACATTTCAACTGACATAGCCCCACCCCGTTGAGCGCAGAGATCTACAGCCATTTTCATTTGCATTCACCACGCCTCAAACCCCACACTCATCTTGGCGAGACTGTGACTGACTCGATTGAGAACTGCTGTAAATCACTTGCTGGCAGCAGCATACATTCATTCAGCCATTCGTTCAGCAACGTCCACCTTTTTTCTACGCTCCAGAACGTTGGCTAACAAACTCTTCTACTTTTGGCGGTGGCTCTGGTGACTCTGCCGACTCTGCTGCCTCTACCGATAAATAGTGAGCAAGCTGGGTATTGATTTCGTCTCGCACAATTTGCCGATATTCGATGAAGTGTTCCAGGTGAGCGCAATTAACCAGGTAATGCTGAAACACTTTGGGATTGTGTCGAACGATTGAAACTAGCTGTCGCCAAAACTGGAAACGGGTGTCGCGCTTGATTCCCTGTCGCCAACAAATGATGAACATTGCCCAAATTTCTACCCATTCTGGCCGCTTAAACTTCTTTTTGTGGGGTTTGGGTTTCATTTCCAGGAAGTGCCGATAGACACGCGCTAGGTAGCGAGACGGTTCATACAAATCCCAGAAGCAGCGAACATACTCACGGGCAATGTCTTCTAGAGGACGAGTCGGAACGAAGTTAATCAGCGTGGTCTGGTGAATATTTGCTTCATCTCCGGTTGCCAATAACCGTCCTTCTTTTTCGAGTCGTGCCGATAGCGCTGTGTTGGGTAACGCTTGCAGCATACTAAACAACGCCTGGGGAACAGCGGTCGCTTCTACAAAGTCGATGATGCGATCGCCCGCTCCAGGCTTCTCACCATCAAAACCAATAATGAACCCAGCCATTACCCGCAACCCGGCCTGGTTGATGGTTTTAACAGATTGCACCAGGGAGTTGCGCGTATTCTGGAACTTTTGCGTTAGCGATAGGCTATCGGTATCGGGTGTCTCGATACCCAAAAAGACAGCGCTAAAGTTAGCGGCAACCATCATTTCCAGCAATTCTGTATCCTGTGCCAAATCGACGGATGCTTCGGTTGAAAGACTGAAGGGATAGCCGCGTTCTGCCATCCAGGGAATCAGTTCCTTCAACATCAGCTTGACGTTACGTTTGTTGCCAATAAAGTTGTCGTCTACCACAAAGATCGATCGCCGCCACCCCAAATCGTAGAGCGCTTGCAGTTCAGCCAGCAGCTGGGCAGGCGTTTTAGTACGGGGCTTACGGCCATAAAGAACAATAATGTCGCAGAATTCACACTGGTAGGGGCAGCCTCGCGAGAACTGTACCGACATATCGCTGTAAGCGTTCAGATCCAGCAGGTCAAACCGGGGAACCGGAGTATGAGTGACATCGGGCTTTTCGTTATTGGCACGGAATACACCAGATGTTTCTCCTCGCTCCAGAGCATCGACCAGCATGGGTAGGGTGATCTCGCCCTCATCCAGCACCAAGAAATCGGCTCCTGCCTCTTGCACTGATTCAGGGACAGACGTCACGTAAGGCCCCCCTACTGCTACTGTTTTGCCGCGCCGCTTTGCTTCGCTAACCAAGCGCAGCATGTCGGGTTTCTGCACAATCATACCGGAGATGATGACGAGATCGGCCCAGTACCAGTCGGCTTCGCTTTCATAGCGCACATTACGATCGACCAGGCGAAACTTCCACGTTTGCGGCAAGATAGCGGCAACGGTCGTTAAGCTCAGCGGAGGGAGGGAAACCTTGCGCCCAATCAATTCCAGGGCTTTGTCAAACGACCAAAATGACTTAGGAAAAAGCGGATAGAGCAACAAAACGCGCATGGAATACCAAGCCTCATCAGGTCAGTAGCGGAAAATCGTGAAGGAAACAGGCTGCATCTTCAAATGAAGATATGCATCATACCAGCACAGAGCTAAACATCACATCTCGCTTTTCTAAGTGTGGGTTGAGTGTCATGCCTTAGCAAGGGTTGTACCATATCGACTGAATAATAAAGGGTGAGTTCCGCACAACAAAGATTTTAGATAAACAGCGACTCTGATCAAGCTTACGCCTGAATCAATCACCGCTTGCTTTGGCTACTTTAATCAGAAAATACTAATAAATCTAGAAGATGTTTTAAAAGTACTGATTGCAACTCAAATCGCGTCCTAAATCTCCTAACCCTGAACTTCGACGTGAGTACTCAGCCGAACGGGGATTTCCAAGCTGTTTTTGGGTCAAAGTGTTCTAACCCTGGGGATTCTGGGGTGAATGCAGACCATTTGATATGGTTTTTGATATGTTTCAAGTCAACCTCTTACGTGTGACCAGGTTTACTATGCTGCTTTGAATGGTTGCTCGTTTAGCCAGGACAACATCTCCCTGCGTTTTTGGATCGTTCAAAGAAAAATACAACAGCTTCAAGTGAGTATAAAATGAGCGCTATCTATAAAATCTTAAAGCTTAGTAAAATCTTAGCGCTTGCCTGGAACTCAAATCACTTTGCCGAGACTGAATCATAGATTTTATAGTGACCTTAAATAAAGAAAGGTTGATTGATATCAACCGGGTTATTTTAAACTCGGCGATCGCTCCAATTTCATCCCAATTTATGTACTGGAATGCAATTGCTGTGATGCCCTATTGTCCAAAAACGATCTGTGGTATAACGTAGTCAAAGTAAATGGATGAAATCATTTTCTACTGGCTTTAAGCCTACCATTAAACAAAGAACGAATAAAGGGCAAATTCAACAGGTCAAGTATGGTATCAAAAGAAGAAAAGGACATCGATATATTTGGATATGCTCCTTTTTTGTTTATTCATCTTGGTAGTCTACTCGTTCTTTTTGCAGGGGTTAGTTATCCTGCTTTGATCGTATGTTTTGCCTTGTGGTTCGTGCGAATGTTTGGAATTACAGCAGGATATCATCGCTATTTTTCCCATCGCACCTATAAAACGTCTCGGCAATTTCAGTTTCTTCTTGCCGTTTTAGGAAATTCATCAGTACAGTTGGGGCCATTGTGGTGGGCGGCTCATCATCGCCATCATCACCTTCATGTAGACACAGAACAAGACATTCATTCTCCTATGGTGAGTGGTTTTTGGTGGTCACACATGGGCTGGATTATGTGCCCCAAGTATTCTGAAACCAATGAAAAGGTAATTCGGGATTTTGCTAAATATCCAGAGCTACGGTTGTTGAATCAGTTTCCAACCGTGGTGCCAATCGCTCTAGCGCTGACCGTGACCGGGGTAGGAATGCTGCTCCAGCATTACGTTCCCCAAAGCGGAACGAATGGATTTCAAATGTTGGCCTGGGGTTTTTTCTTCAGTACCCTTGTGCTGTACCACACCACGTTTACCATCAATTCTCTGGCTCACACCTTTGGTACTCGTCGGTTTGATACAGCAGATACAAGCCGCAACAACTTGTTTTTGGCGCTAATTACCCTGGGTGAAGGCTGGCACAACAATCATCATTATTATCCGGCTTCAGAGCGTCAAGGCTTCTACTGGTGGGAGATAGACGTTGCTCATTATATTCTCAAGGTGCTGGCATGGCTGGGGCTGGTTTGGGATTTGAAGGCTCCTCCCAAAACCATTTATGACAAGGCCAACACTCATCGAGAGTTCAAATCCAATCAAACATGATGGGCGGTTAGAGGTTGCTTGAAACGGATTAAATGTCTACAAGGGCGCAGCATTTGGCAGATCGCCCTTGTAGACTCAAACAGATTGCCCGTGGCTGGCTGGTCGCAGGGGATGCCATGACCCTGAGCGCTTCAACTGGGTGATGGGCGATCGCATCATGATGCCACGGTGCTGGATGCCGATCTGCATGGACATCGATCTGGCCAGCAACCCCTGAGAATCAATATCTACAGCGCTGTTCCTGTTTGGCAACGCATCCAGAACTGTAAGTCGGGGCAGATAAGCCCTATGCCGCAGCTTTATCTCATCTGGACGGGTTCCAATCGCTTTTGCCTGGTGAACCACCGAATTAAGAGCTTTTCAGCTTCAATCCAGACAAAGACCAGAGAGCTGAACCCGATGCAAACCAGCAATTCTGTCCCTGTAAGGTAATGGGTATTGAAGAAGTTTCGCAGCGGCTCAACATAAATGAGCAGCAGTTGCAGGATGGTAGTGCCAATGACGGAAACCAAAATGTAGGGATTTGAGAACAAATTGATTTCAACCATCAGCCGTGTATTAGAACGCATGGCGATCGCATGTCCCATTTGGGCTAAACATAGTGTGGTAAACACCATCGTTTGCCAGCGATCGCGCTCCAGTCCGTTCCCCTGCACCTGATTGGTGTAATCATAAGCCCACACCATCATCAAAATGGTGATGATGGCAAGAATCAGCCCCACTCGCACCATGTACGAGCCTAACCCGCGAGCAAAAATGCTCTCCTTGGGATCTTTGGGCGGTTGTTGCATAACCACGGGTCTGCCGGGTTCAACTGCCAATGCCAGGGCTGGAAGGCCATCTGTAACCAGGTTCATCCAGAGAATTTGTAGTGGTGTCAGCGGAACGCCTCCCATTCCCAACAGAGGAGCCGCCGCGATCGTCAACACTTCACCAATGTTGCTGCCCAAGATGTAACGGATAAAGCGGCGAATGTTAATGTACACCACTCGCCCTTCTTCTACTGCAGAGACAATGGTTGAGAAGTTGTCGTCTAACAACACCATGTCGCTGGCTTCTTTGCTGACATCGGTACCTGTAATCCCCATTGCTACGCCAATGTCGGCCTGTTTCAGGGCAGGCGCATCGTTGACACCATCTCCAGTCATGGCAACAACATGCCCCTGCCGCTGAAGCGCCTGCACAATTCGCAGCTTATGGTCGGGCGAGACACGGGCATAGACGCTGACATGGTCAACGCAGTTTTCTAACTCTTCGGCGTTAAGTTGTTCTAGCGATCGCCCCGTTAGTATCACGTCGCCAGGTTGAGCTATCCCCAGATCTTCGGCAATGGCCTGAGCGGTCAATGGATGGTCGCCTGTAATCATCACTGGACGAATTCCGGCCATGCGGCAGCGGGCTACCGCATCCCGCACCTCCGGGCGTGGCGCGTCGAGCATTCCGACCAAACCCAGCCAGGTCAGATCGGTTTCAGCGGTTGATTCCGAGCCATCTGGCGGTACCGCATCCAGGGGTTTACTGGCAAACCCCAACACGCGCCAGCCTCGACTGGCAAACTGGTTGTTTTGCTCCAAAATGTGCGATCGCTGTTCTGGGGTAAGCGGTACGGCGCGATCGCCCACCTGAACGGTTGTGCAGCAGTCCAGTGTCAGTTCGGGAGAGCCTTTGCAAAACAGGCGATACGGTGAATCTTCAGCAGCCAGCGCTTCCCCCTGCTCTGATTGGGTCAATTCCACAATCACACTCATGCGCTTGCGTTCTGAGGAAAATGGAAACTCAGCGATGCGGGAAAACTGCTGTTGCTGGTCGCGGCGGTATCCTGCCTTTGCCGCTAACGATAGCAGTGCGCCTTCGGTGGGGTCGCCCAAAATTGACCACTCGCCGTTCTCCTTTTGCAAAATTGCGTCATTACACAGCACGCACGCGAGCAAGGTGGCCTGGAGGTCGGGGTAGTTTTGGGGAGTGAGCGAGTGCCCATCTGCGATGAATTCTCCGATGGGTTCGTAGCCTTCGCCTGTCACGCGAGCCGTCTTGCTGCCTGTGGCAATTGCCTGCACTACCATTTTGTTTTGGGTCAGGGTGCCTGTTTTGTCAGAACAAATGGTGGTAACTGAACCCAGGGTTTCGACCGCAGGCAGTTTGCGAATCAGGGCGTGCCGCTGCACCATCCGCTGGGTGCCAAGAGCCAGCGTTACGGTAATTACCGCAGGTAATCCTTCTGGAACGACGGCTACTGCCATACTGAGAGACACTTTGATCAGTTCTTCAAACAGACTGGAATTGACAATAGTGCCGCCAATCACCACGATCGCCACCAGCAGCAGGGAACCTGTTACCAGCGTATTGCCCAATTGCCCCATCCGCTTTTGCAGCGGCGTTGGCTCTGTTTCAACGGTTTGAATCGCCGTTGCAATTTTACCTAGCTCTGTCTGCATCCCCGTGTCTGTTACCAGAACAATGGCACGGCCTTGCACAACTTCTGTTCCCGAAAAAACGACATTGAAGCGATCGCCCAGGGGAGCATCAGCAGGCAATTCCAGGTTGGCCTGTTTGTTAACGGCGTGCGCTTCTCCGGTCAGGGCAGACTCCCGTACCTGTAAGTTAGCGGCTTCCAGCAGGCGACCGTCTGCCGACACTTTAACCCCCGCTTCCAGGAGCATGATATCGCCGGGTACTAAGTTGCTGGAGACTACTTCAACCGTGGTGCCGTCTCGAATAACTCGCACATTGGACGTAGCCAAATTTTTCAGTGCTGCTAGCGCTTTTTCGGCACCGCTTTCCTGCACGTATCCCAAAATACCGTTAAGCAGCACCACTACAAAAATGGCAACGGCATCTTTGGGAAACACAAACCGACCCAACGCCAGGGATTCCCGCACATCCAGGATGGCGGAAATGACGGCTACGGCAATCAGCATCAGCAGCATCACATTTTTGAACTGATCCCAGAGGATTTCGAGCGGCGATCGCCCACCCGTTTCAACCAGTTCATTGGTGCCGTATTGGTCGAGCCGTTGTAAAACATGCTCAGCGGTGAGTCCTGTGGTGCGATCGCTTTGGAGCGAGGCGATCGCTTGCGTGGTGGAAAGAGTATGCCAATCAGACATAGAAAAGTAGGTAACTAGAAGGATTAGTAACAGTAGGGGAAGCGGAACGTTGCGGCAATAGCGGCCTGGTACGCCTAACTAGTGCCTGAAAATGAATTTTAGCACTAGTTAATAGTGTCAACTTCGGTTTTAGTCAACGTCTTAATATTCCGTTATCTTTGGAGTGAAATGAGCCTGCTCCTAATGATGTGGCGTTCTGGAACAGGCGATCGCCCCTTTTGGGTATCCAGTTTGTCCGGGTTTATTGACCCTATCATTGGTTTGGATGAATAGCTTTCATGTAATTTAGGGAGATGGTCAGTAATCCCTTCGTTCCGAGATATCTCATCAGTCGTGAAGCTGAATTGCAGCAAATCAGCGACATTTTGGTTCAAGATGGCGATTTTCTGCTGCTAGGTGCGCCAGGAACGGGTCGCCGTACGCTGATTCGGGCTGCGGCTACGCAGGTGAGTGCCAGAGTGCTAGAAATTGATTGCTTGCGGGCAACCAATGCCAAGCGGTTTTTGCAGTTATTGGCCGATACCTTAACTGAGGTGTTTGCCAATCCCAATGAACTCGCTTTAATTCAGCGCTGGACGACCCATCAGCCGATTGTGCTGGATCAAACGCTACCAAAACGAGCCAGGCTGGTCTGGCATTCAGCACCCAGTAAGGAATGGGCGCTGTTTCAAACGTTATTAGAGTTGCCTCAATTGATGGCCGAATGGCTTAATTGCCGAATTGTAATTGTATTTCTCAACTTTCCCCACATCCGCTCGTGGGATCGGTCGGGCAACTGGGAAACCTACTTTCGGACGCAAATTGATACCCAGAGCCAGGTCAGCTATGCGCTGGTTGCTACGGTGGCAGAACCGTGGTTGCAAAACAGCAATCTGCCTGTGATTTCGTTAGCGCCCCTGGAAGATGATGACCTTAAGCCCTGGATTGTTGCCACTATGGCCTCCGAAGGCTTGCAGTTTGATGCAGCCACTGGTGCTTTAGCGCTGTTTCTCTCGTATGTTCAAGGTAATTTGGGAGATGCGATCGTCCTGGCTCGCCGGGTCTGGATGGATTATTGTGCGTTTACCACAATAAGGCATGAACGGGATAAATCCGATGAAGAGGCTATTCAGGCAATGGAGCCTGGAGTGGTTTATGCTCATCATGTCCATCGCAGTGCGATCGCTTTAATTGACGATCTATCTATCACGTTTGAATCATTGATTTTACTGCTGCCACCCAGCCAGGTTCGCGTCCTGGAAAGTTTGGCGCTTGATCCAACCGATAGCCCCCATGCTCGCGATTACATTCGCAAGCATCAACTTTCTAAGGGGGGAGGGCTTCAGGGTGCCCTCAGCGGTTTAGAGCAAAAGGGGTTGGTATATGGCCCCAAGTATGGTTATCGGATCGCGTTGCCCCTGCTGGATCTGTGGTTAAAACAACGGGTGGGTTAAATGGCGATGCGTCCACGCAAGGAGCGGCAGATGTGGAGGCAGGCAGAGGGGGATATCAATTTGATGGATACCCGTTCCTGGAACGTTGCACGTAACCCCTTTATCGTCGGGAAATAACAGCTATTTTTCGTACTGTTTTTCAGCGGTGTCAACTTGTTGTAATTCTAGAGGCATAAGTACTTTATGAAATAGTTCGGGATAATAACCAATAGAACCTGGTTAAATCGATTGAAGCGGAAGGCAGCCGTTCTGATGCGCGATCGCTTCTGGTTTGGTACATCTCTATTGGCAGGCGAGAGGAGGTCATGGTTAATTCCGGGTCGTCTACACCCAAAAGTAAGCTGGTACATTGGTGGGAATCGCTTACCCCTCCCTCACGACTGTTGGCGATCGCCCTCGCCGCGCCGTTTACAGTACTCAATGCCTGGGCATTTTCTGAAATTTTCGGCTATTTTCGATCGCTGTTTGTCATTTTGCTGGTGGGGGCACTGCTGGCATTTCTGCTCAACTACCCGGTTCGCTGGTTGGAGCACAAAGGGGTAAAACGTGGGCAAGCCTCGCTGTTAGTCTTTTTAGTGGCTGTGCTGCTGGTGCTGGCATTGGGCGTAACGCTGTTTCCGCTAGTGTTTACTCAAGCACAACAGCTTGTGGTTCGCCTGCCGGAATGGATCGATTCAGGCCGACGGCAACTGGTGATGCTGGACGAACAGCTCAACGCCAGAGGGTTGCCGGTTAGCCTGGACGGCATTGCCTCCCAGCTTAATGCTCGTCTCAAAGGTGAACTGCAAAGCATTGCAGGGCAGGCGTTGAATTTAACCCTGAGCCTGACCGTGTTTACGGTTGTGCGGCTGTTAGACGTTTTGCTAACGGTTGTGCTCACGTTTTATCTGCTTCAGAACAGCGATACGATCTGGCACAGCATTGTGCAGTGGTTGCCAGCACGGCTGCAACAGCCGTTTTCGCAAACGCTGAGCCGCAGTTTTCAAAACTTTTTCTTTGGGCAGATCATTTCAGCGACCTGCATGGCGTTGGGGTTAACCTCTGCTTTCTTGTTTCTAAAACTACCCTTTGGTTTGTTGTTTGGCTTAACGATCGGCTTTATGGCGCTGGTGCCGTTTGGGGGTTCGTTAGGAATTGCGATCGTCACTCTGCTAGTTGCTCTGGAAAATATCACGCTGGCGCTACAGGTGCTGGTTGTTGCTTTGATTGTGCAACAGGTAGTTGAGAACTTTATTGCCCCCAGAGTGTTAGGCAGCGTTACGGGCTTAAATCCGTTCTGGATCTTTGTGGCGCTTCTGGCCGGTGCGCGGGTGGGTGGCTTTTTGGGTGTTGTTGTTGCAGTACCCACAGCGGTTGTAATTAAAGAAATTTTGATTGCGGCGCGATCGGTGAACAAAGTTGAGCATTCATCTGACCATTTAGCGTCCGATGCCGCTACGCCGACTGTGGCAGTAACCGCAACCTCGGCAGATCAGCCCAATGGCGACAGCAAAGCGCTCCAGAAGTTGGAGGGCAATCGGCAGGAGTCAGAGAATATCACTCGATAAAAGCCTGGTTTTGCAGTGCCGAGCGCTCACATTGCCAGATGTAGGAGGCGTAGCCTTTGCTGGCGGTTCAAACCATCTCTACCCATCTGCGAAACCAACCCTATGGTTTCAGCAGGAATAGGGGTCAAAGTCCAGTAATCTTGAGATTTACGACTCCGCTGGTTCCAGGGAGAATCTAGATAGTCTATTGGCTCAAGATCTGGCAAGTTCAGATCTTGGTCATGGAGGCAGTGTCCCTGGAAACAGCGGCAATCAGCAGTTGAAGCACAGCGCTAAATTGACTATGCACGTTGAATGGCAAGTTGCTAAATCCTACGATGATATTCTTTATCACAAAGCAGACGGAATCGCCAAAATTACGATTAATCGTCCCCACAAGCGAAATGCGTTTCGTCCCAGAACGATTTTTGAACTGTACGATGCGTTTGTTGATGCCAGAGAGGATACCCAGATCGGTGTAGTGCTGCTAACGGGGGCTGGGCCTCACACAGATGGCAAGTATGCTTTTTGCTCAGGGGGCGATCAAAGTGTGCGGGGGCAGGCTGGCTATGTGGATGACGATGGTATTCCCCGGCTGAATGTGTTGGACTTGCAGCGGTTGATTCGCTCTATGCCCAAGGTGGTAATTGCGCTGGTTGCGGGATACGCGATCGGCGGTGGGCATGTTTTGCATATTGTCTGTGATTTGTCGATCGCAGCCGACAACGCAATTTTTGGGCAGACTGGCCCCAAGGTAGGCAGTTTCGACGGTGGTTTTGGTGCCAGCTACCTGGCGCGAATTGTCGGCCAGAAGAAAGCACGCGAAATTTGGTATCTTTGCCGCCAATACGACGCGCAACAGGCGCTAGAGATGGGCTTGGTGAATTGCGTTGTTCCCGTGGAACAGCTAGAGAGTGAGGGAATTCAATGGGCACAAGAAATTTTAGAGAAAAGCCCGATCGCCATCCGGTGTTTGAAGTCGGCCTTTAACGCGGATTGCGATGGACAGGCCGGGTTGCAAGAGCTAGCTGGAAACGCAACTCTGCTTTACTACATGACGGAGGAAGGGGCAGAAGGTAAACAAGCGTTTCTGGAAAAACGCCAGCCTAACTTTCGCCAATATCCCTGGTTGCCGTAGCCGTAACCCTGAATCGTCTGGGATAAATTGCCGATAGGTCGAACTCTGTGTCTCAGAGTGTTGATGATTCGTGGGTGAGCCGCAGGCGATCGATGTCCTCCAGGTGGCTCATCCACAGGCAATCTTATCGAGACGCAACGAATAGCAACGCGATAAACCGTGTCTCTGTCTCGACCTGTTTACCGTTGCCCATAGCCTGCCGGGTTATCTCCGTTGAGCAACCCTCATACGACTGCATACGACTGCGAGAAAAAGTAGAAGCAGATGAGAGTTATCTCATGCCGGATTCTGCTCCTCCTAGCTGTCGGTTCAAGCCAGTAGATAAACCCACAAATTCACGGTTGCCACAGCTTTAACTACTGCTACCTCGTTGTCTATAAAAATTCAGATGTGTTGCAGTGAAAGAAATTGCTAAATCCACTACCTGTAGGGGCTTTGAGTCTTTACCTGCCTCTTTTTGCCACCGTTTGCAACACAACCGTTTTTTGATTGTGTTATTATTCTGGAAGCTGTCTCTCAGCGAAATTACCGAATCTACCTATTCAGTAATAGCATGTATGCGCTAGGTCTACTGGCGACTGTATGTTATCGGGGTGCGTCAAACCTAAACCTCCGAGTACATTTCAGGCTAGCGCAGCTTCAATGCTGCTTGCTTTCGCCATGAAAAACTAGCAAGCTTTCATCTATGACGCAGCCTTCTCCTCAAAAGCAGACTGGGCAACGACTAAATCAATCTTCTAACCAGCAACAACGTTCGAGACAGGGTAACGCAGGCCGAGTAGATGCTGCTCGTCGTCAAGAGCCTGCATTGTCCTCAGGACAACGGTCAAAAGGCTTACAAGCCAAAGTTACCTTGTGGGCGATCGCCGTTAGCGTTTTACCAGTGCTGGCGATTGGCGGCGCAACTTACTATCTCGGTAGCCAAGCCGTTGCCAGACAAACCGAAGCCAGAGAACAGGGCGAATTGCTCAGTTGGGTCGATGCCGAACAGACGTTTCAGAGGCAACTGGCGCTGGTGCTGCTGGGTACAGGAGCAACGGCTGCTCTATCCGGAGCGATCGCGGCTATTCTGGCGAAGCGAGCGGTGCGTCCAGTGATTGAGACGGCAGCCACCTCGACCACGTTGGTAAATCGCTTACGGCGCGATCGCAACGACCTTCCTTCCCCTGCTGTTGGCCGCGATGAAATGACGATGCTGGAGAGCAACATCAATTTCATCAAAGATCAATTGCCGGAGATGCTCTGGAAACAAGAGGCCAAAACAGAGCGATCGCGAGTGTTTCTCACCATCACCCGCCACATTCGAGAAGCCCGCACTGAATCGGATGTGTTCAAAGTTGCCGTAGAAGCCGTTCGCAATGTCTTACGAGTCGATCGGGTTGCGGTCTTTCGCTTCGACCAGAACTGGAACGGTACCTGTGTAGAAGAGTCGGTTGCATCCGGGCTTCCCAAGATGCTGTGGACTCCAACCGCCGATACCTGGTTTGAGAAGAACGCCATTCAGCACTATCAAAATGGACGAGTACAGGCAGTCGACAGCATTTATCAATCCGATCTGGACGATGCAACCATTGGCTCGCTAGAAACCTTTGCGGTTAAAGCATTTCTCACGGCTCCTATCCTCAAAGACGATGAACTGGTGGGTTTACTCGTTGGGCATCAATGCACTGAAGCACGAGTCTGGGACGCGTCTGAAATTGACTTATTTACTCAATTAGCGATCCAGATGGGATATGCTCTCGACTATGCCAATCTGCTAGAGCAAGTTGATACCAGAGCCGACCAGGCGCAGCTCTGCATCACCATTACTCGTCAAATTCGAGAGTCGCTTAATGAGGAAGATGTCCTTAAAACCACCGTCGAAGAAATTCGTAAAGTGTTAACTGCGGATCGGGTTGTTGTATACAGCTTCGATCCAGACTGGTACGGCACCGTGATTGCAGAGTCGGTGGTGCCCGGTTTTCCGAAGGCACTACGAGCCAAAATCAAAGATCCCTGCTTTGCAGAGGGCTTTGTTGCCCAATATCAGGCGGGACGCGTTCAGGCCACAAACAACATTTATGAAGCTGGACTGACCCCTTGTTATCTCAAACAATTAGAACCCTTTTCCGTTAAAGCCAATCTGGTTGCACCCATTCTCAACAACGAGAAGCTGTTTGGGCTGTTGATTGCCCATCAGTGTTCTGGCCCACGAGAGTGGCAAAAGCCTGAAATCGATTTGTTTTCCCAACTGGCGCTTCAGGTGGGGTTTGCGCTTGATCATGCCAGGCTGTTGCAGCGCATTGATGCGGAAGGGAGCCTCACCCAAATGCTGGCAGACATCACCCGTCGGATTCGAGCCTCACTGAATGAGGAAGATGTCCTGAAGACGACGGTTGAAGAGATTCGTAAAGCCTTAAGTGCTGACCGGGTTGTTGTATACAGCTTCGATCCAGACTGGTATGGTACCGTGATTGCTGAGTCGGTGGTGATCGGGTTTCCTAAGGCGTTGCGAGCCAAGATTAAAGATCCCTGCTTTGCGGAAGGCTATGTTTCTCAGTACCAGGCGGGGCGTGTGCAGGCGACCAAAAACATTTACGAAGCTGGGCTGACTCCCTGTTACCTTAAACAATTAGAACCCTTTGCCGTTAAAGCTAACCTGGTTGCGCCCATTCTCAAAGACGAGAAGCTGTTTGGGCTGTTGATTGCTCATCAGTGTTCTGGCCCACGAGACTGGCAGAAGTCTGAAATTGATTTGTTTTCCCAACTGGCTCTCCAGTTGGGGTTTGCGCTCGACCATGCCAGGCTGCTGGCTCAGTTTGAGCAGATGTCTCACACTGCTGAGGATGCCTCCTATGAAGACCGTCAGCAACGGCAGGTATTGCAACAGCAAGTGACTGAATCTCTGCACAGTAGTCAGGCGATCGTCCAACGGCTGGCAAAAAGTGCTTCTCAGCAAATGGAGGTGGTTACAGCGATTCACACACGGATGCAGGCGTTGGTTGATACGGCGCAAGGAATCAGTGCATCGGCTCAACGAGCCGTACAGCAGGATCAACGGCTTGACCAGACTATGCAGGTGGGGCAGGACTTAATCAATCGACTGCTGGAGGGCACCACTGTCGTTCGTGAAACAGTGGATACTGCCACGCAAAAATTTAAGCAGTTAGAGCAGCCGTCTCAAAAGCTGTCGCAGGTGGTGGCCTCTATGAGTAAGATGGCTTCTCAAACAAAGCTGCAAGCAATGAACGCTGCCCTTAAATCGGCTTCCAGCGGTGCAACGGCTCTGGATTTTGCCACGATGGCTGAGAAAGTACTGTCGTTGTCTCAACAGTTGGATGCTGATATTAGCTCTATTCGATTGTTGGTTGCAGAACTGCAAGGCGGCATGAACGAAGCGATCGCCAATATGGAAACAGGAGCCGAACGAGCGTTCGCTGAAACTGAATTGAGCGACGAACTACACCAGAGCCTCAGCCAAATGACGGACATTAACACCGAGCTAATTGAGCTGATTGAAGAGGTGGCTCGAGCCTCTGCAACCCAGGTGGATATTTCCACGGCAGCCAATCGAGCGGTGCTACAGGTCGCTAATCTCGCTAGTCAAACGTCTGATCAAACCGCTTCAGTTGCTCAATCCTTTGCCAGACTGGCCGAATTCACGCAAGACTGACCGCCCCAGTGGGACTGGTTAGCTTGCGATCGCCTGATCTGTGCTATCTTCCTCAACCCCCAACCATCGCCATGGATCGTGCATTTGGTAAGCGAGACCGCCTATATCAACTGTTTGCTCAAGAAGCACAGAACATCTTACAGCAGATGCAAGAAAACTTGCTAGAACTGCCCCATCGTCCAACGGCTTTTAAGGTGCATTGTCTGATTCGCTCGGCACAGACGCTTAAGGACGGCGCAGCTCAGGTGCATTTACCTGGGATTGAAACGTTGGCTGAGCGGCTTGAGCAAAGCTTTCGCTTGCTTCAGCAAGGCAATATTGTTATCAAGCCAGATCTGGCTACCCTGTTGCTTCAGGCATATGGGTGTTTGCAAGTGCCTTTAACGGCTCAAGTGCAAACGGGACAATATGATGCGGTTGAAGCGTTAGCCAAAGCAGAGCCGATCTTTGCTCAGCTTGACGATAAACTGCGATCGGCTTCAACGTCTGCTGTTGAGCATCCGGCCACGGTCGATCGATCGGCCAATGTCATTCGGTTGATTCTCTCTACAGAAATTCCTCAAGCGTTGGAGCAGCTAGAAGCGGTTTTGGCGAGTTCAGATGCTTATAGCCTGCCCGACAACTTGCGAACGCAGCTAGATGTGTTCTTAGGATTTGGTGAAATGCTGAATCTGTCAGAGTTTACAACCATTTCTAAGATGACGCTGTCTGCACTGCAAACAAGTCCGCAAACGGCTGCGACGATTGGACAACTGGCTCTCACCGGGTTTCGTGCGGCTCAGCGAGCTGCTTTGAAAGATATAGCTGAGTCTACCTCTACTCTGCAAGGAGCCACAGTTAATCCAGAACAGACCACGTCACCCATTTCATTGCTGGTTTCACCGCTAGAGCAGGCACGTGCTGTGGTGACATCTACAAGTTCGGCTGAGATCGCACCTAATGCTAAACCGGATCTTCAATTGGTCAAGGCGATCTCAGTGAATGCCCTGGGGGTGCCAGAAGTACGATTAAAGACGGCAAATTTGTTGGTTTGGGTCACTGGCTCTTATGCCTTCGCCTTGCCTTCCAGGATCATTGAAGAAATTTTGATTCCGGATAGCGACCAGGTAGTTTGCTCTAAACAGCAGCGGTTTTTGCACTGGTGCGATCGCATGATTCCGCTGTATCACGATTCGACCCTGCTGGAAGTGCCTTCTAAACGCGCTACTGGCAGGGATTCTGCACCTAATTCATCCTCTGACCCCATTTTGGTACTCCGGCAACAGCAGCAGGTGATTGCACTGGAGATAGAGATCGATTGGTTGATTATGGAGCCAGAGCTGAACATTGAAATGATGGAGAAGTCGAGCGATCGTCCGGCTTACATTTGCGGTTCTACTCTTTGGAACGGGCAATTGGTTCAGGTGGTTGACATGATGGTGTTGCTCAGCCAAACAGGACACTTTGAGGCAACGGCGATCGCGGCTGAAGAACCGGACTTAACTGAGGTGCTTAGAAGTGTGCCTGTTTCACTAGAGAGTCGGCGCAAAGCTCTTTTGTCTCACTCCCTTGCAACAGCCGCAACCGTGCTGGTGGTTGATGATTCAATGACGATGCAAGGAATGATATCGTCCACGTTGCAGCAGGCAGGATATCAGGTTGTACAGGCTCGGGATGGACGAGAAGCGATCGCGCAGTTGCAACAGCATCCAGCAATACAATTGGTGATTAGCGACATCGACATGCCTAACATGAATGGGTTCGAGTTTCTCACCCATCGGCGCAAAGATCCGCTCCTGGCCAACGTTCCAGTGGTCATTATCAGCACTCGCGGTGATAAGCAATATCGCCAGCTAGCCAGCCAATTAGGAGCGGTGGCCTATTTTACGAAACCCTACAATGAGGCAGAGTTATTAAAGACGATTCACCCCATTCTGGAGCAAAGTACACCTACACCAATCCGATTTAGCCAGTAGCTTTCTAGCCCTACCCTTCTAGCTTGACTTGATCCATCAGGCAGTAAAGCAAAGCAAGTGAGACCAACCGTTGAAGAGCGCGCAAAGAATAGTTGAGGAATATTTATAGTAGTTGAGGAATATTTATAGTATCGGTTTGAAGAGTAGACAACTGAAAAAGCAAACGTACCAGAGGCATTGACGAACCAGGAGCTATGCCGTTGTCCTGGCTTCTGGTGGTAGCGCTTTGAGGGGGCAGTGCGGTGAGAAATGGCGCTCAAACCCGCGTTGCCCAGGGAATTTCCAGCCGCAGCAAGGCTCAACCATCGCAGTACCACTCGTTTTGACCAGGTGGACTGTGACTGAACCGCACGGAGTCTGGATAAATCCCTTTTGCCCCGTCGTGAGCCAGGATCGCCCATCCCCACACTCGTTTGGAAAACAGGGGCATAAACATTAGCGTGTTTGCTTGGCAGGATTTTCCCACAGCAGTCACCATCCGTTTAGTCTAACTGTTCCAACCCGCCGCAATAGAATACGGCGCAACAGATGACCGAGATTTCTACGCTTTTCTTGCTAAAGGCAGATAACCGCAGCGATCGCTCCTGTTAACCTCCTTTTATAGACAATTTGTCGCCTGCTTTACAGACAAAATTACATTTAGCTAAATAGGAAAGGAGATAAACCATGACCCATAGCAAAGATCAAGAGTCATCACCCACGAAAGGCCCAGCTAAGGCTCCTCAAGAAAACCAAACACCGGCAGTAGACCATCCTGGACAATACACAGCAGAAAAAGCTAAGGAACAGGATCAGAGTTCGGAGCAATCGGGTGTTGAGGGTAGCCCCAACCAGGGAACGGAATCACGGTAAGTAGATCGAGGGGAGTGTTGATCGTGATGGCTCACTCCTCACTAGCTGCTTCCAGGGGGCAGTAAGGTATTGCCCCTTTTTGTACAGATTTGTACAGATCATTTTAGACAGAAAAGAGACGGCTTTCAAAGCCGTCTCTTTTTATTGCGTTTGTTGCGTCGCTGAATGAATCAATGAACGGTTGAAAGTGAACGGTTGAAAGATAAAGGCTCCGATCGCTTCCCAACTTCCCAAGTCTGGAGTTTGCCGATTAGGACAATTCCCCGACTTGAGGGTTGAGGCGCGAATTCATCTCATGTTCAGCAATGCT
This sequence comes from Oculatella sp. LEGE 06141, assembly GCF_015207605.1. Classification (GTDB taxonomy): domain Bacteria; phylum Cyanobacteriota; class Cyanobacteriia; order Elainellales; family Elainellaceae; genus Oculatella. Next base: position 76,281 of record NZ_JADEWO010000033.1, read on the forward strand.
TTCTTTACAATCCTTTCAACAACGAAATGAACCTACTGATGGGTGGGCTGAGCTTGCCCTTGAGGAGCGGGTTGAGCAATATACTTGAAGTTCTCGTCAGAGTTCCAGGGGCCTCGCTCATCCTTGCCGTTGGTTGACAGATTGTAGTAAATGTCTACCGTGTCATCAGGCTGTACGTTTCCAAAGAATGGATCGTCAAGCTTGCCCAAGGAATCCAACGCTTTCATGAACATCTTGGTGTGCGAGATTTCGCGGGTCAACAAATGTACCAGCGTCTGCTTGGTGCCTTCGTCGGTGGCGAGCTTAATTAACGACTCGTAGGTTTGACGTGCGCCCGCTTCTGCGGCAATGTTGGCTCTCAGGTCGCGGACGACATCTCCGCCCTCATTGATGTAGCTGGCTGTCCAGGCGCTTCCCTGGCTGTCTAAAAAGTGGGGACCCATGCCGCGCACTGCAAATAATGAACTCTTGAAGGCTTCTGTTTGATCAACATTCTTGGTGTGTCCTTCAATGAGTTTGCCGATCATTTCTAGATGACCAAACTCTTCGATCGCAATGTCTTGAAGCATATCGCGAAGACCAGCATCCTCAACGTGAAAGGATTGTACCCAATATTGCAGAGCCGCCGTGAGTTCTCCAGTTGCTCCCCCAAACTGTTCCAGCAACAACTGAGCAAAACGTGGGTTTGCTTCGCCTGTATTGACGGTATGAATCGTTTCTTTCTTATGGAAAAACATTGGCAGTGTGTCCTCTTTATTATGCTGCACGGCTAGCTGAACGATGTTCCAACGCTGTTGAAATTCGTTGCCTTCCTTTGAATGGTAGAACTGCCCCCTCTGTAAAACGTGTTCCTAATGAAAGAGTTATGGGTGATACGGTTCTATCAAAAGCAGCACCTTTAAGGCGTTGCACCAGGCTGGTTTGGCCTCCAGCGATCGCCCATTACATGCAACGAGTTCACACCCACCAGGCTCAACCAACCGCATGGAGCTGAGAACAGCGCTGGAGAAATGATTGGGCTTTAGCGGCGGCATCTGGGTTGTGCTGATGAGCCGGAGTTGGTCGAATAATGCCACCGAACAAGTCATCTAGTCCGTAGGGAGTAAAGAACTGCCATTCACCTTGCTTGCTCAGCCGCACCCCTACAGCCGTTGCCGTGTGTAACCAGTTGGCTATCCCGTCTTCACTGCTGCTATAGGAGCACCGTCCCGATCGCCATCGGGCAAAGCTGGCCTGGTTTTTAACGTCAAATTGGTAGGTTGGAAAGTGCAGGGTTAGAGCTTCCTTGGCAGCAAGTTCCTGGGTGCGATCGCCATTTTGATCAAAAAAGGCAATATCAAAATCATTGATGATCAACTGACAGTCCTGACCAAACAGCGATCGCCAAACAGTATTGCGTACTGCGCCTCCTGCTAACCACCAGTCTGGTAATTGAAGCGGGGCGATCGCAGGTAGCACTGCGCCTACCGGAGAACTCTCTAAAATCAATTGGAGGCGATCGGTCGATGGAATCGCCTGGTCGGGTTCCATTGGCATGGGTTTCTCTACCTTCCAATAGCAACGTCATTACTATCTCAAAAACAGCGTCCGCTCTGCATTACGGCGGCGTGTTAACCCCGCTAATACTCGCCCACCGGCCTTATTCCAGCGCAGAAATTCATTGGCAGCACCCCGGTAGTTCCCCTGGTTCAACAGCCTGAGTAGAGTTGATGTGCCGAGGGCGCGTTCACCCACGTTGTAGGTAAACGAAACCAGTGCCGAGAACTGATTGTCCGTAAGAGGCACCTTCACCAAATTGTTGACCGCCGTTTCAAAACGCAGCAAATCTTGCCGGAGGAGCGCTTCTGCCTGGCTTTGAGTAATTCTCATACCGGGGCGAACCCCTGTCGTTGTACCGTATCCAATCGTCCACACTCCAACGGCATCCCGATAAGCCGTTAATCTTAGCCCTTCAAACGACTTAAGCAGTTCTAGCCCCTGGGTATTGATTTGTCGCCGCTCTGACCCAATGACAAGCACTTTGCCATCGCGCAAAATTTGCACATCAGGACGATAGACATACCACGTAGTTAGCCCATTGAAGAAAACCTGTTTACCCTGCTGATCTTTACCAAGTGCCACTCTAAGATGATTGTTTGTCGCTAGCGCGTAGCTGGAGATCGGCAGTACTGTATTCGCATTCAGCAGTTGTCGCTGACTATTGCTAAGAGCAGATGCTTGACCCGTGTTTTGTTTCAACCAGGTGCTAGCAATGGCTTTAAGAACATAAACAGGAGCATTTAAATCTGGGTCTGATCCGGCTAAAATCACTTTGCCGTCGCGCAGAATTTGCACATCGGGGCGATAGGCGTACCAGGTATTTCGTCCCTGAAAAAAGAGTTGTTGCCCCTGAGCATTTTTGCCCAATGACACCCTTAAGTGGTTGTTGGGAACTGGACTGTAGCTTGAAATGGTCAGAACGGTACCCGATTTGATGAGTTGTCGCTGGGTTTCTGTCAAAGTAGACGCACTGGCAGTGCTTTGTTTGAGCCAGGTGTCGGCGATCGCTTTAATAACATATACCGGAGCCGACGTACCCGTTTGAGACACCGTGGCGAGAGACATAATAGGCTGTCCGTCACGCCAGATTTGAACATCGGGGTTGTAGATATACCAGGTGTTTCGTCCTTTGAAGGAAAGTTGATTGCCCTGGTCGTCTTGTCCAAGAGTCACTTTAAGATGATTTGCGTCTACAGGCTGAATGGCAACAATAGGCAACTCGGTGCCTGCCTCAATTGACTGAAGCTGAGTATCGTCAAGCTGGGAACTTTGAGCGGTAGTTTGTTTCAGTAACGTGTCTAGAACAAATTTAAGAGAGTATGCCATAGCTATAGGTTCTGCCCGTTGACGGCTGCCGTCACGGTCTGGACATTAAAGTATTCATCCCATTTAACTTGACAATGCTGCTGCCGCCAACTCACCTGCACTGGGTTCACGGTTCGTTCTGCTTCCAGCAGTTGCCCGTTAGATTGATTAGACTATGTTAATGGTTAGTACAGCAAATAGTTCGTACACCTACCGTTAGAGATGGGTTAAAAGCAGCAACTCTACTACATTCGCCCCTGAATTCTTCAATCGTGGGGGATCTTGAACAGACGTGACACTGAACTGACGAGTGAAATGCGGTGATTACTAGAGAAACATCCCCCGAACAGTGTGCCACTCAACTGATGGCGGTTCTTCCGGTTGTGTATCGTTTTATGCGAGCAGAGATGCGGCAACACGGGCAACCCTCGCTGTCGTTATCGCAACTGCGAATACTGGGATACCTGAAGTCTCATGGCCATGCCTCTCTCTCTGAACTGGCTGATTATCTGGATGTGACCCGGCCAACCATGTCTGTCATGGTTGAGCGGTTGGTGCAGCGAGGGGTAGTGGATCGAACGAATGACCCGCAGGAGCGCCGACGAGTGGTGCTGACGGTCACTGCTGCGGGGGCGCAGTGTTTCCAACATGCTTTTGAGGCCACCTGTACGCGAGTTGCTGAGGTGCTCACGGGGCTTTCCGAGGTGCAATTGCATCAGGTAATGCAAGGGTTAGAGCAGTTGGAAGAAGCTTTTGCTGAGACGAACGTTCTTTAAGTTTTGCAAGAGGAAACGGGATGGCAGTTGTAGAAACGCACAACCTAACCAAACGATTTGGGCAACAAACCGCTGTGGATCGTCTTACCCTTGCCGTTGAGACAGGTGAGGTGTTTGGTCTATTAGGGCCGAACGGGGCGGGAAAAAGCACTGTGATCAAAATGCTGACTACTTTAATTCCGGCTACAACCGGGGCGGCTCGTGTTGCCGGATTTGATGTTAGCCGCGATCGCACCACTGTACAACGGTTGATTGGCTATGTGCCCCAGGCTCTATCGGTAGACGGCACCCTGACGGGGTACGAGAATTTGCTCGTCGTAGCGAAATTGTATAACGTTCCCCGTGCCAAACGCCTGTCTCGCGTCCGCAGTGCGTTGTCCTATGTGGGACTGGCCGATGTGGCCGATCGGCTGGTGCGAACCTACTCGGGTGGCATGATTCGTCGCCTGGAGATTGCTCAAGCGTTGCTGCACCATCCCAGGGTTTTGTTTATGGATGAACCAACTGTGGGACTCGACCCGGTGGCACGTAAGGCCATGTGGGAACTGGTGCAGCAACTTCGTGCCGACTATGGCACCACCATTTTCTTGACCACTCACTTTATGGATGAAGCGGACACGCTGTGCGATCGCGTCGCAATTATGCATCTGGGGCAGGTGGTCGTAACGGGGACACCCCAGGAATTAAAGACATCGGTAAAGGAACAAGATGCCTCTCTTGATGATGTGTTTATTCATTACACCGGAGATTATTTAGCAGCGGCAGGAGATTATCGTGATACCTCGGCAACAAGACGTACAGCGCAACGACTCGGATAAATGGCTCAACGATCGCCCTACTCTGGCAGGCAATGTCGCTGAATTCATTTACAAAACCTTTGTGGTCACCGAGTTAGAAGTCAGAAAATTGGGTCATGACCCAACTCAGCTATTTACACGGGCGGTACAACCTGCACTATGGCTGCTGGTGTTTGGGCAGGTGTTCACTCGGATTCGGGCGATTCCTACTGGGAATCTCAGCTACATCGACTTCATGACTCCTGGGATTCTGGCACAGAGTATCCTGTTCATGGCCATTTTCAATGGATTGTCGATTATCTGGGAACGAGATCTGGGAATTTTGCACAAGCTGCTGGTCAGTCCTACGCCTCGTGTGGCGCTGGTGCTGGGTAAGGCGATCGCGGCTGGCATCCGTAGCCTGTCACAAGCGATATTGATTTACGGATTGGGGTATTTGCTGGGTGTCGGCATTGATTGGGGATTGCTGTCGCTCCTGGGGGTTATTGCTGCTGTCCTGCTGGGAGCCTCATTGTTTTCTACCCTATCGTTAATTGTGGCATGTTTAGTGAAAACTCACGAACGGTTCATGGGCATTGGTCAGTTGTTAACTATGCCGCTGTTCTTTGCCAGCAATGCCATTTACCCGATCGAAATCATGCCGCCCTGGCTTCAGGTTCTCTCATACATTAACCCGCTAACGTATTTGGTCGATGTTTTACGGAGTTTGATGCTGTTGGGTGAAACCAGCACGTACTCATTGACGCTCGATTTTGGCATCCTGCTAGCAGTGACTGCCGTGTTATCTATCATCTGCGGGCGGCTTTATCCCAATCTGGTGCGGTAAGTTTGGACAATTTAGGGCTCTTACGCGAATTTGGTGATCTTGGTTATTGAAAGTTCTCTAAACCCTTGAGTTTACGCCGGCTCTTTTAGCGATCGCATCTCATTTCACCAAATCTGCGTAAGAGCCCAAATAGCGTGAAACGCGACACTAAAATTACTGCTATGCAAGCATTTCAAGCTCTCGCAACCGCGGTCATGGATCTCCGGATCGAGGTCAAATTGCGCCGAACGCGACACCATTGCTCTAGAATTTTATTGCTGTGACTTGATGGTCCGAAGTATTGCTATTTCAAAGCAAAAGTTAAACCACAAGCTAATCCAGAAATGACGCAAAAAGCTATTGACTGTAGCAATGTCAACTCTTCAGATTGCCAGACCAAAAATGTTGACAATCCTATTCCCGTAACAGCACCGTAGCCAAAATAGAAAACTGTTTTAAGCGAGATAAGTTTTTTACAGGACATATCCTTGTCAGGGTCAGGCATAATGTCTTATTCTCTCAATTGATTTTTTTAGCGATGATTACGCTTTAGCCTACGTAACGATATTTATAACCAACGGTAAGTTATTTTATCGTAACTGTTCAAGGGGTTGAAAAAGGGAATTGAGAAAATCGAGAGGTGCTGCTAGGCTAACAAGATGGAAGAGAACCCTGTCCCCTCCATCAATGATGTTAGCCAATCGGACTGGGACAAGACCCCAGAGAGTGTCAAGCGGTTGGTGGCAAATTTGATTGAGCAATTTGCCAAACGAGTAGAGCAGCTAGAGAGCCAATACCAGGAGTTAAAGGCAGAGAACCAATTGCTCAAAGAGCAGGTGCAGCAGAATAGCAACAATTCCTCCAAACCTCCGTCTCAGGATCAGGGTAAAGGATTCAAACCTAAAGAGAGAAAACAGGGAAGCAAGAAACGTGGGGGACAACCTGGGCATGAAGGACACGAACGTCCTTTTTATCCAGTGGAGCAATGTCAGAGCATAGAGGATTATTACCCAGGTGAATGCATCCATTGTGGCGAGGCGTTAGCGGGGGAAGATAGTGAGCCTTACCGGATTCAAACGATTGAGATTCCTAAACTTTTGCCTGAAGTGAGAGAACATCGCTTTCACGCTTTGAGATGTGA
>NZ_JADEWO010000034.1 GCF_015207605.1 Oculatella sp. LEGE 06141
CCCCCAACCCAAGCATCATTGAGCCTTGCCCATGCTGGCAGATAATCAATTTGCGATCGACGAACAGCACCAACAACAAGTCTTGACACGGCACTATCAGGTATCGAGAATCTGAATAGGCAGCTATTTCGATATTAATTTCATCATGGGGTGCCACTGGAAGCATGTTCAAATCCCATTCTTCTTCCCAACCAATCCGAGTTCACCTCTTGATCTCTGGACAGGTACAAGGCGTAGGGTACCGTGCAGCAACGTGGGACACAGCCAATCGCTTGGAACTAAATGGTTGGGTTCGCAATTTGGCAGATCGTCGAGTAGAAGCGGTTTTTGAAGGAGCTAAAGACAGCATCGAACGCATGATTCAGTGGTGCCATCAGGGGCCACCATCCGCACAAATTCAAACTGTCACGGTTGAATACGAGTCTGCCGAAGGATTGCAAGGATTTCAGATCGTCGATTAAGGTGAGAACGCTTCCTGGCAGAGCTGGAGCCAAACGAAACTTAATCAATTCACTGGCGTCTACGGATCAAACGAGTAGGCTTGTGAGAATCGCCTTTGTTGATCCCTGGCATAGGCTCAAAGCTTAGCTAAATCTTTAAGGAGCTGAGTGGCTTCCTAAAGATTCGCTGAAGCAAACAGCAGGTTGCCCACCTTAAGACTCGGAATCCCGATATGGTCGTAGTTGGCTATTGTGGATCGCTAGCCACAAGCCATTCACGAGCTATTCAAGTGAAGTGTTAAATTGCAGGCAGATGATTAATGTGCAAGTCGTATGATTCAGTAAAAGCTCGGTGATAGCACCCGCGCAGACATGTTATCAATGGCATCAGTAGCCCCAGAGCATTTTCATTGTACTGATGTTTTGAAACTGCTGAATCGGCCCCCTCACTTGCCTAAATTCACCTTGAGTCTTACATGCGAATCCTGATTTACTCATACAACTATTACCCTGAGCCAATTGGTATTGCACCTCTGATGACAGAATTGGCTGAGGGTCTCGTAGCACGGGGGCATGAGGTTAGAGTTATTACAGGGATGCCCAACTATCCAGAGCGATGCATTTATAGTGGGTATCGCGGCAAACTTTATCACACTGAAGAACGCAACGGCGTTACCATCCAGCGTAGCTACGTTTGGATTCGTCCGAAGCCGGGCTTAGTTGCACGGGTTTTGCTAGACGGTAGTTATGTTGTAACCAGTTTTCTACAGGCGCTGAATGGCTGGCGGCCAGATGTCATTCTCTCAACTGTGCCCCCCCTGCCGGTCTGTGTTCCCTCAACCTTACTGGGATGGATTTATTCCTGTCCGGTCGTCTTGAATTTGCAGGATATTCTGCCGGAAGCTGCGGTTCATGTGGGTTTGATCAGCAACAAGGCTGCGATTCGTTTCTTTGAAGCGCTCGAGAAATTTGCTTATCGTTATGCTACGGCAATTAGCGTTATTGCTGATGGATTCACTGAGAACCTTGTTGGCAAAGGGGTACAGGCAGACAAAATCACCTGTATTCCTAACTGGGTTGACATCAAGTTCATCCGTCCTTTGCCTAGGCAAGACAATTCGTTTCGGATAACGCACCAGCTTGAAAACAAATTTGTTGTTTTGTATTCAGGAAATATCGCGTTAACTCAAGGCTTAGAAACTGCAATAGAAGCAGCCCAATGCCTTCAGCATATTTCCGAGATTGCATTCGTCATTGTAGGAGAAGACAAAGCACTGCGAAGATTACGTAAATATTGTTACAAGCGCAACGTGCAAAACGTTTTGTTGCTGCCCCTGCAACCACGCGAGCAGTTACCAGAAATGCTCGCGGCAGCCGATGTGGGTTTGATCATTCAGAAGCGCAACGTTGTGTCTTTTAATATGCCTTCCAAGACTCAACTGCTTTTAGCAAGCGGACGACCGATTGTTGCCTCTGTTCCCCTCTGTGGAACCGCTGCAAGAGCCGTACAAGAGAGTGGAGGTGGCATTGTCGTGCCGCCTCAGAAACCCGAAGCGTTAGCAGACGCAATTCTTGAGCTGTATGAGAATCCAGATAAGGCGACGGCCTTGGGCCGGCAGGGCAGATGCTATGCGACCGAGCACTATACCTTCGAGCAAGCTCTTGGTCGCTATGAGGCTCTATTTCAGAGAGTCGTCCAGAATGCATGTATGGTTGCGAGCGCAGCAGAAACGGGCTCTCGGTTTCAGGCAGACGAATTTGGCAAACGTCCTCTTGCACCTAGACCTGAAATTGAACATTTAAGCTAATCTTCTCGTTCAAATTGCCACCAATCAACGAAAAGGACGTGTTTACCAGGTAAACGCGTCCTTTTTGCTAAAGTGAAATCGATTGGCCGTGGCGTGTGTAATATCCGTACACACTACGTATAGATGCTACAGATTTTGAACTTTAGAGCTGATCTAAAATAGAGGTTTAGCGCTTGTATCGCCACTCTTGAAAAGCTTGAACAAAACCAGCACCTGCTTCTTCGTGCTTTACTACTTTATAACTGGTTCTTGAAACAAGTACGACGTTAGGAATCAGCCAGGGGTCAAGCTTTCTAACGTTTCTGAGGCTCTATTGCAACATATCGCAATTTTACAATTCCAATGGTTTGAAGAGCTACTAAAGAGCCTTTGTTTGATTGGGGAATGACTAAATGTTGTCCAATCAATTCTAAATGCCCCGAAACAGCCTACTTAATTCATCCGATAGATTCCAGGCTAGTTTAACCATCACTACTCTAGCCATAACTACTTATGTTTGTTGGTTCCAGTTCACAACCGCGTACTGAGGAAATTACGCTTAATGTCAAATTATTCTAAGGTTGAGGCGATTTCTCCCAGCTCAGGTACATCTGCCATTTCTCCTTCTATGCAGGAAGACACCAGTTATGCGTTAGCAGTAACCGTCGCTCAGGCCGCTGACGATCGCAAGGGGGTTGATATTGCGCTCCTGGGGGTTTCAGAAGTTTCTTATCTGGCTGATTACTTTGTTATTGTCACCGGCCTTTCTAATCCTCAGGTGAGGGCGATTTCCCAGTCGATTCAGGACAAAGTAGAGACAGAATGGCAACGCACTCCACTCAGAATTGAGGGACAGGCAGACGGTAGCTGGATTGTGCTGGATTATGGCGATGTCATTGCTCACATTTTTATGCCCCAAGAGCGAGAATTTTATAACCTGGAAGCTTTCTGGGGACATGCAGACCGCATTAGATTTCCCGTGTCCAGTTGAATAGAGATTCGCTACAGTAAAATCACGAGCAGTATTTCGTAGGAAATGTTGAGGTGATTTCAGCCATCAGCGTTGTGCAAGTCTGTGTCCTGCTGAACCGCCTGAAGCTTCCAACAACGAGTCATTGCCCTATCTGCTTCAGTTGTGACTGTTGTCATTCTCATGAAGTCCTCTGTACCTGTTTGCCCTGTCCCTGCTGACCAGCAACCTCTCAATGAATACCAGGGTTTGCGAGAATCCTGGTACTTTCGTTGGGCAACGCTTGACTGGCCTGCCTATCTTCAGCCAACTATAATGCTTTGGAGTTTGAGCTGGTTAATCGCTGGCCCTGTAGCAGCCGTCAGCTTTCCTATTTCCAAACATCCAGTGCAATTTTTGTTGAGCGGTGCAGCAGGTGCCTTTATCGTGCCAGCGCTGGCGCTGATACGGTTGTATCTAGGCTGGAACTATGTGCGCGATCGCCTGCTGAAAGAAACCATCTTCTATGAAGAGTCAGGCTGGTATGATGGTCAGACTTGGAGCAAGCCGGAAGATGTTCTCCATCGCGATCGGCTGATTGTCACTTACGAAATTCAGCCTATTCTAAAACGGCTAAAGTCAACGTTTGGGATGATAGCCCTACTGTTGCTCAGCGGCAGCCTGATGTGGAGCTTTCTTGCAGAATAATTTAAGCAGGAACAAGCGGTCAAAGAAGAATCTTACAGCAGTTCTCAATTGAGTCAGCCACAGTATCGCCAAGATGGGTGTGGGGTGTAGGGTTTAAGGTGTGGTGAATGCAAATGAAAATGGCTGCATCTTTGCTACGCTTTCCGTCATTCGTGTCGCTGTTTAGGCTCAAACTGATTGCAAGGGAGGAAGGAGTATGTCACAGTTTCAACCATGACTAGGGGAAAACGTACGCAAACAGCAGAGATAGAAGTCCGATTGTTGCGGGAAGGACTGGTTGAGTCGAAGCACTCCGTTCAAGCTGTGGTTGCAGATGAGCGGGGGCGGATGCTATCTATCGCAGGCAATCCAGAGACGGCCACGTTTGTTCGGTCTGCCTTGAAGCCGTTTCAAGCATTGGCAGTGACCACAACAGGAACACTTGAACGTTATGGGCTAACCGATCGCGACCTGGCCATTATTTGCAGTTCGCACCAGGGAAACATTGAGCAAGCTCGGCAAGCATTTAATATTTTATGGCGTTGCGATATCGACCCTTCTGCTCTGCAATGCCCCATTCCGGCTGGTAAACATAGTCCATTGCAATATAACTGCTCTGGCAAGCACGCGGGTATGCTAGCCGTTTGCCAACAGCGCAATTGGTCACTTAATAATTACCTGCAACGGAACCATCCGGTTCAACGTCTCATTCTAAGCAAGATCTCAGAGCTGTTGCGAATGCCAGCCGAAGAGTTCATTGGGGCCCATGATGATTGCGGCGCACCTACTTACTTCATGCAACTGGGGCAAATGGCGACTTTATATGCTCAGCTTGCTTCCGGCGACAACCTGGACATGGAGCGGATCATTCGGGCAATGACCCATCACCCAGCGATGATCGCAGGAGATGGCGAGTTTGACACCGAACTGATGCGGCTGACTGAGGGTGAATTGGTTAGCAAAGCCGGAGCAGAAGGTATCCAATGCGTTGCTCGTGTGGGTGAAGGCCTGGGGTTAGCAATTAAAGTGATGGATGGGGCAAAACGGGCGAAATATGCCGTTGCAATTCATCTATTGAAGCAGATGGGCTGGCTCAGTCCGACGATCGCCGAAACCCTTTCTGAAACGTTTATGACCTTGGGCAACTTCAAACGTTTGGAAGTAGTAGGCGAACTTTCAATTTCCTAAGCAAGGCATGGCTTCCAGGCTGACTTGAGAGCTGAAAGCTAAGTCAGATTGAAGGCTGATCCAGGGGGATAAGTTGGAGCGATCGCCTCACCGATGCTGCGAGCAGGGCAAGGTTTCCTGTTATGCTGAAAAGTTGGATCTGCCACTATTGAAGCCATGTCTGCCACAAGCACTCCGGTTTTTACCGCTTTTCCATTGACTGCCGTAGTCGGTCAAGAAGCAATCAAATTAGCGTTGCTGTTAGCGGCGATCGATCCGCAACTGGGTGGCGTTGTCATAGCGGGTCGCCGTGGCACCGCGAAGTCAGTCATGGCTCGTGCCATTCATGCCTTGCTGCCGCCAATTGAAGTGGTTCAAGGATCATGCAGCAATTGCGATCCAATGCATCCAGAGGACTGGGATGACGAAACGCTGAATCAACAGCTAGATCAGCAAGGCCACTGCAACCGGGAGTGCCTCCAGGTTCAAGTTATTCCTGCCCCGTTTGTTCAAATTCCGCTGGGGGTAACGGAAGATCGATTGCTGGGTTCGGTTGACGTAGCGCAATCGATTAAACAAGGTGAAACGGTCTTTCAGGCAGGATTGTTAGCAGAAGCTCATCGTGGCGTGTTGTACATTGACGAAATCAACCTGCTAGATGATCAAATTGCCAATCTGCTGCTTACCACGTTGACAGAAGGCCGCAACCAGATTGAACGGGAAGGAATTAGTTTTCAGCATCCCTGCAAGCCATTGTTGATTGCGACCTACAACCCAGAAGAAGGCGAATTACGACAGCACTTGCTGGATAGAATGGCGATCGTGCTGTCGGCTGATGCCGTACTGGGGCTGGACGAGCGAGTTCAAGCGGTAGACCAGGCCATGCAATATGCCGAATCGACGCAGGCATTTCTGCAACAGTATGCCGAGGACATGGACTCCCTCAAAACCCAGATCGTTCTGGCGCGCGAGTGGCTCAAGGACGTGCAGATCACATCAGAGCAAATTGCCTACTTAGTCAATGAAGCCATTCGAGGAAAAGTCCAGGGACATCGGGCTGAGCTATTTGCCGTTCGCGTTGCTAAAGCCCATGCCGCTCTGGATGGGCGAACAGAGGTGATTGCAGACGACCTGCGTCGAGCTGTGGAATTGGTAATTGTGCCAAGAGCGACCGTGGTTCAGCAAAATCCACCCGACGAACCGCCACCGCCACCGCCACCACCGCCTCAAAACCAGGACGAGACGGAGCAAGAGCAAGACGAACAAGAGGAAGACAATCCAGAAGACGAGGAACAGCAAGACCCGCCCACGCTGCCAGAGGAGTTTATCTTTGATCCAGAAGGCGTTATTTTAGACCCCTCGGTCCTTTACTTTACTCAACTCGCCAACCGCCAAGGCAAATCTGGTTCGCGGAGTCTAATTTTCTCCCAAGATCGAGGACGCTACGTTAAACCGATGTTGCCCAAGGGAGAAGTGAGACGCATCGCTGTGGATGCCACCTTGCGTGCAGCATCTCCCTATCAGAAAATTCGTCGCCAACGCCAGCCCAATAAACGGGTTGTGGTTGAGCAAGGCGACATTCGAGCCAAGCGCTTAGCGCGAAAGGCTGGAGCGCTGGTGGTGTTTGTGGTAGACGCATCTGGTTCGATGGCGTTGAATCGAATGCAGTCTGCGAAAGGTGCCGTTTTGCGCCTGTTGACCGAAGCCTACCAAAATCGGGATCAGGTTTCTCTCATTCCCTTTCGAGGCGAACAAGCCGAAGTGTTGTTGCCTCCAACCCGATCGATCGCGGCGGCTCGTCGTCGTTTGGAACGAATGCCCTGTGGTGGCGGTTCACCTCTGGCACACGGGTTAACCCAGGCTGTGCGAGTGGGAACCAATGCCCAGCAGTCGGGTGATATTGGTCAGGTGGTGATTGTTGCCATTACGGACGGGCGCGGTAATATTCCGTTGGCGCGATCGCTGGGTGAAACCATTCCTGAAGGAGAAAAACCGGACATCAAAGCGGAACTGCTCGACATTGCGGGAAAAGTACGAGCCACCGGAATGAAACTGCTGGTAATTGACACCGAAAACAAATTCGTCTCAACCGGATTTGCCAAAGAACTGGCTAAACATGCAGGCGGCACCTACTACCACTTACCCAAAGCAACCGATCAAGCTATTGCCAACATGACCAAGGGGGCGATCGCCGACCTGAAAGCCCGTTAGGGAAGGGATGCATCAAAGGCACCCAGTTTCATTAGGGTGGCCTTTTGCGCTGCCGTCAGACCGGTTGCCCCCGTAATGTTCATTCCCTGATAGGGCTTTTCGATCAGCAACGGGTTTAGCTCTTCGCCGGTTGTCAGGTTCCACAGTCGAATCCGTTCATCATTACTACCACTGGCCAGAAGCTGACCATCCATACTAAAAGCCACCGATCGCACCCGGCTCAAATGCCCTTCCAACACCTGTAAGCATTTCCCTGAAGCGATATCCCACAAGCGCACCACGTGGTCGTTTCCACCACTGGCTAGAATCTCCCCATTTGGACTAAAAGCCACCGATCGCACTCCGCTACTGTATCCTTTGAGCAATTTTAGCGACTCCCCCGTTTCCACATTCCACAATCTGACGGTGCGTCCTACGCTGCTGCTTGCCAGGGTCTTGCCATCTGGACTAAAGGCAACCGAGCGAATCCAGTGGGTATGTCCTTTCAACACATTCCGACAAGCTCCAGACTCAACATCCCACAACCTCACCGTCAGGTCGCTACTACCACTAGCCAGGATCTTGCCATCAGGACTAAACGCGATCGACCAGACCCAATCCGTGTGTCCTGCTAATGTTTTGAGACATTGCCCCGTTGCCGCATCCCATAGCCTTACCTTGCCATCACTGCTGCCGCTGGCAAAAATTCGACCCTCTTGATCAGAACTGAATGCGACAGAGAGAACGCCATCTTCGTGCCCTTTCAGCGTTTTGAGGCATTGTCCGGTGCCAATATCCCAGAATCGAACGGTTTTATCTTCACTCCCACTAGCCAGGGTACGACCATCCGGGCTAAAGGCTACAGACCATACTCGCCCTGTATGCTTTTGGAGGCTGATCAGACATTGCCCTGTACGCACATTCCAAAGCCTAATCGTTCGATCTTCTCCACCGCTAGCCAGAGTTTTGCCATCCCAACTAAAGGCAACCGAGCGCACTCCTCTGCCATATCCCTGAAAGGTTTTAAGCAGCCGCTCTGTCTTAACATCCCACAGTTTTATCGTCTGATCTTCGCTACCGCTAGCCAGAATTTGATCGTCTGGGCTGAAGGCCACCGAGCGCACCCAACCCGTATGTCCAGACAGAACTTTGAGACACTCTCCCGTTCGAATATCCCATAGCCCCACAGTCTGATCCTCGCTGCCGCTGGCTAGCATCTGCCCATCGGAACTAAAGACAACCGACCAGACCCAACCAATGTGTCCTTTTAAGGTTTGCAAGCAGGTTCCGGTTGCCACATCCCAAAGCTTTACCGTCCGGTCGCTGCTTCCACTCGCCAACAGGCGATCGTCCGTTGGGCAAAAGGCAACCGAGCGCACACCCCTGGCATGATCGTGTAATGTCCGAATACAGTGTCCTGTCCTAATATCCCAGAGCTTTATCGTGCGATCGCTGCTGCCGCTAGCCAGAATTTGGCTGCTTCCATCAAAGCAAACTGAACGCACCACCTTGGTATGCCCTGCAAGAACATTGAGGCACCTTCCCGTCTGCACGTCCCAAAGCCTGACCGTGTGGTCGGCACCACAGGTCGCTAGCCATCGACCGTCTGGACTAAACACCACCGATCGCACCCAACTGGTGTGACCTTCCAAGGTTTGAAGACACTGTCCAGTACTGACATCCCACAACCTCACTGTTTTGTCGTGGCTGCCGCTCGCCAATATGTGACCGTTTGGGCTAAATTGAACAGCTCTGACCCAATCGGTGTGGCCGTCACAGGTAAATTGCTGGCCGCCTTCAGTCACATGCCAAACCCGTATTTTGTAGTCCACATCTCCAGTCGCCAGCCGTGTTCCATCTGGACTAAAGGCAACCGACAAAATGCTGCCAAGACTTTCGGAAAACACCGATTGGGATAAGTCGGCTCTGGCGAAGTTAACGCGATGCAAGTCCACATCCTGCAAATACGCTTGCCAAACGGCCAATGATGAAAAATCGCGATCGCTGATATCGGCATGAAGTTGACATAGCAAGTTCAGCGCATTTCCAGCCGCGTACCCCGGCTTCAAAGGAGCCTGGTGCTGCAAGTCCAGCAGAATTTGTGTGAGCTTAACTTCGCTCGCCTTCTCACTGCCCAAATCGACAATTAATTTTTCCGTCAGCGGTTGCAAAACAAACGCAATTTGCCGCTCTCTCAAATAATCTTTAGCCTGCGCCTTGATCACAGCATGGCTATTAAACAGTACGATTTTTTGGGTCTTTATTTCTTCACAAATGCGGTTAATAAAGCGATCGATCACATATTCCGTCACCACTGGCTGTAACGATAGTAGGGTTCGATCCCGCTCGATCAGCGATCGCCGGCCTAACGACTCCAGCGCTTCTAACAGCCTGTATTGCGGAACCGGAGGAACCAGATCCTGACGCAGATCGGAAAGCGATACTGGCTCACGGTTAATCGCTAACCAGTACATCATTTCCTTTTCCAGCAACGACAGGCGGCCAAACTGCTGCTCCAAAAGGCTATAAATAGTGCCAAAAACGGTAGTCTTCTGTTGCAAAAATTCGGAAATGCTGCCGCCAAACAATTCTTGAATAGTCGCAGCGACAATTTTTAAGGCTAACGGGTTGCCAGCGTAGCGCTCAATCAAATCTTGCCACTCATCTTCAGAACCCGAAAAGCGGCCTTTATCTTTGAAGATTTCACGTCCCTGCAACCCCTTCAAGCCGTTCACTTGAAAAGCGCGAACCTTTTTACTTTCCAGGATGACAAACTCTTTGGGCTTCTCGCTGCTTGTGATGATCAGGCAACTGCGATGCGGTGTTTCTCCAACGCGCCTCAGCAACTCTTCATAATCCTCATACCCAGCTTTGTAGTGTCCGGCCAGATCATCACTACGCAAGATTGTTTCGGTGTTGTCTAAAATCAGCAGACACCGATACTTTTTCAAATAGTTCAGCAACTGTGAAATTGAATCGCCAATGCCATCAGGTTCTTGACCGTTAGACAGCACGTTGAGCAAGTCAGCCAGCAAATCCTTAGCGAACGGCGAATGATTGAGCGATCGCCATACAACCCGTTCAAACTGAGATTGAATCCGTTCTGCCAGCTTCAGCGCCAGAGCCGTTTTGCCCATTCCGCCCAACCCTAACAGCGCAATCAGGCGGCACTGATCGTCCACAATCCAGCGCTTTAGTTGCTCAAGCTCTTCCTCCCGGCCATACAACGAGTCCACATCACCCGCTTCACCCCAGTCTCGCAGCACCTCAGGCGACGGTGCGATCGCGTCATTAGGGTTCGGTTCCGTCAGCGGCCATTCGAACTCAGGTCTCGCCCGATCAGACTGATAGCGAGCCATCAGGATCTGTTGCAGCTTTGCTAATTTTCCAGGCCCATTCCCAGCGATATCAAACTTTTTATAAACCTCACCTAACCTCTTGCGTACAGCGGTTGCATTAATTCCCAACAGTTTGGCAATTTCAGCCGTTGATATGCCATCCATCGCCAGCGACAAAACTTCTAGCTCCGGGTTAGAGACTCTGTGCTGAGCCGCTAACGCGTTTAGAGCGTCCTTGGGAATCACAACGGTGCCCTCATCGTGATGCAATAGCTAAACTGCTACTCACTTTTAGCACAATTTCACATATGTGACTGCTTTTCTAAAACTTGTTCTCTTCGTGTGAGAAGTCCGCTATGCGAGACAGGCCAAGCACGTTCCCTGAACCAACCCATCCAACCGAAGCAGGACAACGGAATCGTGTATTGCTAAACACCAGTGGCATACAGCTTATTTGGTAGCTGCAACGGCTCAACCAATTAGTAGGGCACCCAGAATCAGATGATTGACACGATCTCAAGTGAGAAGTTCAGCAGCTATGTGAGGACGGACTTGATCTACCTCACATTGTGAGGTAACGTAGAAACATCGTTTCCTCGATGGGGAATCTTAGCCAATAAAGGCAATTTGAGGAGTGGCTGAAATTCATCAATGCATCTGGAATACCGATGCCTTAACTGGTGAGGCTCAATTCACCTGCAACAGAGACGGAACTATATCCTGTTGCCGAGATTAGCAGACGGTTGATGAAGCTAGGAGCGATCGCACTCATCATTCTGCTATCAACTTTCAAGAAACGTTTCGTTCATGGTCACATCTCACTCAAGTGAGTCACTTATTTATAGAAGCAACTGGTTGAAATTGTCTAACCCGCTAATTTGTAGAGCAACGGAGGTAATAGCATTGAGTAATTTCTTTGTGCCATCAGAACCCGAAATGCTGCTTGATCCGGTTAAAGGAACGATTAGTCGCGAAATCACTTATGGTCATTGTGGACGGGTCAAGTACGCCGGAACGTATTGGAGCGCCAGACTGTATCAGCCTCCTCGCTCAGTGATTCTGCTTCCAGGTGCCCCCGTCACCATCGTTGCAGTTCAAGATGTTATCACCCTGCTTGTTATTCCATCTGGATTAGAGTAACCGCTGACAACGGTCAATTACAGCAAAACAACTATTGACCGTTCAAACACTAATCCAGCATCTATACCTGAACATTTAGGAGAGAGGAAATAGCCATGAAAGCGAAGGATTATAGCCCGCTGCTCAAATGGGTTGGTAGACTGCTTCGATATTACCTGTTAGCCCTGTTCGGTTTTGCGATTGCCTGCATTTTAACGGCCAGTTTCGGAGCCACTCAGCTTGCCAATTTTTTGCTGGTAGTCGGGGGAGAATGGGTTTTGCGCTTAGCACTCTTCAACGGTTGCCTGGTTGGCGTTGCTGCAATGGTTGAGTCCCTACGCCAGTAGGAATGATGCGAGCCAAGCAGACTGTAATCCTTAAGGATCGGTTTGTAATGTTTGGGGTTGCAGAAAGGTCATCATCTGCTCTAGACCCCGCTGAATACGACGGGTTACCGTCATAGGGCTGACACCAATTTTTTCAGCAACTTCTTTACGGGATAGATCGCTAAAGAACACAAATTCGATCGCCGCCCGTGTTTTGTCTTCAAGTTGACCGAGCGCCCGCTGAAGCTGTTGACGATCTTCTTCAAGACGCTGAAGGGCTTGATAATGTGCATCTGGCAGCGTTTCACCCAGCGTAATCGGCGAATCAACCTGCTGACAAACCGTTGCATCCAGGCTTAACGGCAGGCGATTTTTAACCGCCATTTTAATTTCTCGCCATTCTTGAGAAGAGACACCCAGTTCATCAGCAATTTCGGTATCACTGGGCTGTCGTCCTAAGTCTCGGGCTAGCTCCATCCGTACGCGTTGCCCATCCTTTTGCAAGTCTTGCCAACGACGGGGTACTTTAACAGCACTACCGCGATCGCGCAAGAAGTGCAGCATCTCACCACGGATATAAGGGACGGCAAACGAACTGAATGCACATCCTTGACTGGGGTTAAAGCGTTCAATGGCGCGAATCAAACCCAGATAGCCAATTTGCTCTAGATCTTCGTAGGGTTCAGCACACTGATGGCTGACCCGATGAGCAATCTTACGGACAAGACCTGCATTCATTCGAACGAGCTGATTGCGAAGCGAAACGGAAGGATTTTGCTGATAAGCCATCAGCAATTCCATACTGCGAGAACGGAGAGAGGATTGGGAAGCCGTCATCTGAAGAACCACCTTGTATCAGATTTAGGCTTATTGTCGATTTCCGACCGAGTTTAAACCATCGTTATTCCACGGGAATGGAAAAAGTTTCCCAGGGTGGTATCAGCAGAATCACTGACTTGACCGCAGTAGTTCATGGGTCGAGCCGGGTTCATTTTCAGGTTAAGAGTCAACAACATCCGGGCGATCGCCCTTATAAAATCGCCTAAGATCAAAGCAGAGACTTGATTCAAATCCAAACATTACTGTCTGTTAACAGAAGCTTATGAGCAATACCAGCAATTTTCGAGATGCCATGCGTCGCGCCCAAACGCAACAGCTTATTGGGCCTAATGTTATTGCGAACGCCCTACCGTTTCTTGGCGGTGGTCTCGTCCTTACAGCGCTCGGTACCTACGGAGGATTAGGGGTAATCCAGAGTAATCCTGGATTGTTCATGCCCACCTTCTGGGTCGCAATGGTTGTAGAACTCGCTCTTTTCTTCGTCGCCCGTGGTGTGGCAGAGCGAGGAAATAACGGCGTTGCTTTGCCGCTGCTGGCCACCTATAGCTTACTTTCAGGCTACACACTGAGCGGGTTGGTGTATGTTGCTCTGGGGACTGGAGGCGTTGGCATTGCGGGCGTGGGAATTGCGGCCTTGGGCTGTGGAGTCACATTTATTGCCGCTCGCCAAATCGGTTCCAACCTCTCCGACCAGGATGGATTAGCGCTAACGCAAACAGTTCGACTAGGGATTATTGCCCTATTTGTAGTGCTGATCGGCCAACTGCTCTTTTCGTTGTTTGGCGGTTATACCCCTAGCTGGTTAGAAATTGGCATTTCTGGAATCGGTGTTTTTCTCTTTGCAGGTGCTGCTGTGGTAGATTTTTACATTCTGCCCCGCACCTACAAGGATGAGCAATACTTGCCAGCCGCGCTGTCGATGTATTTGACCTACATCAACCTGTTCATCTTTATTCTGCGGCTGTTAATTGCTCTTAACCGCGACTAGACCTGGTTCATGATCCGTTGGGTTTGCAACAACTTGTTCGCTTAAAACGTTTGTAAAGAACTCAAAGTTTGCTTGACAGCGGCTTTTCCACTGAAGAGCCGTTGTTTTTTGTGGGTGTTTTTCCGGATTCAGCTCTAGATTTATCTTTGCAATCATGCGCTTTCGAGGCAGTTTGTTTAGCGCAGTATTACGGATGCCGCATCACGAGATTGCCTGCCAATTCATTTCAAGCATCCTAATCAGATCATCTAGCGGCAGAAGCCCTGACTCTACAGGTTGTGGTGTAGTGTGAAAAAGTAGTATGCGTTTTCTTTTGATATTTGTTTAACGAGCTATGGACGAAAGCACGCTTCCAGTAGTTTACCTCGGCATCCTAGTAGCGTTGCTGCTTGGCGCAAGCGTTGTGTTGGTGCGGCAAATTATCAAAACACGACGGCTTGAAAACACCCTCTCCCGCTTGCAAAGCAAGCTGACCCGAGAGAAGGGAACCGCACAGGAATATTATGAGCTTGGCGGAATTTTGCTCGACAAAAAGCTGTATACGCAAGCGATCGCCCAGTTTCAAAAAGCCCTGAAGTCCAAAGACCTAAAGGGAGCCGAAAATATTGCCATTATTTACAATGCCCTGGGCTTTTCTTACGCCGCGCAAGAGCAGTATGACCTGGCGATCCGGCAATACAAAGAAGCCCTGGAGCAAACCCCTGGTTATGTAACCGCTCTCAACAATCTAGCGTTTGCCTATGAGAAAAAGCAGTTAGTGGCTCAAGCCCTTGAGACCTATGAAGAAGCACTGAAACATGAGCCGAAGAACTCAACCGCTAAACGACGGTCGGACTCGTTGCGGAAACGGTTTGCTCCTTCTGCTTGAATAGCTTCAAGGATGGGGCAGGATAGTTTGATCAATTGAAACGAGGGGCGCATTAGCTGCGCCCCTTGGCCTTTTAATACCGCCTAATCAGGCCGATCAAACAACACAGTTGTCATATATCGCTCTGCCCATTCTTGCCCAAAGGCTTTCTCCAGAACGCGACGAGTCTTGTCATTCTGCTGTTGCTTGGCGCAATAATGCGCCTGCCCTGCCGACATTTCCGCCTGATGCTCGGGTGTGGGAGATGTGGCGATCGCCTGCTGGCAATGCACTTCTAGAAAGGCTTTCACTCGCGCTAGAAACTGGTCTTCTTCGTCTGGGGTGCCGGGTCGCCCAAACACACAAAACGTTGAAAAAATATTGCCCCAGTCGGGTAAATCGCGAGACTGAGCAAATTGAAACGCAGGTAATGCTTCCAGGTCAGATTGGTAACCCGTGGGAAGAGTGCGATCGTGGCTGATGGGCGACAAATCGGCGATCGCCATGCTGATCTGTCCACGTCCACCCACCAGATCGGTTCCAAACATAGGCAAGACATATTCTGCACGAGGAAACATCACGCAATGGAGAATGTCCAGGACATTGCCGACCTTTGCCAGTTCCATATGCAGCTTGCGAAATTGCGGAGTTTGATAACAGCGATTTTCAATGATCAGCTTTTCGCCCTCTAATCGTCCTTCGACGTACCCCAAATCCTCTGGCAGGTGATAGGGAGATAAATCGAGATGCTGTTGCCAGACCGACTCAATGCAATCGGCCAAGCGATGAATTAACGGGTGTTGCTGAGAACGAATTGAAGTGGTTGCAGAAGACACCATCGTTTGATTGGGTTGAATGGGTTAAACGGGTTAAAACCTGAAATATTGAACTCTAACCGCTTGGTAGGTGCAGAGCCGTTTAGGTTAAGAATACCGCAGGTTAGGGGGGCACAACTGCTAAAACAACGCTTCAGTAAAGCCTCTTGGTCATGGGAAGCGTGTGACACCACAGGTATGTTTTAAGGAATGGGACTCAACCGCTTGATTTGTTAAAAGTACGGATTTTCGGTTGGTAGACCAGTAGATTGAACAGGTGCGTCTGCATCGGGTGATTGGCTTCATTGCTGAGCCTGCAATTCATCAGGAGAGCCTATGGCAGGTAAAACCACTGACGCAAGATCTGACCAGGCCAGTCAGTCCTCAAATGGGTTGCTGCAAGGACGCTACGAGGTTCAGCAGCAGCTCGGCAAAACGGCAGGACGACGCACTCTATTGGCGATCGATCGCCACACACAACAGCCTGTTGTGATTAAACTACTGACCTTTGATTCTGACGTTGTTTGGGACGACCTGAAGCTGTTTCAGCGGGAGGCAGAAACCCTAAAAGCACTATCCCATAACGCTATTCCGCGCTATCTTGATTTTTTTGAACGGGATGCCACAGACGATCGCCAGTTTGCTCTGGTGCAAAGCTATGCCAACGGGCGATCGCTGGACGCTTACCGCCAGATGGGGCGAACCTTTAGCGAAGCAGAAGCAAAACAGTTAGCCGCAGCGCTGCTCAACGTTTTGATTTATCTACATGGACGGCAGCCGCCCGTGGTTCATCGAGACATCAAGCCGAGCAATGTGCTGTTGGGCGATCGCACGGGTCATAGCATTGGCACCGTTTATCTGGTGGATTTCGGCTCGGTTCAAACGCTGGCTTCCAGAGCAGGCAGCACAATTACTATTGTTGGCACCTATGGGTATATGCCACCAGAGCAGTTTGGCGGCTATGCCACCCCAAAGTCCGATCTTTACAGCTTAGGTGCAACCCTAATTGCGCTGTTGACTGGCCACCATCCGGCTGATTTACCCCAAAAGGAGTTGCACATTCAGTTTGAACAGGCAGTAAATCTGAGTGCTGCCTTTACCGCATGGCTCAAGTGGCTCACCGCGCCCAATCCAGACGATCGCCCCAGCTCAGCAGAAGAGGCTCTAACCGGATTGAAGCAGCGATCGCTAGCCCAACCCTCTGCATCGGGCAATCGAGTGGTTATATCACTGCCCTATCTGTTGTGGAACACCGTCTGGCGCAGCACCAGCATGGGGCTTATCACAGGTGGCACCTTTGGCGGAATTTTTGGCACTTCTGTGGTTCCCTTAATTGGCACGATCGCCGGAAGCGTTGCGGGTGCAGCAGCGGGTTTGTTACTGGGTTTCATCAACGGGATCATCATTGGAGTCGTGACTGATGCGTTTTACACACCGCTGGTTTATCCGCACCGCTATCGCCAAACCGTTCGTCTCATCAGCACTCTGTTTGGGATCGGCAGCATTTTTCTGCTGAGGGAGGTTTTGATGTTGCCGCCCGAACGCTGGTTCTCGCCAGCAAATTTAACGCTATTGGCGATCGCCCTCATTACAGGTTTATCGGGCGGGTTGACCAGTCAACATATTGCCAACTGGTATGAGCGAACTACGCGGAAACGTTAGCTAAAGGCACCCCTATGACCCATTGGGATTCTTCTGATCTTGGCCTACCCCAGGCAGATGACTTTACCCCAAATCAGTTAGGCGATCGCTATCAGACGATCCAGATGCTCGGCAAGAAGCCAGGGCGACGAACTCTGTTAGCCTGCGATCGCCGCACTCAAAAACCTGTGGTCATTAAATTGCTCTCGCTTGGCAACGACTTCGAGTGGGCCGATCTGAAGCTGTTTGAGCGGGAAGCCGAAACGCTGAAAATGCTTTCACATCCAGCCATACCGCAGTATTTAGACTATTTAGAGCTGGATAACCCCAGGCGCAAAGCGTTTGCGCTGGTTCAAAGTTATGCAGAAGGGCGATCGCTCGAAGCCTACTTAACAGCAGGCCGAACCTTCAGTGAAGCAGAGGTGAAGCAGCTCGCCAAAGCCGTGCTGGAGATCTTGCTGTATTTGCACAGCCGCACTCCTGCGGTAATTCACCGCGATATTAAACCCAGCAATGTGCTGTTGGGCGATCGCACTGGCAATGGCATTGGCACCATTTACCTGGTCGATTTTGGGGCAGTTCAGCATTTGCTAGGCCAGGAGGGAGGCACAATTACGGTAGTGGGCACCTATGGATACATGCCACCCGAACAATTTGGCGGACGAGCCGTGCCTGCTTCTGATTTATATAGCCTTGGAGCAACGTTGATTTACCTGGTCACCGGAATGCATCCGGCAGAGCTGCCCCAAACAAACTTTCGCATTCAGTTTGAGCGATTTGCCCGCCTTAGCCCGGACTTCACCGCTTGGTTGCAGTGGATGGTTGAACCCAGCCTGGACAAACGGGCGCGATCGGCTCAAGAGGCATTACAAATGCTCGACCATCCCCAACGGCAACGGCAACGGTTTGCCCAACTAAACCAGCCAGTTGATAGTCAGGTCAGGTTCACTAAAACAGACGAGGCATTAGACATTTGCCTGCCATCGCAAGGGCTAAGATTTGACTTCACGGCATTGCTCTCCTTTTTCATTCCCATCGTTGGCTATCTCTTCTTTTGGATGGTCAACTCGGCAACGGCCAGCCAATCTAATCCAGTCCTCCTATTCACTCGATTTACCCAAGGATTCACACCTAATTTTGAATTCAACCTTGTTTTAGCCATCAGCCAGGTGCTGTTTGCAGGGATATTGAGCGTTGCAGTAGCAGGGGTACTTCTCAACATTCTGTTTGCCTTGTTTGGGCAAATTCGGCTCCGCATCAATCAACAGCACATTACTCTCGATTTTGAGCTATTTGGGCTGCGGCATCGCCGCTATACAGGACTGCGGTCTAACCTTTGTCAGCTAGAGTTAATCAATCGCTTTCATTGGCGAGGGTTGAACACCGACGTGCAAGACAAGCCTGGGCAGTGGCAGGCGATCGCCCTGGTGCTACATGGCCGAAAACGGCGTTGCAAGCTTGATATCAGCATTCTTGACCCATCGGATGTGTACTGGCTGGCTCAAGAGCTAAGCCACTGGCTGCATGTTCCTATCGCTGATGAACCTGAATGGTTACGGGCGATCGCCCTTCAGGAGCCTCGTCGATGATATTGAAGCTTGGTGGCCACTGGTGTACCATCGCAAACAACTAGAAACACTGGATAATGAACGTGACTCCAGAACGGGTGAGTCATCCACATAAGGAGTGCCCGGTCACGATGTGCTTCTAGGCAACGTCTATGGGTTACACCTACCCGGTACCCCATCAACCCGTTGGATTACGCACGTTCCATTACTGACATTGCATCAACACGCCTTGTTATGGTCACAGCCCCCACTCCAGCCACCGCATTCCAAATTCAGGTCGTTTCTACCCCCGCCGAACAGGAGATGTTCCTGAATGTCCCCAATCGGGTTTACGCTACCGATCCAAACTGGGTACCCCCCTTACGAAGCAGCATCGCCAAGCAACTTAGCCCAGAGAATCCTTTTTTGGAGTACGGCAAACTGCAACCGTTTATTGCCGTCACTCAAACCGCTAAAGGGTCAGAGGCCGTTGGACGAATTGTGGCAGCCGTTAACCAGCGCTTGATTGAGCGGGAAGGGCAATCGGTTGGGGTGTTCGGTTTTTTTGAATGCATTAACGATGGTGCGATCGCCCAGGCTCTATTACACGCAGCCTGCCAGTGGCTACGAGAGCAAGGCATGACAAAAATCCGTGGCCCTATTGATCTTTCCACCCACAACAATTGCTTGTTCCTGGTCGATGGCTTCGACTCACCGCCGATGATCATGATGCCATACAACCCGCCCTACTATCCGGCATTTATGGAGCAAGACGGCTGGCAGAAGGGGAGGGATGCCTATGCGTATCTCTTGAATCTTGAGCGCCCTTTACCGCCTCGATACGAGAAGGGATACCGCATCGCTTCCAAATCAGGCATCCACTTCCGTCCCCTGCATCTCAAAGGAGAAGCCTTTACTCAAGATGCACAAAATCTCTATTTTCTGTTCAACAAAGCCTTTGTCAACAACTACAGTTCCAGCCCTCGGACGCTAGAAGAATTTATGGAGGAGGGAAAGTCCTTGCAAAGCCTGGTCGATCCCGACATTTTCTGGATTGCCGAACACAACGGCGAAATGATTGGTTTCTTTATGGCGCTACCGGACTACAACATTGCCCTCAAGCATGTCAACGGCAAACTAAACTGGTTAGGCATTCTCAAGTTTCTGTGGTACCGCCGTCAGGTGAACCAGGCGCGTGTCATTGTGATTTGTGCCTTGCCAGAGTTCCGTCGCCAAATGGTGCCCCTGGCCTTGATTCACCTGGGCATGAGCGGCGGCACGCAGACTGGAAAAGCGTACAAACAGGCAGAACTAGGATACGTCTACGAAGATAACGAGCCATCTCGTAAGGTGATTGAAGCCACGGGAGCCACTATTTATAAAACCTATCGCATCTACGAAAAAGCGCTGTCACTGACCCCGCAATGAATTGACGGGGCTTGCAAGAAGTAAGACTTGCGTAGTAGTGACTACCACATCGAGACTCAGCATGGCACAGACTTCCGAACGCTTCTCTAATTCGGATTCTCTCTAAGCCTTCTTACTCAAAGCGTTGCATCATGGCAAGACATCTTTGCTGAGTTGTGGGAAGAGACGTAAACAGAAATTGGGTTATACCAAAATGCGAATTCCTGTAGTTGATCCAGACCATAAACCACGGATGCCCACTACACCAGCAAGAGCTAGGAAGTGGATTGCATCTGGCAAAGCTGTCAAACGATGGTCTGATAGTGGTCAGTTCTATGTTCAACTGACGGTTCAACCATCAGGTTATGACACACAAGATGTCGTAATTGGCATCGATCCAGGTAAGCTCTACTCTGGCATTGCGGTGCAATCTGCTAACTTCACCCTATACATGGCTCATCTTGTTTTGCCATTCAAAACAGTGCGCGATAGGATGGACAATCGCCGCTTGATGCGCCGAGGTCGAAGAGGACGCAGGATTGAGCGCAAAGTGCCGTTTCCCCAACGTGCCCACCGTCAAAAACGATTTTCTAATCGACGGCAAGGCAAGCTTGCTCCATCAATACGAGCGAATCGTCAACTTGAACTGCGGATTGTTTCTGAACTGTGCCAGGTTTACCCTGTCTCTGAGATTCGATACGAATACCTCAGAGCCGATGTTGACTTAACCAGTGGGCGCAAAAAAGCACGTTCCGGAAAAGGCTTCAGTGCCGTAATGGTAGGTCAGGTCTGGATGCTAACACAGTTAGAACAGTTTGCACCTGTTGCCAAGATTGAAGGTTATCAAACTGCTTCAACTCGTAAGCATTTAGGGTTGATCAAGTCAAAAGACAAGGCAGAGCGAACACCCTATAGCCATGCAATTGATGGCGTAGCGATTGCAGCAAGCCACTTTATTGAATATCGCAAATATTACATCAAGACTGGGTATGGTGCTGGCTGGTTTGGCTGCATCAACGTTACGGCATCAACGTTCTTTGTAATTCGCAGACCTCCTTATTCGCGCAGACAGCTTCATCTAATGGTGCCTGCAAAAGGTGGAGTACGACGAAAATATGGCGGTTTGACAACTCGTCACGGCTTCCGCAAAGGTGATTTGGTCAACTCGCCTAAAGGTGTCGGTTATGTCTCAGGCGACACGGACAAGCAAGTTTCTGTATCTGATCCCCATTGGAAACGGTTAGCTCAGATAACAGCTAGCAAAGTTACGTTGATCCGACGTTCTAATGGTTTGCTTGTCACGGCAGTTAAAACTGCCTGAATCGTTTTCCTCCCTGCTCTAAAGAGACAGGGTTTCCAAACTTACCAAGAAGATTTTATGAGAGCACTCGTAACCGGAGCCAACGGATTTACCGGATCGCATTTGGTAAAAGCGTTGGAACACCGTGGAGATACCGTTATAGGATTTGTGCGCCAGTCGAGCAACTTGTCGCGGCTGGCGGGTTGTACTGTTCCACTGGTATACGGCGATATTAGCGATCGCGCTGCTCTGGAAACAGCAATGCAGGGCATTGATACCGTTTTTCATACAGCGGCCTATGTCGAACTGGGGGTCGTCGATGCAGCCAAGATGGAACGGGTCAATGTAGAAGGCACTCGTGCTGTGCTGGATGCGGCCAGGGCATCGGGCTGTAAACTGGTCTATTGCAGCACAATTGGGGTGTTTGGCGATACTCAAGGCCGCGTCATCGACGAAACCTTTCAGCGCACACAGACCGATTTTTCGTCCGCCTACGATCGCACCAAATATCAGGCACAACAGTTGGTCGATCGCTACGCCGCAGACGGGCTGCCCGCCGTTAGTTTAATGCCCTCCGGCATCTTTGGTGCAGACGATCCACATTTTGGCCCAGTGCTCGATACCTTCTTCAACGGCAAGCTAAAAGTGTGGGCTGGGGGCGATCGCATCACCGGAATTGTCCATGTCGATGATTTAGTAGACGCTATGCTGCTAGCGGCCGACCAGGGAAAACCGGGAAGCTATTACATCATCTCAACCGGAGAAATGACCACACGCGAGATGTTTCAGTTTTTAGGACAAGAAGCAGGAATCCCCGTTCCGGCTGAAGTGCCCGAGGGAATCGTCCGCTTTGTCGGTACGGTACTCGACCCCATAGGTCGGCTGTTTTCCTGGCAACCGCCGCTGAGCCGGGAGCGGGTGCATTATTTGTACGATCGCTGCGTTCGCGTTGATGCCACCAAAGCACGACAGGAACTCGGCTGGCAACCGCGATCGGTTCAAGAAACCCTGCGCGACCTGCTCAAGCGATAGCGCTACCAACCGGGGCACAGGTTGAACCTGCGCCCTCAAAGCATCGGGTTTGCTATCGCTTCAATTTGCCATCTTCCAGATAGGCAACGCGATCGGCCACATCAATAATGCGCGGGTCGTGGGTCACCATGAGCACCGTCCGACCACCTTCCTTCGCCAACTGTCGCAGCAGGGCAATCACCTCATGCCCGCTTTGAGAGTCCAGTGCCGCCGTTGGCTCATCTGCCATGATTAGCTGTGGGCTTCCGGCTAACGCACGGGCGATCGCCACCCGTTGCTTTTGCCCACCCGACAAGTCATGGGGTTTGTTGTTAATCTTCTGGCCTAAGCCCACCTGTTCCAGCAGTTCTCTTGCTTCTTTGCGAGCCGCTCGCTGCTTGAAACCCTTTAGTTTAAGCACCAATTCAACATTTTCAGCGGCGGTTAGGGCTGAGAACAGATTAAATTCTTGAAAGATAAAACCAATGTTGTGCAAGCGAAAGCGCGATAGTTCAGAGCGAGACAGGTCGGTAATTTCCCTGTCCAAGATCTGCACACTTCCTTTAGTCGGTGTTAGAATGCCACCCAAGATCGATAATAGGGTGGTCTTACCAGATCCCGACGGCCCCATCAAAAGTTGGACGTCGCCGCTATAGATGTCCAAATCTACTGAACTCAACGCGTGAAAGCGCTGGCTTCCAGACTGAAATACCATCTCCACGCCTTTAGTCACGATCGCCTTCGTCTTGGGTGATTTGAGATCAGAGGACTCAAATGCGCCTGAACTAGCGGAGGTCGGGTGATGTGCTGCCTTTGCGAGCATATTAACTTTAATTTGAGAAGCAGTCATGCGGTTTAAGAACTTAAGTACAGCAGATTTGGCGAGAAGAAAACAATAAAAACAAGATTTAGGTAGCTACGCAATCCAGTGGGTGAGATTCGGACTGGAAGAGCGGCTTCATCATAAATACACTACTTCCATATATCTCTAGTGTAGGCAGAGCTACGAATGCCCCTCGGTCACTCACGACACCGATTCTCCATGCAGCACTATCAAAGAGCTATGCCTTGAATACAATGGCTGGATCAACATGAGTCACCTTTTGAATAGCAAAGATGGCAGAACCCACACACATGCCGACGGTGATAGCGAAGATTCCAGCAGCAGAAATGGGCGTGATGAGAATCATGATGCCCTGCGTTGCAAATGTCCATGTTCCTAGTCCTAAACACAGCCCAATACTGGGGATATAGCCCAAGATCGCCATCCAGAGAGCCTGCTCGATAATGACGCGATAGATGATCCAGTCGGAAGCACCCATCGCCTTGAGCGTGCCAAATTCTTTGATGTTGTCAGAAACAGACGAGTACAGGATTTGACCCACAATGACCACGCCGACAATGATACCGACGGTTGCGCCCAATCCTAAAACGAATCCAATTCCGGTGCGTCTTTGCCAGTAATCGCGTGTGATGTTGGCCATCTCTGCGCGAGTGTACGTGTGATTGTTTGGAAATTGGTCGTTGAGCCGTCGCTGAAGGTTTGTTACATCTTGACCTGCCTCTGCTTTTACCAAAACATAGGCGATCGGATCGTTGGCATTAAGCGGCTGTGGCTCAGAAATCGCAGGTGCGTTTGGTGCTGCCTGATTCGGTGAAGCCTGCAATCGCTCATATACGGTGGTGCAATCTACTCCACCCTGTGCCTGCGTCCGGCAACGAACGGTAGAAGTAAGCCCTGCGGTGGCGTACGCTTTTGTGTTCTCTAATGAGGTGAAAACAAAGGCACTAGAGGCGATCGACTGTGTGCCCTTCGTTAAGCCAACTAACCGAGCCGGAGCCGCACCAATATTCGCCTGTTCTCCCACCTGGTCGAATCCGAGCGACTTCAGGTTGGCCTCGTCAACGATGAGGCTGTACGGCTGACGAATATCAGCCTGGCTTCCCTGCGTCACGTTCCACAACCGAAATAGCTGCCCCGCCGGGTCGTAGCCAATGATACGGACGCTGGCAATATCTCCAGATGGGCTAATCCACCGACCGCTCTGAATGGCTAACGCTTCCGCCCGTGCTACCCCTTCGACCTGTTGCGCCTGGGTGACACGCTCTGCCGGGATGGGTTGTGTCAACTCCAGGTTTTCCATTTCTCTAGCTGCCATCCACAGGTCAGCCGTTGAGTTTTCAATCAGCAGCACCGTTGAGCGAGTGAACCCGTTGAGGATGCCAGTCTGAATGGTGACCAGACTGACTGCGAACATGATCCCAGCCTGAGCCACCAGAAATCGCGGAATATCTTCAAACAGGTTCTTACGGGCGATCGAAACCATAGCAAACCAACTCAATGGTACTCGGAATGATGAATGGAATCTTCTTTTAACCTACCGCGAGAGAGGTAGGCACGCTTCCTCTGTGGGGACTACCCAGTTGGGTGAGTCCTTCGACCCATAGCATTGAGTTTTAGCATTGAGTTTCAGACGTTAAAGCTCTCATCATGGCGGACACCCTGCAAATCATAAATAGTCATTTCAATCTACGTGTCCAGCCTGATGAATAACCGAATTATTGTGCCAGTGACACAACTGGGTGGAGACATGAAGCGGTTTACGGCTGTCCTTTGCTAGTAGCCGTCGCTTACGATAATTTGGTCAGCACGCCTAAGATCGTTTTACTGGTCGGCGTTAACAGCGTCCGCCGATACGCATCGGCTGCTTTTTTGATGGCCTCAGCCTGAGTGGGGTAGGGATGAATCACGCTAGCAAGTTTGCCAAGACCCACACCCGCTACGATCGCTGTTGTGATCTCGCTAATCATCTCCCCAGCATGGCGAGCCACAATGGTAGCTCCTACGATAGTGTCGGTTCCTTTTTTGTGGTGGATTTTAACGAAACCGTCTTCTTCCCCGTCTGCGATCGCCCGATCAACCTGGCTGAAGGGAATGTTGATCGTGCCGATCTCAATGCCTTGCTGCTGTGCTTCATGCTCATACAGCCCAACATGTGCCACTTCGGGATCGGTGTAGGTAGTCCACGGCATCACCAAATCGCTGAGTTTGGAGCGCCCAATGCCAAAGGGAGCGAATAAGGCGTTCTTGATCACGATCCGAGCGGCAGCATCCGCCGCATGGGTAAACTTCCAATCCAGACAAACATCGCCTGCGGCAAAAATTTTAGGATGGGTCGTTTGCAGATAATCATTCACCTGTATGCCGTGTTGGTCGTAAGCCACTCCAACCGCTTCCAGATTCAAGCCGTTCACATTGGGAGTGCGGCCTGCTCCTACCAGAATTTCGTCAACAGTGATCGCCTCTTCTTTGCCCTCACAAACCACATGAATTGTTTTGCCCTCTGTGGTCGTTTCAACTCGCTGTAGCTCGCAGCCCAACAGGAGGCGAATGCCGTCCTTGAGTAAGGACTGTTGCACGATGCCTGCCGCATCCGCATCTTCTTTAGTGAGCAAGCGCTGCTCTCGGTGGCATAATGTTACCTCACAGCCTAAACGACGAAAGGCTTGCGCCATTTCGCAACCAATAGGGCCGCCGCCGATCACAGCAAAGCGGTTAGGGCGCTCGGTTAAGTTAAACACCGTTTCATTGGTGAGGTAGCCTGCGGCTTCAAGACCAGCGATCGCCGGTTGAACGGCTCTTGCTCCTGTGGCAATCACCGCTTTCTTAAACCGCAACGTCGTACCATCAACATCGATTGTGTTGCCGCCAGCAAACCGCGCATTGCCCAAAAAGACATCTATGCCAAGCGACCGGAAGCGCTCTGCCGAGTCGTGATGGCTGATCCCAGCCCGAATCCGGCGCATTCGAGCCATCACTGCCGCAAAATCAACGGCGACCGTGTCAGGTGGTTCAACGCCAAACGGTCTGGCATGACGGATATCAGCAACGAGTCGCGATGAGCGAATGATGCACTTTGACGGCACACATCCCACGTTTAAGCAATCGCCACCCATGAGGTAGCGTTCTACCAGAGCCACCTTTAGCCCCAACCCCAGCCCTGCGGCTCCCGCTGCTACTACCAGCCCTGCCGTTCCTGCCCCAATCACCACCAGGTCGTAGCTGGTTTGAGGTGAGGGATTGACCCAATCAGACGGATGAACCTGTGACACCAGTTGTTGGTTGTAGGCATCCATCGGTGGAACAACAACAGGCGAAACGGTGGGCTGAGACATCGATCGCTCCTTTAAGCAAACGCTGAATTAAGCAACGCTGAACACTGAACAATACTCTGTTAACCCGTTTGGCTTGTGACCCATTAAGCGGTTGGATCTTCGGATGCTGCATCCCCAACCACCGATTCGAGAGCGTTGCGCGCGATGCGAGTAACATAAACCGTGACCGCCACGGTTGCAACCAACCCAATCAGTCGCATTGTCCATTCCAACACTGGATTAACTGGCGGTCGAGACGTTCCAAGCATGGCAAGGTTGCCCGCCAGCGACCCAACATAAACGAACAGAAGCGTACCCGGAATCATGCCAATGCAGCCCAAGCAGTAATCCTTCAGCGAAACAGCGGTGATGCCAAAGGCATAGTTTAAGAAGTTGAAGGGAAACAGAGGAGATAGGCGAGTGAGCAGCACAATTTTGAACCCTTCTCGTCCAACGGCTTCGTCGATCGCCTGAAATCGTTTGTGGTTAGCAAGTTTGACAGCAACCCATCCCCGCACCAGATACCGCCCGACCAAAAATGCCAGAGTGGCTCCTAGAGTGGCTCCAACAAACACGTAGATCGTCCCTACAAATACACCAAACACCGCCCCGGCTCCCAGGGTTAGCACCGAACCAGGCAGGAAAGCCACGGTAGCGACCATATAGAGCAGAATGAATACGATCGCCCCAATTGCACCCAAATCTTGCACCCATAGCAACCGATGGCGCAGCCATTCTTGAGGGTGGAACGCGGTCATGGGTGTGCCATCCTGTGCCCAGGCTGGAGCCGTAGCGACTAGCCACAACGCCACCGCGAAACAGAGTCCTTTCACTGCCTGCTTTATCATTCTGTTACCAGCGCAGGAGATACAGACTTGGGTTGTCATGGTTGATGTTACTCGGCTAAAGAGGCGATCGGATGAACCACCAACACGGGTACGTTAAACAGCACCCTTTAGCTCGAAGATGGTCTCGATCACCCGTTCAACGACGCGATCGGGAGTTGAGGCTCCTGAGGTAATACCCACCACAATGGCACCATCGGGCAACCACGGTTCCATCACTTCTAACGCCTGGTGCAACGGCTTATGCTCTACCCGATTTCCGGGGCCAATGCGTTCAGGGCTATCGATGTGGTAGGAGGGAATGTTGTAATCGATCGCAATCTCTTGCAGATGGGTGGTGTTAGACGAGTTATAGCCACCGATCACCACCATCAAGTCTAGATGCTGTTTCACCAGGTCAAACATGGCATCCTGGCGCTCTTGCGTCGCATCGCAAATGGTGTTGAAGCTGAGGAAATGCTGATTAAGAGCCGCTGGCCCATACTTCTTCATCATGGTGTGTTCAAACAGCTTGCCGATCTGTTCTGTTTCACCTTTGAGCATGGTGGTCTGGTTGGCAATTCCTACCCGTTCCAGGTCGCGGTCGGGATCAAACCCCGCCGAACAGGCAAGGCTAAATTTTGCCATGAACTCATCTCGACGCTGACGCTGTTCGGCGGCAGAACCACCTTCACGCAAAATGTAATCGCAGACGTACTGCGCCTCGGCCAGGTTCAGCACGATGAGATAAGTATCGGCAAACGAACTGGTGGCGATCGTCTCTTCGTGCTTATATTTACCGTGAATGATTGAGGTATAGCTGCCTTTTTTGTGCTTCTCAACCGTGTTCCAAACTTTAGACACCCAGGGGCAGGTCGTGTCAACAATCGTGCAGTCTTTGTCGTTCAGGAGCTGCATTTCTTGCACGCTGGCACCAAAGGCAGGCAAAATAACCACGTCGCCAGAGTCCACCACAGAGAAGTCTTTTTGCTCTGCATCCACCGGAATAAACCCAACCTGCATCTCGCGTAGCTGCTGGTTAACCGAAGGATTATGAATAATTTCGTTTGTGATCCAGATCCGTTCAGTCGGGAAGTGCTGACGGGTTTCGTAGGCCATCGCCACCGCTCGTTCTACGCCCCAACAAAACCCAAAGGCTTCTGCTAAGCGAATTGTAACGTCACCACGCTGAAGCACATAGTTGTTGTCACGAATTTGCTGAATCAGGCTGCTTTTATACTCAGAATCCATCAGTCCAGAGACAACGGCTTCGTGCCCAAACCCCTTACGATGATAATTTTGAGAGCTGTTGAGCGATCGCTTAAAGGCTTTCGTATCCATGCCTCATCCTAATCTGGTGAATCTTACCTTCAGACTATCAAAATCAGACCCGCAAAACATGCCGAGCCAGCATGCGGATTGAAATCAATGTCTATTCCTCGGCTTCTGCGTCTAGCGCCATCTGGCTGTACATTTGCAGCGCAGTCCGCCAGACGACATAGCCTTGTGGACTTAGATGTAACCCATCGGTGCTAAAGTCCATCTGCATATTGCCGTTATCGTCTGCAAACAAGCCATAAAGATCGAGATAGTAGACCGACTCTTCCGCCGCCATCGCTTCTAAATCTTGGTTAAGAGCGCGAATTTTACGGTTAGGAATCGCCAACAGCCGCTCTCGCCCTTCCCAGGTAGCCTGTTCTGCCGCATGGGGCAAAATAGACTGCACCACAATGTGCGATCGGCGGTGGAAGGCTTTGAGATGGCGAATAATTTGCCGCTGGTTCTCTAGAATGTCTTCATCGGGTACACCCCGAATCAAATCATTAATACCAATCATCACAAAGATGGCATCGGGTCTGGTGTCATCAAACAGCTCGAGCCGATGCAACAGACCTGCCGACGTTTCACCTGAGATGCCTTGATTCAGCCAGGTATAACCTTTGGGCAACATGTCATAGGGAAACCAAAGGCTGATCGAGTCTCCTGCTAACACCGTCAGATGCTCGGGCTGCTGCTCGGCGATCGCTTTCGCCTCTTGCTTGAGCAAATCCACCCACTGGTCATAACTGAGTTGATGACGAGGCCCGATCGCTGAGATGGCTACCGATGAGGCAGCAACATCAGAGACAGCCGCCTGCGTTGCCAGTGCCGAATCGGGCGGGGTAACGGCCAGATTGTCGTGCCGTAACATCACCAGCAGCAAAGATAGCAAAAAACAGTTAGCTGTTAAGGAAACTAAGATCCAGGTAGGTAGAGACCACAGATAGGTGGTCGGGATGTTGATTTTAAGGAAGTTAGGCGTAACTCTGAGACGGCGATCGCCCATTTCAGTTACCGAACACTTGTGTTTCCATCTGTCAGAAACATAGTCTAGCAAAGGGGAGGCTGTGACCAAACCTTTTCGTAGATTGAATCAAAAAATACAAGAAGCCAGTGAACTTCACTGGCTTCCATAACAGATCCTTATAGGCTAGACCCAGAGATTCTCAAAAGCGATGTAGTCAATATCACACCGCCTCAACTAGTTCTCCCGGAGACAAAGCAGTAGGCCACTCCAACTAGAGGTTACCTGCTACACCAGTAGAGCTGCTGCCTGGAACACCAGTGGGGCTACCAGCAACACCGCTCGTGTCTTTCAAGAAACCGCTGTAGGCTTCCATGCCGTGCTCACCAATGTCTAGACCAATCAGCTCTTCTTCTTCAGTCACTCGGAGGCCAAAGGCGGCCTTGAGACCATACCAGAAGATGGTGCTTAGAACGACGGTGAATAAGCCAACCGTGAGAATTCCGAGGATTTGGGCAATGAGCTGAGTAACGCCACCGCCATAGAATAGGCCAGATTCTTGGTTGAACAAACCAACCGCCAGCGTTCCCCAAATCCCGCAGACCAGGTGAACCGACGTTGCACCAACCGGGTCATCAATGCGGATGCTGTCAAAGAACAGAACAGAAAAGACAACGATGACACCAGCAATCAGGCCGATGATGACGGCACCCAGGTAAGAGACCCCAGCACAACCAGCCGTAATTCCTACCAGACCAGCCAAAATTCCGTTGATAATCATGGACAGGTCGGGCTTGCCAGAAATAATCCAGGCTGTAATCGTTGCAGCAATTCCACCTGCTGCTGCTGCGAGGTTGGTTGTCACAGCAATATAAGGAACAGCTGCATCTGCCGCCAACTCCGAGCCAGGGTTGAAGCCAAACCAGCCGATCCAGAGAATGAGACACCCCAGGGTGGCAATGCTCATGTTGTGTCCTGGAATCGCGTTCGTTTGACCATCCTGATATTTGCCGATCCGAGGGCCAAGGATGGCGGCACCCATCAGCGCTGACCACCCACCAACGGAGTGAACCACAGTAGAACCAGCAAAGTCGCTAAAAGCAGCACCGCCGAGGAATCCGATTTCGGACAGCATCCCGCCGCCCCAAACCCAATGTGCAGAAATAGGATAAGCAATTCCTGTGAGCAGGAGACTGAAAATAAGGAAGTCGATGAATTTGATTCGCTCTGCAACGGCACCAGAAACGATGGTTGCGGCGGTACCTGCAAAAGCAGCCTGGAACAGGAAGAATACAGGAATGGTCAGCGTGCTTTCGCCTAAACCATAGGTTGCAGGATCAGTGCTGCTGAGGAACCAGCCACCGCCACCGACAAAACCATTGCCCTGACCAAACATGAGCGAGAATCCG
The DNA here is from genome assembly GCF_015207605.1 of Oculatella sp. LEGE 06141. Lineage (GTDB taxonomy): Bacteria > Cyanobacteriota > Cyanobacteriia > Elainellales > Elainellaceae > Oculatella. Next base: position 31,072 of record NZ_JADEWO010000034.1, read on the forward strand.
ATCGCCCAAAAAGCGAGCGTAGCTAGGGCGAACACAATTAAGTTCTTGGCAAGGATGTTGACCGCATTCTTCTGACGACAGAAGCCAGCTTCTAACATGGCGAAGCCCGCATTCATGAAGATGACGAGAATAGTGGCAACTAAAATCCAAATGTTGTCTAGAACAGCTTGGGTATCAAGCTCTGGAGCTGCTTCTTGTGCCGAAGCAGCTAAACTCCAAGCTCCGACAATCATGACTGCCAGGGGAACACACGCTAACCAGCCACCAGAAAAGCTTGGAAAAACAGTCTTTACCCGTCGAAAGGCTGCTGTGATATTGGGTAAGTAGGCTGAACCCATCGAAGGCGATCGCCTACGCTTACTTCTCTTTTTCTTGAGCACTAGTTTGGACATCATCACTGGACGTTCCTTGAACGAATGAAGCTAATCACAACAGCTCAGCGATCAAACGTCGCATAGAGCTGTACGGTTATGTGGATATTTAGGAGGAGCAATCAAGACGATGGAGTCAACCTCACTTAGGGAAGTTGATGATAAGCGCCTATCTGTATTTCCAGCAATTTTACTCATACCTTAGAAGGCTTAGTTAAGCAATCGGGAAGTAGATGCCGAATAGTGTGAGTAAGAAAGGGAACATGAAGATTGCACCAATTCTGAGGTTGGTAATTCTGTATCTTAGAATACAATCAGGCATTCCCATACCCTAGAAGAGGCAAAATTCCTAGCTCCTGAGAGCTTTTACATCCCCTCAAATCGGGACATCCTTCCGTTACTAAACTTTAAAGAATTAACCAAAAAGGAACGACCCCAGGATTTCAAGGCTGTCGCGTCTGTCGGAAATCAGTGGTTGAGTAGCACTGAGTTATTTCTTCAACCAGAGCACCTGTCAAAAGCTCATCATGATGGAAAAGATTGCAACCATTTGAGAGAATATTTGAAGTTAAGGGGATGTTTGAAAAGTTATCAAATGTCTCCTGTAAGGGCGTAATAGTTGGCAAATAGCCCCAAGAGATTGCCCATAGCCCAACACCCGCAGGAGCTGCTACGCTTCTATGGGTATCGAGCTACAAATTAGACCTTTAACGCATCCTCTTAGACCTGGATTCCCTTTGTCTTCTTGCAAGGAAATGGAATTGAGTTCTGAAGCTTAAGTGACCGTTGAAAAGGGAAATTCAGAGGGAACAACCTGTTATTTAGAAATCAGCTCTCAAACGGAGTTCTCAGTTTCTAACTATCAGTTTTAGAGACAGCTTTGTCGCTACTTACGAGCTGTAAACCGTTTCATCTTCCTTGCGCCAGGCTGGATCAACCATACAAATAAATATCAGCGGTTCTGAACCACAGTTATGAATAAACTGCTTTGCCTCTGGCGGTATATAAATAGCGTCTCCTGCTTCAACTCGCTGCATTTCATCATCAATATGCATATCGCCCATGCCGCTCAAGATGTAATAAACTTCGGATGTTTTCAGAGAATGAACGATCGAGGTTTGTCCAACCGGAACAATGGCATGGGCAAGGCTATAGCGTAGCGCTAGCGGCTGTTTTTCTGGATGAAGCAGTTCGCGCAGTAGGGTTCCGTCGCCGGCAACAAATTCTTCACAGTCGTTTAGCTTACGAATCAGCATGAGCGTGAAGCGCACAAATTCAATGAGACGATTTTACGGTATATCCGCAGTTATGAGAATACAACTCTTACCCATTTAAGCGGATGTTTGCAGAGTATCAAATGTGCTGTATTTCCCCCTAAATTCTCCAACATTGGGGAACGTCCGAACCGATTCTGTTTCAGAGTCCTTCAGAATTGCGTAGGTGGGGTTTAGCACCTGCGGAAAGCCAGGAAAGAGGGGGGTTTGAGTGGCAATCGGTACTTTTAAAGCATCCGCCAGGGGCTACTAGCACGGCTCCGCCAATTAACAGCAACAGCATGAAGGTTAACCCTTGTTTGGGGACACTGCGATCGCCATCAAAAGCAGCGTTTCAGCATCAAACAAGCGGTTTAGATCAGGTAAATGAATCCATCTGTCTAGACACGCTATACCCCGGTGCGGATTGATAATCTAAACAGCCGATCGCCTCTTCAGATAACGCTTTCATCGGATGGACAGGGCATTTTAGATGATAGTCTCGCGTGAAATATTGACAGCCAGCGCAGGGAATTGAGTGCATTTGTTTCGCCTTCGCCAAACCATCTCGAACCGCAGACCAAACACTCCACAATGCTGTTAGCACCAGTGTCCATGCTACGAGAAAACAGAGGGGCACTAAGACAGGCTGAATCAACTGGATACACCAGTAGAGCGCACGAAAAAAAGCTGATATCACAATAATAATTCTCGTTGGCGTTAGCGATCTAAACCAACCACGATAGTAGAATTTATCCAGACTAATTTCGTTTCTTTAAAGGTCATTGCAAAAATCAACCAAACGAAATACTCGATCGCCAGTGTTTATTTCTCTGCTCAACCGTTTTGAACTCAATCTGTCTTCCCCTGGTGAGGTGAATCAGTTGGGGGAGGTTTTGTTGGCGTGTTGATCGTAATGTAAAGCAAAACAGTCAACACTGAATTAATGGCAACAGTGACATGGTGCAGGTGGGCATTCTGCATTACATCCAAGAGGGTGACTGCAATGTAGCAAACCTGCTGCATTCGCCCCTTCACTCCCTCAATTCTGGAGGACTTCCGACCCCGTTCTGGTTAAGATCCCCGTTCGGCTGGGGGCGCAGGTCGAAAGCCCAAAATCGGGAGCATGGTGCTTGCGGCAAGCCAGCAAAGGGCACAATTTGGGTGACACTCAGCCCATTTAAAGCGTCCCCTCAAACAGAATTTTCGACTATACATTCAACCGCACCGCTCTAAACGTTGCCTTTTGAGGAGTTAGCAAAGTGGTGCAACATTATACCTTCTGCTGCTTCGGGGTTGGTTGAGTTAGCGATCGCTCCAATGCTTCAAACCAACCGTTGTTACACCGTTCGATTTCGAGGATCTAATGCCACTTCATCAAAGTTCTGGTCATTGGCGCTTGGGGTTAACCCTGGCCTTGGCAACAGCATCCTTATGGGGAGTGCTACCGATCGCCTTGAAGGTTGTGCTTCAAGCGGTGGATGTTTATACCGTCACCTGGTTCCGCTTCCTGGTATCGTTTGGCTTGTTAGCCATTTATCTGGTCGGTCGAGGACAGTTTCCAAGCTGGCAAAAGCTGCGATCGTCACGGTTAGATTTACTGGCGATCGCCACTCTTTGTCTGGCAGTCAACTATTTGTTTTACCTCAAAGGGTTAGACAACACCTCCCCCACCAATTCCCAGGTCATCATTCAGCTTGCCCCCGTATTTATGGGCTTGGGCGGACTCGCTATTTTTAGAGAGCGCTACACCGTGCCACAGTGGATCGGGTTAGGCGCAATGACAGCCGGAATGACCCTGTTCTTTAACGACCAACTGCAAGCCCTGGTAAACGCATCCACTCAATATTTAGTAGGGACTGGAATTTTGGTGCTGGCCGCCCTGTTTTGGGCAGTGTATGCACTGGCACAAAAACAATTGCTGCAACAACTCTCGTCAACGGCCATCATGCTGGTAATTTATGGCGGTAGCGCATTGCTGTTTAGCCCCTCTGCCTCTCCTCAGCAACTCCTGACCTTAACACCGTTGCAGTGGGGGATGCTGATCTTCAGCGGGTTTAACACCTTCTTAGCCTATGGCGCGTTTGCCGAAGCGCTCGATCACTGGGAAGCCTCGCGGGTAAGTGCCGTACTGGCTCTCACGCCTATCGTTACGTTGACATCGATCGTCGTGGTGTCGTCGGTGCTGCCAACCTTGCTGGCTCCAGAACAGATCACCCTCCTTGGCATTGCGGGGGCAGCTCTGGTGGTTTGCGGCTCATTGGCGATCTCGCTCGGCAAAAACCAGGCGATCGCACAAAGCAGCTTTCCCGAATAACCCCTCTCACCCTAAAATGCGAGAGTGCCTTATGAACAGATGCTTCAAGTCACGCTAGAATCGTAAAAAGATCTAAAGTCCGAGCGGAAAACCGGGGTTTTGTGGGATGATATCCCAGGTAATCCCCAGTTTTTGTACTCAAGAATACAGGAAGAATACAGGAAGCAAGCTATGGCACTTCAACTCGGCGATACAGTACCTAACTTTACTCAAAAGTCCAGCGACGGCGAAATCAACTTTTACGATTGGGCTGGTGACAGTTGGGTCATTTTGTTTTCTCACCCCGCAGACTATACCCCTGTGTGCACCACAGAACTGGGTGAAGTGGCAAAACTCAAGCCTGAATTTGACAAGCGGAATGCAAAGGCGATCGCGCTTAGCGTCGATGACGTGGACTCTCACAAAGGGTGGATTGGTGACATCGAAGAAACCCAAAGCACCTCGTTGAACTATCCCATCCTGGCCGACGACGACAAGCAAGTGTCTGATCTGTACGGCATGATTCACCCAAACGCCAACGCCAAAGTGACCGTTCGGTCTGTGTTTGTTATCGACCCCAACAAAAAACTGCGCCTAACACTCACCTATCCCCCCAGCACAGGTCGTAACTTTGACGAGATCTTGCGCGTGATCGACTCGTTGCAGTTAACCGACAACTATGGCGTAGCAACCCCCGCCAACTGGCAAGATGGAGAAGACGTTGTGGTTGTTCCGTCCATCCCAACGGAAGAAGCCAAGCAGAAGTTTCCGAAGGGAGTGACCGAAGTTAAGCCTTATCTGCGGATGACGCCTCAGCCCAACAAATAAGCAGGCTGTGACAGCTTCGTTTTCAGTCAGTTAGCCCCTCTTTCCGCAACCGAAAGAGGGGTTAGTTTTGGTTGAATATCCCTCTTTATGCTGTTCCAGGATGTTTGAAACGTTTAATTTGTAGCCCGATATGTGTACGTGGCATCCCTGGAGGCAAGCAAGCGACGGGCAATACGGCTGGATCTATTTCAAGGGCTACCTGCCGAATGCTACGCCCTGAGGCGATAATTCAACTGTTCAAGCAGCCTTTGACAGTTGAATTCTTTTGACAGAGACACCATCAGGTATTAGGACTCAGAATAAAGAAACAGTGCTTAAAAGAACCATACGAAGGTTCTAGAATTTGGGCAGGGAAAGAATGTAGGAAAGTCAGCATGGATATTAAAGATGGATTTGTGGGAACGGTTGGCAACACCCCGCTGATTCGGTTAAACAGCATCTGTGACGAAACGGGCTGCGAAATCTTGGGAAAAGCTGAGTTCCTCAATCCAGGAGGATCGGTGAAAGATCGGGCTGCCTTGTACATCATCAAAGAGGCCGAAGAAAAGGGCTTACTGAAGCCAGGTGGCACTGTGGTTGAAGGAACAGCCGGTAACACGGGGATTGGGCTGGCGCATATTTGCAACGCCAAAGGCTACAAGTGCCTCATTATCATTCCAGAGACCCAATCGCAGGAAAAAATGGACATGCTGCGAACATTGGGTGCCGAAGTTCGTCCAGTTCCGGCAGTTCCCTATCGTGATCCCAACAATTATGTGAAGCTGTCTGGCAGAATTGCTTCAGAATTAGACAACGCTATTTGGGCGAATCAGTTTGATAATTTGGCCAATCGGCAGGCTCACTACGAAACAACAGGACCCGAAATTTGGCAGCAGACGGGGGGCAAGGTAGATGCCTGGGTTGCCGCAACGGGTACTGGCGGAACGTATGCCGGGGTTGCCATGTTGCTGAAGGAGAAAAATCCTCAGGTGAAGTGCGTGGTGGCCGACCCCATGGGAAGCGGGCTGTATAGCTATATCAAGACGGGGGAAGTCAACATTACAGGCAACTCCATTACAGAAGGCATTGGTAATAGCCGCATTACAGCCAATATGGAGGGCGTTCCCATCGATGATGCCATTCAAGTTGAAGATCCAGAAGCCATTCGCTTAATTTATAAACTGCTCTACAAAGATGGGCTGTTTATGGGTGGATCGGTTGGTATCAATGTGGGTGCGGCTGTAGCGTTAGCCAAACAAATGGGGCCAGGGCATACGATCGTTACAGTGTTGTGTGATAGTGGCACCCGCTACCAGTCTCGTCTGTTCAATCAAGACTGGTTGGCAGAGAAAGGGCTGCTGCCCGCTGAAATGAAGTGATAAGCAAAGGGCGATCGCTCCTTAACGGTTGTGGAAAATGAGCAGTTAGCATCTGCCAAACAAGTCTTAATTTGCCAGAGCAAAACGTGCCGCAAAGGCGGCTCTGCCAGAGTGCTTGCGGCATTCGAAAAGTGTGCTGTAGCCGAAGCCGCGATTGAAGCAAGCGGCTGTTTAGGGCAGTGCGGTAACGGGCCGATGGTGCTGGTGTTGCCAGATGATGTCTGGTATTGCCGGGTTCAACCTGGCGAAGTACCAACAGTGGTGCAACAGCATCTCCAAAAAGATAGCCCCGTTCAGGCAATGCTCTATCGCAAGTTTCATCCGATGCGTCGCTAAAGAGCAGAAATGCCCACAGGCTCATCCCCGTCCTGGTTTCTGGTTTTCCTGGCTCAACTCCCAGCACGCCCGTGCGATCGCCCAATCTTCCTGCGCTTTAATCACCAATGCTCGAATCGTTGAATCGATCGCTGCGATGTCCCCATCCCCCTTCACCTGAGCATTTTTGTCTGGATCAAGCGTTAGCCCCAAAAACTCAAATGCCTCACAAGCCGCTGCCCGGACAGGCGCAGAATTTTCTCCAACACCGCCAGAAAATACGATCGCATCCAAACCACCCAGTGCTGCCAGCATTGCTCCGATGTGCGAACGGAGCCGATGAACGTATACATCAAACGCCAGTTGGGCTTGCTCGTTATGTTGTGCGATCGCCTGCATGATCTGGCGCAGATCGGCGGATACTCCCGATAATCCCTTGAGTCCTGATTCCTTGTTGAGGATGCGATCGAGGTCATCAGCCGTGTAGTGGTTGTGGCGCATCAAATAAACCAGAATCCCCGGATCGACTGATCCAGAACGGCTCCCCATCATTAACCCTTCTAAAGGTGTAAAACCCATAGTGGTATCTACACTATGACCGTTGCGGATTGCTGCTAGAGAACAGCCGTTGCCAATATGGCAGGTAATGAGGCGCAGGGAGGCCAGGTCGCGCCCCAGCAATTGAGCTGCCCGTTCGGCGCAGTATTGATGGTTGATACCATGAAAGCCATAGCGCCGAATCCCTTGATTAAACCATTCATAGGGCAAGGGGTAAGCAGCGGCAGCATTCGAGAGGTGGCTGTGAAAGGCGGTATCAAATACAGCCACTTGCGGCACGGCTCCTAACGTTTGCTCGATCGCTTCAATACCTTCCAGGTTGGCAGGGTTATGTGCAGGTGCTAGCTCGACCAGTCGCGTGATGGTTGCTCTAACGTCTGGGGTAATCCACACGGGTGCCTGGTAGTCTTGCCCACCGTGGACGACCCGGTGCCCAACAATGTCAATTTCAGAGAGATGGGCGATCGCCTGCGTTTTGCCTTGAGCGATCGTATCGAGCAAATGGGCAATCACTTGTTTGCGCGATCGCTGCCGCAATTCTTCCTCTACGACAATATCTCCATGCTGCACCTTGAGTTCTGCCACGTCGTTCTGGTGCGTCCAGTCAATCTTGCCCTCCCAAAGCGGTTCAGGAGGCGAATCGGGTAATGTATTCTCCAATTCATAGAGGCAGCTTTTCTGGCTGCTCGACCCAGCGTTAAGTACCAAAATCTTCATGGACAGATCTCCCCTTACCATTGCCATACCCCAGACTGAAATCTGTCATACCCAGCGTTGCGCCCTAACTGTGGGGGAGCAACCATCTGTACGAACGTTATCACTGAAATGACAGTCCATTGTTCTCCTGGCCTCGCTCTGTTTCTTTCGCTCTTGCTGCACACCTCCCTTTCTTAATAACCAGCATCAACTGAATTTCCTATCTCCATTCCCTATCCAACGTTGTACATGGTGACGGGGTTGGCACGCTACCTTTGTAGAACAGAAAACCATCGGTTACAACTCATTCGGCTTATGCAACGCTCTGCCTGTCTTATCTTCAACCCCGTTGCGGGACAGGGCAATCCTGATCAGGATTTAACCCTAATTCGACGTATTTTAGAGCCTGAACTTGAGCTAGATATCCGGTTCACCTCAAAAGAGATCGGCGCAGAGCAACTGGCACAAGAAGCGATTGAGCGAGGTGCCCCTCTGATTATTGCTTCGGGGGGAGATGGTACTTTATCTGCCGCTGCAAATGCGCTGATTGGCCGCGATATTCCCCTTGGCATCATTTCTCGGGGAACTGCAAACGCCTTTGCAGGAGCCTTGGGAATTCCAGACACGATTGAAGCGGCCTGTGAAACGATCGTGACAGGACAGATCAAAACGGTTGATGCCGCTCTGTGCAATGGCAAGCCGATGGTTTTGCTCGCCGGGATTGGGTTTGAAGCAGAAACAGTGAACAAAGCCAATCGAGAAGCCAAAAACCGCTTTGGTGTATTGGCTTATATCATCGCTGGGTTTCGACAACTGCGAGAAATGAAGCGTTTTTTGGCTGAAATTGAAACGGAGGACAAAACCACTACGGTGACGGCGATCGCTGTCACGGTTGCCAATGCCGCTCCGCCCACATCAGTTTTGGCGCAAGGGCCTGCGGGGCTGGTTGCAGACGATGGCCTGCTCGATCTCACCATTGTGGCTCCAATGAATAAGGCAGGGGCGATCGCTGCCGGTTATCACCTGTTGAAAACAGCGCTGAGCGGCAATGCCGCCAAACGGAGGGACATTGGCTACATGCGCGCTCAACGCTTCAAGATCGTGACCGAACCACCCCAAAAAGTTGTCCTGGATGGTGAGCTGATTGGCAACACGCCGATAGAGATTGAGTGCGTTCCTGGTAGCCTTAATATCCTGGTTCCTGCCAATGCCGACGAGGCTCTAGACGAAAAGCTGAACGGGCTTCCCGATTTGGTCGTGGAACTGAAAGACTCCTTCCTGGCTGAACCATAGAACCGTAGCAAAACAAGCTAAGAACTCTACTGATTAATACTCTAAGCAGTCCCAGATTCAACTTCATCAAGCATAGGTAATTGCAGGCGGTTTTGTTAAGCTAGGGCGTGTTTTAGATCCCGGAAGTCCCAACTCTATAGACTTTTGAACGACTCAAAGTCCCCCAATTTTGGGGGATTTGGGGGGCAAAAAGCACAATGTAACCGAGCAATCAAGAGTTTTAAAACACGCCCTAGAACCGCCTTTCTTATCAATACTAAAGTGTCTCTTCAAATGGCGATACAGCTTACTTTAAAGAATTCGAAATTGATTGAGAAACAACGTTAAGATGGGCACTGCTTAGCTCAAGTAACTGCTCAGCATGGTGAATCGACCTGGAGAAACCAGGGCGATTTGTTGTGCTGTCAAGCTATAGCTGTTGAGTATTGCAGTCATTTTATTCCGGGTCAGGAGCTATTGATTAAATGTTATTTGCAACCAATCGCGTACTAAATGAAGGGCCAACTCCTCGTTCTGGAAACACGTATTTATTGCCGCGATCGATTAGTTTTGCCCTTTCAAATAATCAGGCAGAACAAGCCGTTTACTTTTGTCAGCGCAACGGACGAGGAGACTATATTGAAATTGGCAACCAGGCTTTTTTCAGTGAATTAAAAGCGGCAAACTATCAACAGCTTCTATTATTTCTACACGGGTTTAACAGCATTCCTGAACCTGATATCTTTCCAAAAGTACAGGAGCTTCAGACCTTTTTTGATCAGAAGGCACCTAATGAAGTGCTGGTCGTTCCTTTGATCTGGCCTTGCGACAACGATTTTGGTGTAGTGAAAGATTATTTTGATGACCAAAAAGCAGCCGATGCCAGTGATATTGCGTTTATGCGGCTGTTCGAGAAGTTTTTAGCATGGCGAGACGACAACAGCACGCTAGAGAACCCATGCATTAAGCGAATTAACGTGTTAGCCCATTCTATGGGCAACCGAGTGCTCAGAGGAGCGCTGAATCGAACGGTGCAATACTACCAACCGCAAGGTGTATCATTACTCTTCCGTAATACCTTTCTGGCCTCTGCGGATCTGGTCAATGAAGCGTTGGAACCGAGTCAAGAAGCACAGTTTATTCCCCCTGCTTCACGCAATGTCGTGGTTTATCATGCCGCTGATGATTTTGCGTTACGGTCTAGTAAAGTAGCGAACGTAGGAACGTCAGGAACCTCGCCTCGCCTTGGTCATACTGGCCCTGAAAATATGGATAGAGTGCCGCGCAACGTGGTGGCGATCGACTGTGCCGATTTCAATAACGAATACGATCCACCCTTGGGCCACAATTACTTTGACAAAGATAGAAGTGGCGCACCGGGCTTAATGTTTGAACACATGTGGGAATGCATCCGCACCGGGCGAGTTCCAGTTGAAATCAGGGGCGATCGCACCCAGGTTCTTGACGAGCGGTTTTGGAATCGGTGAATAGTGGAAGACCGCTCAATTGAATAAATCGAGCATTCATTGAACCATGTTGCCCTTACAACCTGTTTATTAAGCACGCCCAACTGCGGCGATCGCGGCTTCCAGGGCGATCGCCACATGCGTCCAATGGGTTCCTCCCTGACAAAAGACCACATACGGTTCGCGCAATGGCCCATCTGCCGAAAACTCGGACGTGCTGCCATCGATAAATGTCCCACCTGCCATCACCAGTTCACTTTCGTACCCCGGCATAGTTGCCGGAACCGGACTGAGATACGCACCAACTGGCGAATACTGCTGGATCGCTCGACAAAACGCAATGACTTTGTCGGGCGATCCCAACTTCACAGCCTGAATAATGTCACGCCGGGGCGCATCTGGCAGTGGATTAACCGGATACCCCAACTGCTGAAAAACATGTGCCGTGAGGTGATTTCCTTTCATGGCCTCCCCCACCATTTGCGGCGCTAAAAACAATCCTTGAAACAGCAGGCGATTTTGGTCGAACGTTGCGCCGCCCGCACTACCGATCCCTGGAGCCGTTAGACGACAGGCTGCCGCTTCTACCAGGTCGGCTCGTCCCGCCACATACCCACCTGCCTGGACAATCGTTCCCCCCGGATTTTTGATCAGCGACCCTGCAACCAGATCAGCCCCAACCATTGGCGGTTCCCGATCGTCTACAAACTCGCCATAGCAATTATCCACAAAGCAGACGGTATTTGGGTTTTGCTGCTTGACTAGATCAACAATTTTCTCAATTTCTTGAATAGAAAGGCTGGCTCGCCAGGAATACCCGCACGATCGCTGAATGTGAACTAACCGGGTGTAAGGATGAACGGCCTCTGCCAAAGCAGCCCAGTCTATTTTTCCCTCCTCGGTTAGAGCAAGTTCTCGGTAACGAATGCCAAACTCTTTGAGGGAACCTTGATGCTGACCGCGAAGTCCAATGACTTCTTCGAGCGTATCGTAGGGCGCACCTGCTACGGCTAGCATTTCGTCTCCCGGACGAAGAGTGCCGTACAAAGCACAGGCGATCGCATGGGTACCTGAAACGAACTGAACTCGCACAGCCGCCGCTTCAGCCCCCATGACATCGGCAAAGACTCGATCGAGCGTTTGCCGACCCAGATCGTCGTGTCCATAACCAGTAACGCTGGCAAAATGGTGTGTTCCCACCTGGTGATGGCGCAGCGCTGCCAGGACTCGTTTCAGGTTTTTCTTGACCTGAGAGTCAATTCCGGAAAAAATCTGAGATAGTGCCCGTTCTGCTTGCTGAATTGGCTCTAAGCTGTTCATCAGTTCCTTGTTCGTTCTTATCTTTCCCGGACAGGCTTGCCGCGCTTTATCCAGAAGCAATCCTGGCTGACCGACATTCAGCCAGACCGGACGCAAGTGCGGAGTCTATTGTCGCGCAGATCGGGCTGCAAAGTTCATATTGAGATTACTGCATGACTGTCGCAACTTCAACAAAACCTCCTATTGACTGGGCCACCGTTGTCTTTATGGTGGCAATACATCTCGGAGCCTGTTTTGCCTTCTTGCCAAGCAACTTTAGCTGGGCCGCCGTTGGCTGGTGCTTATTTCTGCATTGGATAACAGGTGGCCTGGGCATTACGTTAGGTTGGCATCGACTATTAGCCCACCGCAGTTTTCAAACGCCAAAGTGGCTAGAGTACTTCTTTGTCTTTTGTGGAACTCTATCGGTGCAGGGGGGGCCAATCTGGTGGGCCGGGTTGCACCGCCATCATCATCGTTATTCCGATCAAGCCGTCGATCATCACGACTCCAGCAAAGGCTTCTGGTGGAGCCACATGGAGTGGATGTTACGCGAAGTTCCTGCCGAAGAGGACGTGGCTCGATTCACTAAAGATATTGCTGACGATCGCTTCTACCTCTTTCTCGAAAAATATTTCCTGCCAATTCAACTCGTATTGGCCTTATTTCTTTATGCACTAGGCGGTTGGCCGTTTATTGTTTGGGGGGTGTTTGTCCGGCTCATTGTGGTTTACCACACTACCTGGCTGGTCAATAGCGCAACCCACAAATTTGGCTACCGCAGCCACGAATCGGGTGATAACTCAACTAACTGCTGGTGGGTTGCCTTACTAACCTATGGCGAAGGTTGGCACAACAACCATCATGCGTTTCAGTACTCAGCCCGCCACGGGTTGAAATGGTGGGAAATTGATATGACCTGGATGACGATCCGGTTTCTACAAGCGATCGGTCTGGCCTGGAAAGTAAAATTGCCGGAAGAAGCATAGCCACATCATCCTTCTTAGTACCGTGATTACAGTTCAATTCAAGACCGATTAACAGCTTAAAGCCTGTCTTTGACAGGCTTTTTTTATGGCATCACCCAGCATTTTCGTTGCAATGGAACCACGAGCTTACTATTCTTTAGCGGTCTTTATCGGTCTTTGACGGGTTTATCGCGCCGCTCTGCCCACTTTTCTGCTTGAGCAGTAGCGATCGCGATCGCCCGCCCCTCCTCATAGCCGTCTTCTAACAGCGCATTTGCAATGTCGATCGCCTTGTGCCTCACCTCTGCGGTCAAGTTCTTCATCGACGCTGGATAATCTTTCTCATTCCAGGGCATCACCTTCACCGAAATCTGCTCTTCGGTTGTAGTCAAGACCGGATTCCGTCATCATCTACCCAAAGAGCGACCAGGAGTTCGGCCTACAGCCCATTTCCCTGAACAATGTGCTTGAGCGTGGTTAAGGTTTCCAGGCTAATTAGCCCGCGCCGATGCCCCTTCTGGTTCGACATCCCTAGCGCGATCGGGCTGCCCCGTTTAGGATTACGGTAAAACCGGGGTGACGCATTAATATAGGTCATGGCGCTGTTGATCCCAAGCGCAAACTGGCGGCTCTCTTGATAAGATTCGGTCACTAAACAATCAGCATGACCGTTGCTGTATTGATTGATCCAGGCGATCGCTTCATCCAGCCCATCCACAGCCTTAAAGGCAATTGTTTTGTTGAGATAAGCCTGATCCCATTCCGTAGCCGCAGCCAGCAACAGTTCTGGAAACTCAGTCACCAATGTTTCATCGCCTCGCAATTCATAGCCTTTTTCTTTCAGGCTTTTCCAGAGCATCGTTAGGGTCGCCGCACTATGCTTATTGCGGTCAATAAGCACTTTCTCGATCGCATTCACTGGGTCTGGTTCACTTTGATGGCTGTCTAAAATCACCCAGCGTGCCACGTCCAAACTGCCAGACGACGACCAATATAAGTAGCAGTTGCCGATCGCCGTTTTGAGCACGGGAGCCGTTGCCTGCCGAATCACCTGTTGCACCAAACTAGCACGCCCATAGGGGATGACTAAATTGACGTACTGATCCTGCGTCACCAGTTCTCGAATTGGATCGCCCTGATCCGTGGGCACCAGTTGGAGACAGTGCCTGGGCAACCCGGCATCTTCGATCGCATTCTGCAACGTTTCTGTAATCGCCAGGTTAGAATGGCTGCCTTCACTGCCGCCTCGAAGAATCAAGCTATTTCCGGTTCGGATACACAGCCCGGCGGCGATCGCACCCAACTCAGGAAACGCTTCGTAAATCAAAGCAATTACGCCAAGCGGCATCAGTTGGCTGTAGGTCTGGCACTGATCGACCAGATAGGGCGTGCTTGTAACCGGCTGAATTGGGTCAGACAACTCTCCCAACCGCTGAAGCAACCGCACTGCGGTCATCAGCCGTTCTGGTGTTAACTTCAGCCAATCCAAAATCAGTTCGGGTACTGCCATTTCGCGACTGGCTTCCAGATCAAGCGTATTGGCTTCCAGGATGTCATCTTGCTGGCGTTGCAACACCTCAGCCATCACTTGCAGCGCCTTGCTACGGTCAGATCCTCGCAACGCTGATAACTCCAACGATGCCTGGTGGGCACGATGGGCAATTGAAACAAGATCAGACGAAACCAGGGGATTTATCATTGACTAACGCCTACAAGCTAGCCAAAGCATTAAAACGAGCATCATCGACAGGACTAAAGCAGCAACAACGCGGAACGTAACATTGGCGCTTAAGGGAGATTGTAGAGTGGTCAGCAGCAGCAAGAAGACCAGCCCAAAAATAATGACCAACGTCAGCGGCAAGTATCCTCTTCCAAGACTGGAATGAGCCAAATTCCACTGGTGCCCTGTCCAGCGCCACGCCCGCTTGTAGGGATAGTTAGTCGAGAGTTGTTCAATCACACAACCGCTCTCTTGTACTACAAAGATTTGCTGGCAGCGATCGCAGCCAAATGCCTCAGTTAAGGCAATTGGAACAAGGTGCCCCCGACGGCGACAAGGACAGGGATAGCTGTTGTTGAGATCGATTTTTTGAACTTTCTGAGGTTGCACAGGCAGCTTAGTGCAGGTGAACTTTAAGCTAAAGGGACATTGCGATCGCCCAAATTTGGCGACCCTTTTTCTCCAGGCAGACACCCGTGAGGGACTCACGCTGACGTACGCTGGCTGGCGCAGTCATTTCGTTCAGTTCAGTCTGATTCTAACACTCCCAATCTAGCTCAGATTTCAACCAAATCAGCGAAGGCTGACACTCGATTTGAGAGCGAAGGCACTGAACAAACTATCTCTAGAACCATCCTAATGCCAATGTTTTAGTTTTCAAGCGGGTAACGCGATTCGAACGCGCGACATTCACCTTGGCAAGGTGACGCTCTACCACTGAGCTATACCCGCATATCTACCACTGAGCTATACCCGCATATATGGATGGCGGTTGATCCTAAAACCTCTCTGAAACCTCGGAAAATAACTGAACTTAACAGACATTTTAAGAGGATGTCTGAAAAGTATCAAACGGTCTGCATTAGCCCCCTAATTTCCCAAGTTGGGGACTTCCGAACCGTTTCCCGTTCAAAGTCGCCGTTCGGCTGAGCGTAGCCGAAGCCTAGATGAGCGATCGCCCTGGTTTACCAACCCAGACGTAAAGCACTGAAACGTCTAACACTCACATTTTCGCCTTTGTTCCTTGGAAGGCTTCTAACTCGTTGTTCCTAGTAACACAAACTTTAGTGAAATCTTTAAAGCTAAGTATTCTTATGATGTTTTAGTTAAGCGAAAATCATCAAATGATTAACCCCAGGTTAAGCTATACCCCAACTTTGTCTCTAATAGAACTAGCGCAGTATTCCCTATGCAAACCTTTTATGCCTCTCCGACAAGGATTGCTCGGTGGTTGTTATGTGTTGCTTTGGGACTAGCAATTGCAAGTTTTACCAGCATTCTATCTCAGCGCATTTTCGGCACATCATTCGGAGGATTGGCCGAACGGTTGAATGTGGGC
Organism: Oculatella sp. LEGE 06141; assembly: GCF_015207605.1. Classification (GTDB taxonomy): domain Bacteria; phylum Cyanobacteriota; class Cyanobacteriia; order Elainellales; family Elainellaceae; genus Oculatella. Next base: position 46,811 of record NZ_JADEWO010000034.1, read on the forward strand.
GTTGATTCCAGCATTCCTACCTGGTTTTCGTCTTTTATCCTCTTTATCTGCACCTTGCTGTCAGGCTTGATTGCATTTATCAAAAAGACGAAACGTGCTCCCTACGTAGCACATTGGACGTTTTTATCCTTTTTGTTTTTGTATATCTCTGTTGATGAGGTCGCTACGGTTCGAGAAACAATTGGAAGGGCGGTACGAACGACCGTTGCGACTACTGGAATTTTTTACTACAACTGGGTGATTGTAGGGATTCCATTTGTGCTTCTTGTTGGGTTTGTTTACCTGAAGTTCCTCGCTCATCTGCCCAAAAAGATTCGACATTTAGTTGTAGCTTCTGGTGCGATTTATGTTCTTGGCGCGATCGGCATGGAGATGGCCGCTTCGTACGTTCACAGCAATCGAGGAGCAGGAACTCTAACCTATGCTGCAATTACAACGGTTGAAGAATTACTCGAAATGACAGGGGTAATCCTCCTAATTTATGCCCTCCTCAAATACCTAGCTTTAGAAAATGTCAATGGCGTACAGATATACGTCCAACCAGAAAATCGGGTGCATCATTAGAAGTTCAGGCATCAAACGAGAAATTTTGGACGGGTTTCACCTGCTGCAAAATCTCCACAGTGAGGGATAGCGACCGTTAGCAGCAGAAACCTTGCTCTAACAGAAAGAGAAGCCGAAAGGGACGTCGCGATCGCCCTAACCCTCAGCGGTTGGGTAGACCTATCGGGCTTATGAACCGTGCCATAACGGAAACGACAAGGTTAAAGTCAGCAACGCCGAAACTTGCACAGGTTGAAGAATTAACACCTTCAAAGCAGCCCTGTAACATTGATTTATGTTCCGTTGCTAGCCAAGAGCTGTCAGTTCGCTTCTCTCTGCTGATTCCGCGTTTTTACGATGATTTTTTTATTTTGTCTAAGCGGGTAACGCGATTCGAACGCGCGACATTCACCTTGGCAAGGTGACGCTCTACCACTGAGCTATACCCGCATATCTGGCGCGTTTGTGTATTTGGCGCATTTATAAATGTCTCAAAAATTTCGCTATTTGTCAACCTATTTTCAATGAATGTTGGTCGGGCTAAGGGTTGAGCGACCCTCCAGGAAGAGACGAGCTTTCAGCCAGACTGGTGAACCCTCAGCCCAACCCGTTTGATCGTTAATTTGACTGGTTCCGTGACCATTGCATCATGCCATGCCAAACCGCACCGATCGCAATCAGCACTAAACCCATCAGCCAAATCTCCCATTCCACCCAGAAGGCCAAAAACAGGCAGGCAGCCAAACCCAACCACGCCGTCCAGCGTGGGTAAAGTCGCTCTTGAGCTGATAACTTGAGGGCGGCAACGTTCGTGATGGCGTAGTAAATTAGCACGGTGAAAGCGCTGAAAGACCAGGTGGTTTTAACGTTGCCCACCAGAACCAAAACGGCGATCGCTCCACCCACCAGCCAGACAGCCGCCGCAGGTGTCGTTTTGGCGACATTTAAGCGAGCGAGCGAAAATGGCACATCGTGCCGTCGAGCCATTGCCAACAGCACACGCGACAACCCCAGAATCAAATTCAGCACAACTCCTACCATCGCCGTAACAGCACCCACGGCTAAAACACTGGCGCTTCCCGGAATACCAAAGCTGCGGGCTGCCATTTCCAGCGGAGCGGCTTGCACTTCTGCGGCGCTGCCCAGTAGGGGTGCCCCAACAGCGCCAACGCTGACGATGGCAACGCTGATATAGAGCAACATCGTGATCAGCATGGCAATGAGGATCGCCTTGGGAATGGTTCGTCTGGGGTGGCGCACTTCTTCCCCCAGGGTTGCAATTCGCCCATATCCGGTATAGGCCACAAATATCAAAGCAGTCGCTTGCAGAAAGGCACCCACGGAATACTGACCTTCGGTTACATCACCCACCGGAATTAGATTACGACCCTCTGAAGCGATTACTTGCGGCAGCCCAGCCACCACAAAGAACACCAGCGCCAGTAGAGTGATTGCAACCATGAGGGTGTTGGCCATACTAGAACGCCGAACGCCACCCAGCACCAGCACAGTCAGTACCAGCACGAGCATCAGTGCAGTTGGAATCAACAAAGTCGGTCGATCGGGGGCGATCGTACTCAAAACATATCCGGCAAACCCCAGCGCCGCGGTGGCTGCCGATGCCGACTTCGCTAGCAAAAACGTCCAGCCAGCAATAAAACCAAGCCAGGGTGTTAAGTAGCGGTAGCCATATTCGTAGGTGCCACCGCTCACCGGATGATTGGCGGCAAGCTGGGCGCTGCTCAGTCCATTACAGGTGGCAACAACAGCCGCGATCGCCACCGCTAAAATCACCGCAGGGCCAGCGAGGCCAGCAGCAATGCCAATGCTGACGAAAACTCCCGTTCCTAGCATCGACCCCAGCCCCAGCCAAACAGCATCCCAAACATTAAGTTCACGTTTGAGTAATGGGGGGGATGACGTTGACTGTAGTTGCTCTGGCATACCTGACATCCCTATAGTTGAGCCTTTATAAAAATATCTGAGTTCAAACCGTTAGCGGGCTATGCAATGGGGCAAAAGCTGGGAAAAATAGCATTCAAGGAGCTTGATAAAACGCTCTACCAAGTTGCTGCTGTTTGTGCTTACCTCCACCTATCCCACTATCCTGAACATGTTGAACTTTTGGAATACGCTTCTCAGCTCGCAGGGTTTTATTCCACACGGGCACTGCTACCTTTGGAAACCAGATTTAGTTTGGCTACATATTGTGTCGGATGGGGCGATCGCCCTGGCCTACTACTCAATTCCGATCACGCTGCTTTATTTTGTCTCCAAACGTGACGACGTTCCGTTTAATTGGGTATTTGGTTTGTTTGGTGCCTTCATTGTGGCCTGTGGCACGGGTCATTTGATGGAAATCTGGACACTTTGGCATCCAACCTATTGGCTGGCAGGAGGTTTGAAGGCCATTACTGCCATTATCTCTGTATATACCGCGCTAGAACTAGTGTCACTCATTCCATTAGCGCTATCGCTGCCTAGTCCTGCTCAACTAGAAGCCGCAAACCGAGAGCTAGAAGACGCTTTAAGTCAACTGCAACAAACGCAGTCTCAACTGATCCAAACCGAAAAAATGTCGAGTTTGGGGCAGCTTGTCGCCGGGATTGCCCACGAAATCAACAATCCTGTGAATTTTATTCATGGAAATTTGACGTACATTCACCAATATGCAGACGACCTGTTGAGCTTACTGCGGCTTTATCACGCAACCTATCCGTCCCCTTCGGCTGAGATTCAAAAGTCGATTGGGGCGATCGAGCTTGATTTTATTGAAGAAGATCTGCCCAAGACTATCGATTCCATGAAAATTGGTGCCGATCGTATTCGGCAAATTGTGCTGTCGCTCCGCAATTTTTCCCGGGTTGACGAATCTGATATGAAACCGGTCAACATTCACGACGGGATCGAGGGAACGCTGTTGATTCTACAAAATCGGCTGAAGGCAAAATCAAATTGCCCGTCCATCAAAGTGGTGAAAGACTATGGAGCAGTTCCCCAAATTGAATGCTATGCCGGACAGCTTAATCAAGTGTTCATGAACATTTTGAGTAATGCGATCGATGCTCTAGAACAAACCAATCTAGAATCTCTGTCTAGCCAATCTCAACCGTATTCAGGACAGATCACTATTCAAACGAACATGGTTGAGCAGCAGCAGGTGCAAATTCAGATTACAGACAACGGCTCTGGAATTCCGCTAGCGACTCAAACCAAGATCTTTGATCCTTTCTTTACCACCAAGCCGACCGGAAAAGGAACCGGATTAGGGTTAGCCATCAGCTATCAAATTGTGGTGCAGAAGCATGGCGGCACTCTTAACTGCATCTCTACCGAGCAAGGAACAACGTTTCAAATTACGATCCCAATTCGACAAAGCCATCCGGTTTTAGTACGGCAAGCCGTCTGTTAGGTGCCGCTTTTTTAAGATTGCTGCGTCAGGGATTCAGCAGACCGATCGCCTCAACTGGGTGCAGTTTCCTACTCGTTCATGTTTTTGTAAGTCGCAACCGCAGACGGAGAAATTCGATTCAAATAGCGGAAGATCCAGTACTTAAATATAGTATCTAGAATCACCGGAAACGTAGCAATAAACAGGAATATAAAGTCTCGATTGGCCGGCAAACCTAAATGCCTTGATACCCCTTCGAGCAATACTTCCCATCCGTGCGGTGAGTGAAATCCAACAAAGGTGTCGGTAAACAAAATGATGATGAAGGCTTTGGCACTATCGCTTAAGCCGTAAATTAATTCGTCCAGGAAAGACTTTAGAATTGCGATTTCACGCTTGCTGGTAGCTATTACACCCGCGAAGGCACCCAGGGCAAAAATATCGGCAAACACGTTCTTAATGGCATCCGAACTTCGCTGCCGATATTCTTCTTCTACTTCTGCGGCTTTGCTTCTAATTTCAGCCGCAATTTCTTCTTCCGCAACGGGGGGTAGCTTGCCAATTAAAATTTCAAAGCGAATTCTTTCTTCAAAGCGCCGCAGTTCATCGAGCGCTTCTTCTTCCATTTCATAGTTTAGAAATACGCCTACCTGCTCACCTTCTTGCCTGAAGTGATCGACAATTGGCCCAACAACAAAGTTTTTAGACACTTGCTGCGTGAGCAGCGGAATAATTACTAACAGCAGAATAAACCGCAAAGAGATAATAGTTCGCGATTTGGAGGTGCGGAAGTTCTCAACAACCACTTCCTCGGCCTTGGGATCAAGTTCTCGTTTGATGCGATCGACCGTTTTTAGAATCGATCGCGGCAACACACCTGTTTTATCGCTAATAGACTCCACGTTCGTTGGTGCTTGCTTGCCCGTTTGCTCTACTTGTTCCTGGCTGCGCGCGACATTCCGAGCGCGAGAACCATCGGTATCTACCTGACTCATTTGAGCGGGTTGCGTGTTTTTTGGCAGAACAATAACCGACGAACGAGGTACTTCAGCGCTATATCTGGCCACCACTTCATCGATAAATCGTAGCTTTTTAAGAATTAACGCCTGTCTATCGATGACATTGATATTCTGTAAATCGGTTGAGTCTTCTGCTACCTGAATTTCTGTAATTTGCTGATTCGAGATTCGCAAAACCGAGCTACTGGTTTTAAACTCAGTCAGCCTTACTTTGGCGATATTCAGATACTTTTTCAGCTCTGCCTGAAAATAGTCCTGAGCACTTTTGCTGTAGGTTCCATAGTCGGGCGATATCTTTCCCCCGCCAAAGTGAACATCCTCAATTCCTTTGATGGTTAAAGCGGCTTCGTATGATTCGTTGAGCGCTCGTTCTGGTGTTCTAAGCAGCCATTGATTAGCAGCGCGTACGTACGTTTTGAGCGTGCCAAACACAGAATTTCTCATAGGTTTATAAGGGGCACCTGACAAGTTTTTCTAATTGTTGAGCCAGAGGATGCCGCAAGTCTTTGCCCTCAACTATTCAGCTAAGATCAGCCGCGTCAGTACATAAATTCGGTCGTTAACATAACCAATTCTAATCAGCGCTTCATGAAGAGGGTTAGATGAGAGACGCTCATTAGAGAAACTGCTTCAGCAATAGCTCACACCAAAGTTAGGTATCCTGGAAATACAGGCTTAGAGTACGTAGTATAGTTCAGTAAAACATAATTGGTTACTCTCGATTCTGTTTGGATTACTGGCTCAACCCGCAGCGGTAAAACCACCCGCTTAATTGAGCAATTTTTGGCTTGGTCTAATGCATCTCCTGGGCAGCGCTGGCAGGTGATGCCTACAATTTTGGTCTTTGCAGCAACGGGCGACAACCGGATTGAGCTAGCCGATCGCCTTGCAGAAGCAACCCAGGGGCGGTATCGCTTCGACTCCACCACTCCCCTCGGCTTTTTGCAAGACGAGGTTATTCTGTTTTATCCCCTTTTGATTCAACAGCTTAACCTAAAGGCTCATTTTCCGTTGCGACTTCGGCCTGAAACGGAGCAAGAACTGGCCACCCGTCTCTGGCAACCAGAATTAGAGGCAGGAATCCTCAAATTAGAGGGGGTTTCAGACTACTTTATGGTGCGGCGATCGCTCGATTTACTGCAACTGTGCGCCAACAGCGGCACCCCGATTGAAGACATTCCCACCATCCTAAAAGACGGGTTTTCTGAAACGATTGGCTCAGCGGCTGTCTGGGAGGCGATCGGCGAGGCGCTGAGGCGCTGGCGGAGCTGGTGCCTGGGACGAGGGCTACTGACCTATGGGCTAATTACAGAGCTGTACTGGCGGCATCTGCTGCCCCATCCGACCTATCAGCAGCATTTGCGTCGGCGTTATCGGGCTGTTGTCGCCGACGACGTGGATGAGTATCCGGCGATCGCTCGTCAGCTATTTGAGATCCTGCTGGATCAGGGTATGCCCGGTGCGTTTAGCTACAACCCCAACGGCGGCATTCGGATGGGGGTAGGAGCCGATCCCACCGATTTGGCAATGCTGGCCGATCGCTGCCACGTGGAACAGTTGCCCCACCCTGTAGAACCCTGTTTGGGAGCAGAGTGGGGGAAAGCGATTCCTACCTGGATCGATGCACCCATGCTGCCAGACCTGCCAGCATCAATTCAAACGATTCAAACCGTGTCTAGAGCCGAGTTGTTGCGGCAAACGGCTGAAACCATTGTTGCGGCGGTAGAGTCGGGACAGGTGCAGCCTGAGGACGTGGCGGTAATTGGCCCGGGCGTAGACGCGATCGCCCGCTACACGCTAAAAACCATCCTCAACAGTCGGGGAATTGCGGTCGAATCGCTGAACGATCAGCGACCGCTGATTAGCTCACCCATGATTCGTGCCGTCCTGTCTCTATTGGCACTGGTGTACCCCGGTTTAGGACGGATGCTCAGTCGTGATGCGGTTGCGGAGATGCTGGTGGTGCTGAGCCAGACTCCAGGGACAAGTCCTGAGGCCGCAGGACTGGCAACGGCCAGCATCGATCCGGTACGAGCTGGTTTGCTGGTAGATTACTGCTTTGTTCCCGACCCGGCTCAGCCCCAGTTGTTGCCCTCCACAACGTTTCCCCGCTGGGATCGGCTTGGTTATCAGGCGACTCAGGCATACGAGGCGATGCGGCAATGGATTGAAACTCAACAGCAGGAGCAAGTCCAGCGCTTGATCCCCAGTCCTGTAGTGTTGATCGATCGCGCTATTCAGCGGTTTCTCTATGGCGGCAGCCAATTGCCCTACGACCAGTTAGCGGCATTGCGAGAACTGGTGGAAACAGCACAACACTATTGGGATATTGACAAACGGCTGCAACAGAGCGATCGCATCGATGCGCCTGCGTCCACCTCGGTGGGGCAGTTTATTCAACTGCTGCAAAACGGCACCATTACCGCTGACCCCTATCCAGTTCGTCCCATTGGAAAATCTAATCAAGCGGTGACCGTATCCACCATCTTTCAATATCGGGCAAATCGGCGGCACCACCGCTGGCAGTTCTGGTTAGATGCAGGATCACCCTTCTGGCTTTCTGGTGGCGGCCCGTTGTTTGGCGCACCCCTGTTTTTACGCGACTGGCCGGGACGACCCTGGACAGCACAGGATTCGTTGCTGGCTGACCAGGAACGGTTGCAACGTCAGGTGTTAGACCTGCTCTGCCGTGTGAGCGATCGGGTTTATCTTTGCCACAGCGATTTAGCGACCAGCGGACAAGAACAGGCCGGGTCTTTGCTAGGGTTAGTCAATGCGGCTGTGCCCTTGCAAGCGCCCGTAAGTGTAGCGCGTTAATGCCATTTTTGATACAGGATTAGATACAGACAAACCATCTTTTTTAGCGTATGAAATAAGAATTAACTCGATAGGGCTGAACAGTTTGTGATGGGGAACTCATCGCAAAAACTGAACAATGCTCTGTCACGAGTTGCATTCGGTATAATCTGCACAAACGCTTTGGCAACCTGAGCTGTGATTGCAATCTATCCTGGTAGTTTCGATCCGATTACCCTCGGTCATCTGGACATCATTGAGCGTGGCTGTCAGCTCTTTGATCAGGTGGTGGTGGTGGTGTTTCGCAATCCTAATAAGTCGCCGCTGTTTAGCGTGCAGCAGAGGCTCAGCCAGATTCGTCAGGCAACTCGTCACTTATCCAATCTGGAAGTTGATAGTTTTGATGGCTTAACCGTAACTTATGCCCGTATTCGCAACGCTGGTGTGCTTTTACGGGGTTTACGAGCGGTTTCAGACTTTGAAATGGAACTCCAGATGGCTCATACTAACAAAACACTCTCCGACGATATCGAAACCGTTTTTTTAGCAACCTCCAACGAATATAGTTTTCTGAGTAGTAGCTTAGTTAAGGAAATTGCTAAATTTGGCGGTCCGATTGATCATCTTGTTCCTCCACCCGTTGCCCTGGATATCCGCCGATGTTACGCCAAGACCCATCTCTCACCACAGAACGAAACGGACCCAGCACCCACGCCGGGGGATCTTCCAATAGCGGAGTCACCTATGGGGATGCCGCACGAATAGGCGGAGTCGATATTCAGCGAGAGCTGAATAAGCTAGAGGAAATGATTTTAGACAGCCCTCGAATTCCGCTCAGTCGGCGCACGATCGTCGATGAAGAGCATCTGCTGGATCAGCTTGATTTGATTCGGTTAAGCTTGCCCACTGCTTTTCAAGAAGCAAGCGAAGTTGTTCGCGAGAAGGAAGAACTGCTGCTAGAGGCGGAGCAGTATGCCCAAGAAATCATTGAAGCGGCAGAGCAGCGAGCGGCTCAAATTTTGGATGAAATGGGTTTATTGCGGCAGGCAGAGCTAGAAGTACAGCAAATTCAACAGCGGGTGCAGCAAGAGTGTGAGGCTGCCCGCGAACAAACAATGGCCGACATTGAGCAGATGCGCCGTCGGGCACAGCAGGAGCTAGAGGAGATTCGGCAGATGGCGATCGCGGAAGCCGAAGACATTCAATCTGGAGCCGATGACTACGCGGATAGTGTCCTCAAGGATATGGAGCAGCAGCTATTGGATATGGTTCGCGTTATCCGCAACGGTCGGCAGCAGCTTCAGCCAGAACCCACTCCGGCACCAGCGAAGCCTCGCGAAACAAATGCAGGCTCGGCGGCTAATCGAGCGGCTCCGGCACCAAAATCGTCGGAGCGATCGAAGAACTAGCAGCCAGGGCAGCGGTTTCAGGAGAGAGAACAAAATAGGGACACAGCATGAAGCACAACAACGCTGTTGCGGCGAACTGCTCCACATTGCTTGCAATGCAAAGTTAGGCGAGCAGCCAACAAACAGCAGGGTAGCTTTGAAGGTATTTGCCGCTACTGAGCGTTACCATTAGCCGGCAAGACTTCGAGTGTGATTGCGAGGATACAGGCAGGGCAATCTAAGGATCTGCGAGTTAGAGCGTAATGATTTAGTACAACTCGCCAGACAACCACCACGGAGTGCCTCAATGGTATCTGTACTCGGCGTGATTATTTCACTCGTTCTAGGTCTTGTTAAACTAACTACGTTATTTTGGGTCTTCTACCAGACTAGAAAAACAGCTGCAATTGCATACTCGACCTACCTCATCATCAATGGCTTTCTTTATACATGGTGTATACCAAGAGTGGTGAATAGCATTCAAAACAATGGAGATATGCTATGGCTCGGCGCAACGTCCGGTGAACGGATTTCTAACTTTCTGTTCTTAATTAGGTTTGTTCCTACTGGTGTTGAAGCGCTCCTTTTCGTTTGGTTACTGCTATCGATCATGAGAAGGACTAGCTAAGCCCTTTGGTCAGATTAGACAGTTGTAATAGACGTTAGCAATGTATTAGTAAATTGACAAAGAAAGGGGTACCTCGAAAAACAGGGTCGCTTATTGAGAAAAGCTTGCTATAGCTGGATCAATTTTCGCAATAAGGCAATTGATCGAGGTGCCAAAGATAGGCAAGTTAAGAGGTTGTTTGAAAAGTATCAAATGTCTCCTGTAAGGGCGTAGCATTCGGCAGATAGCCCTTGAAATAGACCCAGAAGTATTGCCCGAATGCTACGCCCCTACGGGTATCGGGCTACAAATCAGACTTTTAAAACATCCTCTAAACCAAGATTAATTGACTCGCTCCTCATAGGACGAAACGGGTATCTCTTCTTCGACCATTGGCGATCGCAGTTCTTCTTCATGCGACCCAGTTGGTTCCTTTAAAAAGAACAGACAAATGCTCGCTACGATCAAGCCCACCACCCCCAACATTTGAAAAAAGATGCGGTTACCCACGGCACCTTCAGGCAGCAAGCTATAAATGGTCAAAAAACCAACCGCGCCCACATTGCCATAGGCACCCACATTACCCGCAATTTGCCCCGTGACCCGCCGCTTTACCAGAGGCACGATCGCATAGGTTGCCCCTTCTGCCGCCATGACGAAAAAGCCAACTGCCATTGAAATGAGAATGGCGATCGGTAAAGCCCAGCTCGAACCGACACCGCTCAGCACCAGATAGCCCATTCCCATCAAGGCCGTTACCACCGTCATTGTCCACTTACGGCTGCCAATTTTGTCTGAAATCCAGCCTCCTCCCGGTCGGGCAATCAGATTCATGAAGGCATAGCTGGCCGCAATACCACCCGCCATGGCGGCGGATAGCGCAAACGTGTTTTCAAAGAAAGCAGGCAGCATTGACACAACCGCTAACTCTGAACCAAAACAGGCGAGATAGCCCAATTCCAGCGTTGCCACTTGCGAAAAGTTGTAGCGATCGCCAGGCGGATACCGCTTGCGGCCTGCCATCAGCTCACGGTTTGCCCGCCAAATGTTGTAGGACTGAAACAAATACAGTCCCACCAGGAACAGCAGCGTCAGGGTGAATCTGGTCGGGCTGAGAAACCCCATATTGCTTAAGCGCCAGGCAATCACTCCCAAAATGCCAACCAGGGGAATATTCATCAACAGCAGCGCCCAAAAGTCTTTTTGGCAAGTCACTTCCATGCCAGCACTGCTGGAGGGACGCTGATACACTTTGCCCGGTGGCGTATCCGAGACGCTGAAATAGTACACCACTCCGTAAATGGCGGTAATGATGCCGGTCAGGGCGATCGCAAACCGCCAGTTTACCTGCCCCGCAGCCATAAACGCCAACATTGCAGCGATCGTGGGTAGGGTAAAGGCCGCCGCCGCCGAACCAAAATTGCCCCAGCCGCCGTAGATACCTTCTGCTAAGCCAATCTCTTTAGACGGAAACCATTCTGCCACCATGCGAATACCGATGACAAAGCCGCATCCTACAATGCTGAGCGCTAGCCGACTGGCTACCAACTGCCCAAAGTTTTGCGAGAAAGCGAAAGCCAGACAGGGCAACGCCGCATACATCATCAGACAAGAATAGGTAAGGCGAGGGCCATAGCGATCCAACAACATGCCCACAATGATTCGGGCTGGAACGGTCAGCGCCACATTGCAAATAGCAAGCGTTCTTAGTTGCGCTTCTGATAAGCCTAAATCTGCTTCTAAAGCCGTTGCCAGAGGCGCAAGGTTAAACCAGACGATAAACGTCAGGAAGAAGGCAAACCAGGTCATGTGCAAGATACGGTAGCGCCCACTGAAGGACCATAATCCAGCCATGTCAATTTCTCCGCTAAAGGTCTAACAAAACAGCCTGATCCACCAATCCAGCCGCAACGCTCGGTTTCAGTTTCCCTGCTGCTGCCGGAATGGGGGATCTGCAAGAGTTACATTTTTTGTAGTTTTAGATACAGAAAATTTGCTAGGTTGATAATGCATCCATAAAACAAACAGAACGAATCAGTTTTACAATGAACCTTCAAGACAGATTGCATCCGGAAGTAGCCGAGTCACATCGTTTCAAGCGTTCTAATTTCTGGAACGGCGTGCTTCTCTTTGTGCTTGGCACGTTTGCCGCTGGGTTAATTCCCATCCTTTACAGCTCAGCCGCCTCGCAGCAAGAAGCACCTGCGAATGTTGGAGAATCAAGCCTTTGGGGTGCGTTTGGAGAGCGATAACTGGAAGTTCGCATCATACAAATCCATTGAACTCGTTTGCTTGAGTTAGACGGCTAGGATATTGGCGGGGAGGAGAGAGAAAGTTCACGCCGGAATGCGTTTTGACTGTCGAGTTCGGCAGAAACCAGGATGAGTTGAACCGCACAGGCTTTCAGTTCTGGTTGCAGCGAGTCCGGGCAGGATTCAGGATGAGTCAGGGCATTCGCTTCGGCCTGGTCAGCCCATAACGATCCCCAGTGCATTGGCACAAAAACCGTACCAGGGGCGATCGCCTTCGTCACTTTGGCCGGAAATCGGGCGAACCCTCGGCGCGATCGCACCTCTACCCAACCGTCGTTCTCAATGCCCAACTTTTTGGCATCGCGCGGATGAATCTCAATGAACGGATTGGGATGCATTTGCCGAATTTTATCGGTGCGTCCGGTGCGGGTTTGGGTGTGCCAGTGACCATAGAGCCGTCCAGTCGTCAGCACATAAGGATACTGGTCGTCGGGCGGTTCCGCTAACCCCCGCGAATGGTACGCCCCAAACCGCGCCCGTCCGTCCGGCGTATGAAACCGCACATCGGTATAGAGCCGCTTTGCCGCAGGTTTGGCTTCTCCCAGTGGGGCGGGTTCCGAGTCAGGACAGGGCCATTGCAACGGCCCTTCCCGTTGCAGGCGATCGTGGCTCATACCCGTCATGTCGCAGGGGCGATCGCGCGTCAACTGCACAAATTCAGCGTGAACCTCAGCCGATGTTGTAAAGGCAAACTGTTGCTCAAACCCCAAACGGCGACCCACTTCAGCAAAAATCGCCCAATCTTCTTTTACATCACCACGGGGGCGTTGAAAGGCGGGGCAAAGTGTCACCCGCCGTTCCGAATTAGTCATCGTACCCGACTTTTCGCTCCACTGGGTTGCAGGCAACAGCAGATGAGCAAAAGCCGCCGTTTCGGTGGGATAGTACGCTTCTTGATACACCGTAAACGGCGATTTTCGCAGTGCCGCTTTGGTTCGTTCCAGGTCGGGCAGGCTCACCGCTGGATTCGTAGCAGCGATCCATAGCATCTGCACGTCCCCCGTCTCCAGACCCGTAATCATGTCCCATGCGGTTCGACCGGGCACCGGAGAAATTTGATGAGACGGCACATTCCACACATGTTCCACTTCGGCGCGATGCTGCGGATTAAGGACAGAACGGTACCCCGGCAACAGATGAGACAATCCGCCCGCTTCTCGCCCACCCATTGCATTGGGTTGCCCGGTCAGCGAAAACGGCCCCGCTCCAGGCTTACCCACCTGCCCGGTCATGAGGTGCAGGTTAATCAGGGTACGAACTTTTGCCGTTCCCTCGCTTGATTGGTTAATTCCCATCGACCAAAGCGACAGCACCCGTTTCGCCTTGCCCCATAAATGGGCAGCGGTTTCTAAATCTTTAACAGAAATACCGCACCGCTGCGCCACCACCGATGGGGGGTAAAGGCGAATTATCTTGGCAAACTTTGAAAAACCCTGGGTACAGTCTTCAATGAATTCTGGATCGTAGTAGCCCCAGCGCAGCAGCAAATGAGCCATGCCGTTGAGCAAATCAATATCTGTTCCGGGCTTAATGGCAAGGTGCAAATCAGCATCTTCTGCGGTGGGCGTGCGGCGCGGATCGACTACCACCAGTTTGACGTGGCGGTTTTGCTTGTGATGCTTCCGCAAACGGTTGTACACAATGGGATGGCATTCTGCCGTGTTGGTGCCAATCAGAAAGGCGCAATCGGTCAGTTCTAAATCGTCGTAACAGCACGGTGGGCCATCCGCACCAAAGCTCTGAATGTAGCCGGATACCGCAGACGACATGCAGAGCCGTGAGTTAGCGTCAAAGTTATTGGTACCCAAGCAACCTTTCATCAGTTTTTGCGCCACGTAATAGTCTTCGGTGGCAAACTGCCCCGACCCATACATGCAAATTGCATCCGCTCCATACGTTGCTTTGACGGTTTGAATGCGATCGACTATCTGCGTAAATGCCTCATCCCAACTGACTTGCCGAAACGGCTGATCTAGCGATTCTCGCATCATTGGATGCAGCAACCGATCGCGACCAATGGACTCCGTGACGGTTGCCCCTTTGACGCACACCATTCCCTGACTCGATGGATGAGCGCGATCGCCACGCACTTTCCAGATGGGGGTGCCATCACTCGCTCGATTCGTCGCCTGGTTGCGCTGAGCCGGAGGGGACACTTCCAGTCCACATCCAACACCACAGTAGGGACAGAGGGTTTTTACAGAGTCTGACACAGTCGTTTTGGGGTAGAGGTCGGGAAAGGCAAACCGGAATGGAGCAACGGAGATTAATCGTCATCGTGGGCAAAACGACGATAGAGAAAGTCCAAAGCATAGTTCCGCAGGTTGTAGTATTCCGGATCTTCCATGATGCGGCTGCGGCTGCGGGGACGCGGGAAGGGGATATTTAGCACTTCACCAATTTGGGCAGAAGGGCCATTGGTCATCATCACCAGGCGATCGGCAAGGAACAGCGCTTCATCAATGTCGTGGGTGATCATCAACACAGTGACTTTGTGTTCACGCCAAATTTTGAGCAACTCTTCCTGCAATTCTTCTTTGGTGATGGCATCCAGTGCGCCAAACGGTTCGTCCAGTACCAGAACCTTAGGACGAGTTACCAGGGCACGGGCGATCGCCACCCGCTGTTTCATGCCGCCCGAAAGCTGCTTCGGCAATTTGTCTGCGGCTTCTGTGAGGCCAACCAGCGCCAGATGTTCGTGGACAAGGCTCACTTTTTGGGCGCGAGGTGCATCTGAGACAGCATCTACCGCCAAATACACATTGTCAAAGGCAGAAAGCCACGGCAGCAGCGCATAGTTTTGAAACACCACCATGCGATCGGGGCCGGGTTGGGTAATGCGCTGGTTTTCTAGCCGCACTTCGCCTGTAGTTGGCTGGCGAAAGCCAGATACCATATCCAGCATGGTGGTTTTACCGCAACCAGAGTGACCAATGACGCAAATAAATTCACCTTCTTGAATGGTGAGATTAATGCCATCCAGTACGGTGTAAGGCCCCGCTGAAGTGGGATACACCTTCGAGACGTTTTCAATGACCAGGAAGGGATCGCGATCGGCAATGGATGGTGAGGGATGGGGTTGAAGGTCGGTGTTGTTCAGGATCTGCATTGTAGGCAACTGGGTATAGGGCAGTAAGACGCAAGCAACGATAGCCACACCGCAATCTATGCGGCTGCTGTGATGGATGAATCAATCACCACTTCTTCAACCCGGATGTCATGTTTAATCGACAAACTGTTGAGATAGTGAATTGGGTCATTCGGATTGAAGCTGTTGCCATTGGCGAAGTGAATGGGGTCGCGATCGCGATCGATGCCAGGTAAGCCCAACTCGCGTGCCGCTTGACCGTATAAATCAACCCGACGAACGCGATCGAGAATTTCAATCCAGTTGCGAGGAAAGGGAACCATACCCCAACGCGCCATTTGAGTCAAAATCCACAGACCTTCTACCCGGTTAGGAGAATTGGCTTGGTTTACAGAAAACTGGTTATAGTGTAACAGTTGCTTCGGTTCTGCATCTGTTCCGTACTGGTAGGGATCGATGAAGCCAATCCGGGCATCTGCTGGGTCGCAGCCCACATATTGCGGCTGACAAATCAGCGACAGCACTTCTTCACGGTTGCGGCGATCGTCGCAGTAAGCACAGGCTTCTAGCAGCGCTTTGATTAACGCCAGGTGGGTTTGCGGATATTGATTCGCCCACTGTTCGCGTACCCCCAACACCTTTTCGGGATGCCCCGGCCAAATATCTAGATCGGTAGCAATGACAAAGCCAAGCTGCTCGTGCACGGCGCGAGTATTCCACGGTTCACCCACACAGTAGCCATCAAGATTGCCGGCCTTCAGGTTTGACACCATCTGCGGCGGCGGAATCACCGTCAAACTGATATCGCGATCGGGGTGAATTCCACCTTCTGCCAGCCAGTAGCGCAACATCAAGTTGTGCATTGAAGCGGGATGCACCATACCGAGGGTGTGAACTTTATCGGGCGTTTGTGCGATCGCCGCTTTAAAGTCGGCTAATGTCCGCACTCCCTGCTCGTAAAACCGTTTGTGCAGCGTAATGGCATTTCCGTTGCGAGAAAGGGTAAGAGCGCTCACCATTGGTAAAGGCGGCTTGTTGCCCATCCCCAACGTCATTGCCAGCGGCATTCCAGCCACCATCACCGCCGCATCCAGTTGACCAGAGGCCACTCCCTGTTCGATCGCCTTCCAGCTTGGCTCACGGCTAAGGGTAACGTCCAGTCCATGCTTTTGGAAGAATCCTTTTTCCTGTGCCACCACTAACGGCGCACAGTCGGTCAATGGAATAAAGCCAATCTCCAAATTCACCTTCTCTAAACCGTGTCGGGCGATCGCTACAGTGGGCTTGGCCTGCTGTTTCTTGGCGCGTCGCTGCTGGTTCAAGAAGTAAATAATTTCACCGCGCAAGGCATAGTAGTTGGGATGGTTAACCACTTCCATGCGGTGCCGGGGACGCGAAAACGGAATATCTAGCACTTGACCAATGTGCGCTTCCGGGCCATTGGTCAGCATCACGACGCGATCGGACAGCAACAGCGCTTCATCCACATCGTGAGTCACCATCACGCAGGTGACATGGCTCTCTTCACACACCGCCATTAGCTTCTCCTGCAAACCGCCGCGCGTCAAGGCATCAAGCGCCCCAAACGGTTCATCCAGCAGCAGCAGTTTGGGTCGGATAGCCAGGGCACGGGCGATCGCCACCCGTTGCTTCATTCCTCCCGAAATTTGGCCTGGCAGTTTATCCGCCGCAGGCCGCAACCCCACCAGATCAATGTGATGTTCTACCACGCCGCGCCGTTCGCCCTTGGGCGCATTCGCCATCACTTCGTCCACCGCCAGGGCAATGTTGTCACGGACGGTAAGCCAGGGCAACAATGAATAGTTTTGAAACACCACCATGCGATCGGGGCCTGGTTCTGTCACCTGCCGACCTTCCAGGATAATGCCGCCTGTAGTGGGGCGATCGAGACCCGCCAGGATATTGAGCAGCGTCGATTTACCGCAACCAGAATGCCCAATCAATGAAACAAATTCACCAGGCTGAATCTTCAAATCAATGTTTCGGAGCGCCACATAGCTCTCGCCATTCGAGAGGGCAAAGATTCGATCAACATGATCAACTTCAACAAAAGTAGACATGACAGATAGGAGATGAAGGATGACAAGTACTATTGGGCTGTGTTCTAAGCAGTGATGTGGATGGCAATACTTCGCAATTAAGCGCCCTGGTCGTCCTTGACCACCAGACTGGCAATGTAAGCAACCAATCGATCTAACAGCAAACCCACAACGCCGACATAAACAATGGCAATAATGATGTCGCTAATGCGGGAGCTATTCCAGGCATCCCAAATAAAGAAGCCAATGCCAACACCACCAATCAACATCTCAGCCGCCACGATCGCCAGCCATGATAAACCAATGCCAATCCGCAATCCGGCAAAGATATAAGGAACCGTGGCAGGAAACAATACCTTAAAGAAATACTTGCTGCGCGAGAGCCGCAATACTTTAGCGACGTTGTTGTAGTCCTGCGGAATTTGTCTGACCCCTTCAGCCGTGTTGATGATAATTGGCCAAATCGCCGTAATGAAGATGACAAAGATAGCAGAGGGATTGGCTTGCTGAAAGGCCGCTAGCGAAATCGGCAACCATGCCAGCGGCGGTACAGTCCGCAACACCTGAAACAGAGGATCTAACGCTCGATACATAAAGGGACTGGTACCCGTCAAAATTCCCAATCCGATTCCAATCACTGCCGCTAATGAATACCCCAACGCTACACGCTGAAGGCTGGTTAAGATCTGCCAAAACAGCCCTTTATCATTTCCACCATTGTCAAAGAAGGGATCAACAATGAGTTCCCAGGTATCTTGTACAGTTTGAATTGGGCTGGGTAGGTTGGCTCCTGGAGTTGAGGTAAGAACCTGCCAGATGATGAGAAAAAGGGCGATCGCAATCAGCGGTGGTGCAATGATTCGGATCTGTTTGGCAACGGCGGGTGGAATCGATTTGGAACGGGTGCGTCTCGATCTGGGGTTCAGTGTAGTCACGGTTCAGTCTCCTCGGTCACGGTGTGATAAGTGATCAGGCAATGCCAATTCAATTAGAAAAAATAGAGAGTAGGCAGGCGCTCCAGGCGGCTGTTTGAAACGGCTTCAATGTCTGCTGTAAGGGCTATCAATTGGACTTTGAAAACACCCCTTCAGTCCGCAGGGCAATTTGAACCTGCCTATCCGTATCCCGTTGCTGATTCCTAAATCTTTTTGATGGCAAGGCTGTCGAGATACGCCTGGGGATTTTCCGGGTCAAAGGTGATGCCATCAAAGAAGGTTTCCACCCCACGTGAGGTGCTGGCTGGAATCGCTGCTTCCTGGCCGATCGCCCGCGCCGCTTCTTGCCAGAGGTCTTCTCGGTTAACTTGATCCACCAATGCTCTGGTATCGGTATCAGCGGGTAAATACCCCCAGCGGATGTTTTCGGTTAAGAACCATAAATCGTGACTCTTGAAGGGATACGAAGCATCATCCATCCAGAACTTCATTACGTGTTGGCTGTTGTCTTCGACCCGGCCATCGCCAAAGTCAAAGTTACCTTTGGAACGTTCCACAATGTCCTTAGCCGGAACGTTAAACCACGCCCGCTTCGAGACAATATCAGCCATCTCTTCTTTGTTTTCTGCCTGGTCGCACCAGATTTGCGCTTCTAATACGGCCTTGAGTAATGCCATCGTCGCCTTGGGATTTTGATCCACCCAATCGGCTCGCATCGAAAAGGCTTTTTCGGGATGGTTGTTCCACAGTTGCCCGGTGGTCAATGCCGAGTAACCAACATCCTGGTTAATCAACTGTGCGTTCCACGGCTCGCCCACGCAGAAAGCATCCATTGTGCCCGTTTTCATGTTGGCAACCATTTGAGGCGGCGGAACCACCAGGGTAGATACATCAGTATCCGGGTTGATACCGCCTGCGGCTAACCAGTAGCGCATCCACAGGTCATGGGTTCCACCGGGAAACGTCACGGCAAACTTGAGCTGATTGCCAGCGGCCTTCGCTTCGTCAATTTTGGCTCTTAGCAACGAACTATCTAGCTGAACATCCAGATCTTTGTATGTGTTCGCCACCGAGATAGCCTGACCATCGACATTGAGGCGAGCCAGGATATACATGGGCACTTTGTTGCCATCGGTAACAGCACCCTGGCTAATCAGGTAAGGCATTGGGGTTAGGATATGCGCCCCATCAATACCACCGCCGCCTGATCCCAATACCAGGTTGTCACGGGTGGTTCCCCAGGAAGCCTGTTTGGTTACTTCCACATCCGGCATGCCGTATTTGGCAAAGATACCCTTCTCCTTAGCCACAATCAGGGGGGCAGAGTCGGTGAGGGCAATGAATCCTAATCTAGCTCCGGTGACTTCGGGCGCATCTGCTGGATCAATACTGGCAGCAGGAACCGGCTCGGAACTGGTGGTATTGTTGCCACTACAACCATGTACAAGGAACGTACCGGCGGCAGTTGCGCCTGCGGTAAACAAAAACTTGCGTCGTGAGAAACTTGCCATTCGTGTCTTCCAGATCTAAATAGGGGGGATTAAGAATGAATCGTCAGCATGATTGCTGTAAGTGACCAATGCAGCGATAAGGAGAGATAGCGAACGTTACGTCACAGCTTCCTCCTTAGGGTGGGCACCAAAGTGTTCAATGAGCAGCGATCGCAACACAGGCTTGAGATCGTCACAGGCAATCCCCTTTTGAACACAGGTACCAAGCTGAGCCTCTTTGCCCACCTTGCCACCCATGTAAAGATCCACCCCTTCAACGGTTTTGCCGTCTTTGCGAACCTTGGTGCCAATGAACCCGATATCGGCCACCTGCGGCTGACCACAAGAATTCGGGCACCCCGTCCAGTGAATGCGAACCGGGTGAGGAACGTTGAGTTCAGTCTCCAGATCTTTCACCATTGCCAGGGCACGGTTTTTAGTTTCAATTAAGGCAAAGTTGCAGAACTGTGAGCCGGTACAGGAAACCAGCGATCGCACCAATGAGTCTGGATGGATAGAAAACTTCTCCAGCAGCGACTCCTGCAAAAACGCCTCTAACCGCGAATTGGGAATGTTGGGAATGATCAGGTTTTGTTCAACCGTTAGCCGAATTTCACCATTGCCATAAACCTCTGCCAGCCGTGCCACCTCAAACATATCCGGGGCAAACAGGCGACCAATGGGAATATGGAGACCCACATAATTCAAACCGGGCTGCTTTTGAGCAAACACGCCAATGTGGTCGCGCTTGTCCCAGGCCATCTCATCCTCGGGAGCCGCCGTTAGCAGCTCTCGTCCAAACCGCTTTTCTACCACTTCACGGAAGCGATCGAGTCCCCAGTCATCAATTAGCCACATCAACCGAGACTTTTGCCGATTGGCTCTTAGCCCATGATCGCGGTAAACCTCCAGAATGGCGCGGCACAAATCCACCACATCATCCGGAGCCACCCACGCATCCAGGGGAATAGCCGACTCGCAACGCTTGCCCGAAAAGAAGCCACCCACCAGCACGTTGAAGCCCAATTGCAACGAGGGAACAGATTCAACAGATTCAGCAGACTTGGCTTCATCGTCTACAACCAGCACTGGCTCAACCGCCCGCAGAGCCGGGACAAACGCAATGTCGTTGATTTCAGCGTGAACCGAGTTATCGCGTCCACCTTCGATCGCAATATTGAATTTACGCGGTAGATTGGTGAACTCTGGATTGCCCTCGCCGTGGTTGGTGATCATATCCTGCACCTGTTGCACCAGGTAGCGGGTATCAATCAGCTCATCGGCATCAATTCCAGCCACCGGAGAGGCCGTGATGTTGCGGACATTATCCATGCCAGACTGCACGCTGGTCATTTCTGCCGCTTGCAGACGGTTAAAAATATCGGGAATATCTTCAATCCGAATGCCGCGAAGCTGCAAATTTTGCCGGGTTGTGATGTCGGCATTGCCGTCTTCACCGTAGCGCTGCACAATTTCTGCCAGCACGCGCATTTTGTGGCTGGTCATTTCACCGCTGGGAGTCCGCATCCGCAGCATAAACTTGCCGGGAGTGACGGGGCGGAAGAAAACACCTAACCACTTGAGCCGATGCTCGCGATCGGTCTGATCCATCGCTTCCCAACCAATTTGAGCAAAATGATCGAGTTCTGGCTTAACAGCCAAACCGTCTTTTTCTGCTTTGAACTTTTCAAACTTGTTCAGACTGGTCGAAGTATTAACAACGCTAGTCACGGCTTAATCCTCTTCTTAGTCGGCATTTGGTCAGCATTGGGACTGATGGGTTAGAGCTGATGGGTTAAAGCTGATGGGTTAGAGCTGATGTCTGTGTAGGTTAGAGAGATTGAACGGCAGCTTTAGTAACTTTGATTACAAAATCTTGAGAATCATGAAGCTTTTGCACAGCATCAATGCGAAAGTTGCATCACATAAACGGCATAAAAAATTGCAGGAGAAAGCGATCGCACTTGAATCGTTTAATTAGCAGCTCATCAGTCTAATTCACAACAAAAAACTGTATTGAATTTGACTTTTTTGGCACTCATTCCATCTAAAGATGCGGCTTGTCTTTTGGAGTTTGCAGTCAAAGCAGCGTCCATTTTGGGCTGAATACTGCCACAGCAACCGGCGGCTTGTGTTCTTTAAATGAAATATTCGACCAACAAAAGCGTAAAGCCATGATTGAGTTCATCAGATAGTTAGGTGCAGCAAATCCACCTTAATCTCTCCATTCATCTCAAAAAATATTGGAGAACAATCGAAGGTAAATAGCTGTAGTAATCTGTACAAAAACTTGAAAACCAGCCTATTGGAATAGATGAAAACCTTACAGCGAAAGAATTAACAGATTCAGGCGAACGGGAATTCCACCCTACTTTTTTAGCAAGAGCAAGTTAGCTGAACGCCCAAATTTCAAATTCATTAGTCTCATTGAAACCGGAGCGTTATATTCAGAAATTTCTGCATCTGTTCTAAACCAAGCTAATGCAATTGCAACCCCTTTAATATCAGCATTGCTAACCCAGGTCAGCATCTTACTCTTCAACTTGCAGTAAGTTACCCACTACGGTATTTAAGATGAAGCGACAAACCCGTATAAGGTGATACAAAACTTATGAAACTATGAAGTGGTTGCATGTTGATGATGCAGCTTTTGCATAAATGCCAGAATTTGGTATTAAAAATCGCCCGATCGCAGCCCCGTCCGGTTGGAATCGAAGTAGACTCGGCTTAGAGGATATTTATAAAGTGCTGATGGTCACTCGAACTGCCCCCTTTTCTGGCTTGCCGCAGCCCCAACCTGGGGGACTTTGCAACAAGGCTCGGCTCGGAAGTTCCCAAGGTTGAAGGATTTGGGGACAAATGTAGACTATTGAATTTAATAAATTTAAAAATCCTCCAAGGTTCCAATCTTGCCTCTCTCGGTGATGTCTTGAACGAGAGCTGCCATTTAATAGTTACCACTCATGAATTCACACGCCTCTGTATCGTCCTGGCTGACAGCGAATGTGAGCCAAGAGACACCGCATCATCCTGACCCGCAACTAACGCTTGATCAGTCGATCGCCCTGCTCAAAGCGGGTGACTTCCAGGCGCAGTGGGATAGCGCCAAGCTCATCCCCAAATTTGGTGAAGCGGCGATCGCACCCCTAATTGCCATCCTGGACGATGACGAAACCGATGATGACATACTCTGGTTTGTTGCCCGTCTGCTGGGGCAGTTTAATCATCCCACCGTCGTTACGGCTTTAACTCAACTGCTGCTCACCGCCGAAAGTACAGACGTAGTGGGCATGGCGGCAACCACCTTAGCCAGCATGGGAGCCGTCGCGATCGCGCCGCTCACCCAACTCCTGCACACAGAAACCACCCGCTCGATCGCAGTACAGGCGTTAGCCCAAACCCGACATCCCGATAGTGCCCAACCGTTGCTGAGCGTCCTCAACGATTCGTCTCCTGCTGTACGGGCAGCCGCGATCGAGGCACTCAGCCACCTTGCTATTCCCCAAGCCGCTCCTGCCCTGGTTGAGGCATTGCACGATCACGCTGCCGAGGTACGGCGAGCCGCTGTTGTTAGCCTGGGCTTCCAGGCTCCGTCGCCCTCCCCCATTGATCGGGTAGCTCATCTCAAGCCGATGCTCTGGGATTTTAATCTGGAGGTTTGCCGCCAAGCCGCGTTAGCTCTGGGTCGCCTTGGGAGTGATGCGGCGGCAACCGCCTTGTTTGAAGTGCTGCGATCGCCAGCCACCCCGCTACCGCTTCAGCTTGAGGCGATTCGGGCGCTAGGGTGGATTGCCAGCGTCACAGCATTGACCTATCTCCAGCAGTACTTAGAATCGGCATCCGATCCACCCCCCCAAAGTTTGCACGAAGCCATTACCGTATTGGGGCGAGTGGAACAGCCCCAGGCTCAACCACAGGCGGCTGAAATCCTGTTCAACATCCTGCACACGCATTCTGTGCAATCTCCCAACGTCAAGCAGGCGATCGCCCTCAGCCTGGGACAACTGGGGCAACCGCAAGCCATCGATCCTCTGATTCAACTGTTGGCCGATGCCAACATGGGCGTGCGGCTACACGCGATCGCTGCCCTTAAACAGCTTGACCCACAACGGGCATATCAGCAGCTTACGGCTCTGGCTCAACAAAACCTGACCGCAGAGATGCATCAAGGAGTAGCGATCGCCCTGCAAGAGTGGAACGGCTAAGCGCCAAACCCACTCTTCTTCGCCTTCTTCTTATCCTTCGACTTCGATTTCTGCACCTCTCGTACTGCTTCATCAAACAGATTGTGCAAATGAATCGGCACACTGGCAATCTCCGGCAGTTCTGGCTGCAACGGTTTGCCGTGTTCCTCTAGCAGCGCATCCAGATCGCGATCGAGTTGAAAGGAGGGGCGATCGAGCAGCGTTTGCAAAATGGTCTCCAGTGGCTTGGGGTACTGTTCCGCCAGCCGATGCCACACAAACGGTGTCACATCTGGCGCGTCTAGATAATGGCGAATCAGCTTGCTGCTGCCATCCACGCTCTGCCAATCCTCCGCCTCCAGAATAGTTTTGACCCTGGTGTAGGTCGGCAAATACATCTGTCCCCAGCGAGGATGCGCCAACACCGTCAACTGTTCTGCCTTCTTCAGGTCATCCGGCAACTGCACGGCGGGTGCCATCATCTTGGGTTTCTGGCCATCAGCCCCCGGATTGAACAGTTGGCTAACCTCTGCCGGGTCAACTCCCGCTTCTTCGGCGGCAGCCGCCAGTTCTTCTTCTGTCATCCCGGATTCTGCCGCCAGCTCATCTAGCGATTTCGACCCGTCAACGCCCGCCGCCGCCAAATAGCGTTGGGTCAACTGTTCCTGAAAGGCTCCAATCTGCTTATTGAACTGGTATCCCGGCATTGTCACTTCATCACTGCCAAAGAACTCCAGGAAGATTTCGTGGTAGTGTTCCACCGATCGCCACGCTTCTTCAAGCAAATCTGGGGCATCGCTGTAGAGCCAGGACTTGTAGTTGTCTTTGAAATTGCCGATCGCCACCGCCAATTTTGGCTTTCCCAGCTTGCCCATTTGAGTATAGGGGCCAGATACCATCCACACCGTCTCATCCACTGGCGCAATTCGAGTCAGCAGAATGTCGCCTACCTGAAGTCTGGCTAAATCAGCCGCCACCTTTGCCGTTGCTGGTTTCACCGTGTACGGCTTAGCCGTGAGCCAATTTCTCAGCTCAAAGCCATCGGGCAATACCGCTTCGACGGCAAACAGTCCGGCAAAGCTGCGCTGCCACTGGCTCACCAGGGCGCGATCGGTTTTCGATAATGTCGAACCATTCTCCAGAAATAGCTCCAGCGGAGTGTTCGTGCCTACTTTTCCTACCGAGAGGAACTCGTCCACAATCATGTCTTGAGCCACTTTGCGTTGACGCAATTGGCTGGCGGCGTATGCTTCTAACGCCTCTGCCAGCTCTCCTTCAGCGTCATAAACAAAATCGACCAACTCTTGCTTCAATTCACCGGCTCGTTCCAGGATAGGTTCCACGATTCACTCTTTCTAGCATCAGTTTCAACTCCTCTAGCGTAGAAGGTTTTGACAAAAAACTAAGCCTCCTCTTCAAATCGTCCCCATAAACTCATTTTTGACCGATCGTTCCAAAATCACGATAAATCACTATAATGGACAGTAGAGATGTTGAATGCAGCATGTCCAGAAAGAAAGCCTTTGACCGCGACACAGTCCTCGAAAAAGCGATGCATCTGTTCTGGCAAAAGGGATATGAAGCCACGTCAATCGAGGATTTAGTGCAAGGGATGGGCATTAACCGGGGCAGCCTCTACGACACCTTCGGCGACAAGCATCGCCTGTTTTTAGATGCGATCGCTCATTATGACCACACGGTTGTGTCCCATGCGATCGCTCAATTAGAAGCCCCCCACGCCGGAAAGCAGGCGATCGTTGACTACTTTCAAAACCTGATTGCCTGTGCTGCCGATGGGCAACGGCGCGGTTGCCTGCTGACCAATGTTGCGGTTGAATGTTGCCCCCACGATTCAGAGGCGGTTCATCGCGTTACTGCCAACCTGAAGCGAACTGAAACCGCATTTCGAACAGCCCTCACCACGGCTCAAGCGAATGGTGACCTCTCGCCCCATCAGGATGTGAACGCCTTAGCCCGGTTTCTTACGGCGAACCTGCAAGGCATCCGAGTAATGTCCAACGTCAACTCAGACCGTCAGGCTCTACAAGACATGGTTGACATTACCCTTTCGGTTTTGCACCGTTAACCTCCGGTTTGTCCTGGATTTGTCCAGGTTCGTCTTTATAGAAATCGGGGTAACGATTCAGGGAACCTGTGCCTATCTCATCTCAATGGCACCGTTCCTGAGGTTTACTGTCGGTTCCAATTCAAGGAGATATATCCAATGTCTAATCACGCTGATGTGCTTACGTTAACGGCTGCCACCTTTCAGCAAGAAGTGCTTGAGAGTGATTTACCCGTTTTGGTTGATTTTTGGGCGGCGTGGTGTGGCCCTTGCCGAATGGTCAGCCCCATTGTCGAGGCGATCGCAGAGGAGTTTGCTGGACGAGTCAAAGTTGCCAAGCTCAACATCGACGACCATGCCCAAATTGCAACGCGGTACAGCATTCAGGCGATACCGACGCTGCTCTTTTTCCAGGATGGTCATCTGGTCGATCAGGCGGTGGGAGTGACCGCAAAACCAAAACTGGTTACCAAGATCAACCGACTGCTGCAACGTGCGCCTCAGCAAACCGCATCGTAAGCGTATCCCTCCCGGCAGGTACCGGGAGGGACACAAGATCGCCCCTGAGGCTAAACGCAGCGATCGCACTGAAAGCCTTAGCCACCAATGGATATACCTCTAAAGTACAGGCACCTCCAGCGGCTGTGTTACCATAGGAATATCCTGATCATTGCCATCAGGTGCAATACCGAACAGAGCGAAGCAATTCGCATCTGTAATTTTGCTTAGATTGCAGCACTGTTCGAATGTCTCTCCTTGGCGATCGCGCCGAAGGTCGAGAACGCCGTCTATCCACTTGAAAGCTTTGAGGTTTTTTGAGTGATTGCGATCTCGCTGCGTCCCACTGGGCGTAGATACGGCACTGTTAGCTTCGCCTCTACCCTCCATCTTTGCCCTGTTTTGGATCTGCTGCTGGCAGACGTTCCCCCGCAGTGGCAGTCGGAGGTTCGGCTTGGGCTACAGGAAGCATTGGTGAACGCCGCCAAACATGGCAATAACCTTGACCCCAATAAAACGGTCATCGTTGAGTTTTTTATCATTGACAACCAGTACTGGTGGGTCATTTCAGACGAAGGAGCGGGATTTGTGGCTCCATCTGATGCGTGTGACCTCGATTGCACCCAGACTCAGATCCATGAGGTAGACGAATGTGGGCGAGGGCTTTACATTTTACACCAAGTGTTTGATCAAGTCCACTGGAGTAAATGTGGCACCGAGCTAAGGCTCTGCAAGCAGGTTAAAAACCGCTTCAAGCCAATCGTCCGTTAGGGTTCTGCTGATACCAGGCATCCATCATACCAGGCACACAGCGCGGCTTGATGCACCTCTCGCCAGGGTAGGTGGTGCTGTTGCGCCAGGTTAGCACAGTCTTCATACTCTGGCTGCACGTTGACCACGGCAGCCGTTTCGGCAGGTCGCGCAATTTTAATTCGCACACTGCCGTGTTGGGTTTGCACGGTCTGAATTTCGCGGTGCAAAGCGGTGCGGCGCTGGACGGTGTGCCGGATGCCTAATGTGGTAGTTTCGCGAAAGAGAACCGTTTCACAGGCGATCGCCTGCTCAGGATGGCAGATCACCGTCACCAACATTCCCGGACGCGATTTCTTCATGCCGATCGCCTGTGTGAACACGTCCACGGCACCTGCGGCAAACAGCACCTCAAACAAATAGCCGATCGCCTGAGGGTTCAGGTCATCGATTTGCGTTTCCAGTACCGTAATGGTTTCCTGGGGTGGCCGAGACAACGCTTCGGGGGGCAGGGTTGTGGCCGCCGCCTGAGGAGAATGGTCTACCGGGGAGTGGGTGTGATTGGGGGGATGACTCACAGACGGCACAGGTTCAGCGATCGGCGGATGGTGTGCGGCCTGAAACGGTTGACTGTCGGACGCTGTTTCTCCCAGCCATAACCGCAGAATGTTGGGAATCGGTAGGTTTCGGGAGCCAGCTCCCAGCCCTACCGTTTGGATCACCATCGGAGGAGGTGCGCCAAACCGGGTGGCTAGTGTGGTGGCGATCGCCGCTCCGGTTGGGGTGACCAGTTCTCGCTCAATGCCGTTGCTGTATACCGGAACCTGACGCAGTTCCCACAGCTTTAGCACGGCAGGTGTGGGCACAGGTAACCGACCATGAGCCGCTCGCACTGTGCCGCCGCCCGTGGGTAAGGCAGAACAGTGAAGCTGCTCAATGCCGAGCCAGTCTAGCCCCAGACAGGTACCCACAATATCCACGATCGCATCGGTTGCGCCCACTTCATGAAAATGAACCTGGTCTGGCGCAATGCCGTGTACGGCTCCTTCGGCTTCAGCCAGCCGCCGAAAAATAGCTAAACTCCAGGCCGCAGCCCGTGGTGGCAGGTTGGCAGCATGGATGAGTTGCTCAATTTCCGGCAGGTGGCGCGTGTGCTGGTGAGCCGGATGCTCGTGGCCTGAATGCCCCGGGTGCCCGGCGGTCGGGCTGGTAGGATCGGAATGACCACCAAAGGTGGGATAGGGATCAACCCCCGACTCTTCTGCCTCAGGAACCGGGGCGGTGGTGGAGATCAAATCAACATGCACCTTGGTCGCTTGCTGGCCGTTACGGTGAACCAACTCTGAACGCAATTGATAGTCACTTGCGATGCCCAAACGGGCAAGTTGTTCGGTCAAATAGTCGAGCGGCACTCCCGCATGGACTAAAGCTCCCAAACACATATCTCCCGCCAGACCAGTTGGACATTCCAGATACGCTACTTTTGTCATAAGCCTCAGGCTCTCAAGAACGGTTTACCAAGCTCACTTAACAGATAAACGATATGGCAACGGTTTACACCCTTCACCCCGATAATCCTCAGGTTCGCAGCGTTGAGCAAATTCGCGATGCATTGCAGAGAGGGGCTGTAATGCTGTATCCAACCGATACGGTTTACGCGATCGGCTGCGATCTCAATGTTAAATCGGCGGTTGAGCGGGTCAGGCAAATTAAGCAACTTTCTAGCGATAAGCCATTAACCTTCCTCTGTTCGTCTCTGTCGAACGTGGCTCAATATGCTCACGTTAGCGATTCGGCCTATCGGTTGATTAAACGGTTGATTCCAGGCCCCTATACCTTTTTATTGCCTTCTACGAAGTTAGTGCCCCGGTTGGTCATGGACCCCAAACGTAAAACGACTGGCATTCGGGTTCCTGACCAGACGGTTTGCCAAGCCCTGCTGCAAGCGCTGGGTAGCCCCATTATCTCAACCTCGGCTCCGACGGCGTTTACTCCCGCCGACACGCGCGTATCGCAGGCCGAGCTGTTCGACCAGTTTGATGGGCTGGTGGATCTGATGATCGACGATCAGTCGCCCGTGGGGTATCACGTATCGACCATGCTGGATTTAACAGGAGATGAGCCGCTTTTGGCGCGCAAGGGACTGGGTTGGGAAGCAGTGGCCGATTTGGCTACCACAGCGGAAGTGGCATA
The DNA here is from genome assembly GCF_015207605.1 of Oculatella sp. LEGE 06141. GTDB lineage: Bacteria > Cyanobacteriota > Cyanobacteriia > Elainellales > Elainellaceae > Oculatella. The sequence continues at coordinate 76,130 of NZ_JADEWO010000034.1, forward strand.
GGGTACAGGGGAGCGATCGTCTGTCCGATTGCGATCGCTCCCCTGCACCAGATTGTAGATTGTCCACTAAATGCCCAATTCAACCTGATTTTGTATCTCCCTGTACTATTCGTGCTGCAAGCCTGATGCCAACTGGCACACCGCTCCCACGTGACAGTTGATCTCGCCCCTTATTCAACCTGGCGTTCTGGGATCAGGAAACCAGTTGAAGAAAGTGACATACGCTTAACCGGGATTACCCGTAGTGCCCAATCATAGAGATGTAGCCAGTTATGACAACGATGAATCTTAAGTCATGAGTTTTGAGTCACACACCCTAGTGTTTCACCTCATGCCTTGACGCTCATCCCCCTGAGTATAAAGTGCATCCCAAAGGGCAAAAAACTATGAATGGCAGTCCCCCAAATTCTTCAGAGTCGATTGAAGGTCAAAATTCAGAACTTCTACAATTCTTATTAGCCGAACTTCAGTCTGCATTGCCCATTTCGCCAGCGAGTGCTGGTACCGTTGCGCTCCGCATCGCTACCGAAGTTGACCGTATCTGTACGAAAAGCGATCGCATTCAAACCTCTGGACAAATCCAGGATTGGCAGATTACGCTGGCGCGGCATCGGCTGCAAAAGTGCTTAACCTACTATCGTCTGGGTTCGCGTCGCGGTCGGGTAGAACTCCATACCCGCCTGAGTGCGATGGTGTATCGCCAAATTGCTCCTGCCCGTGCCAACCTGGGTTTTCAAGCCCGGTATACCTTGATTGAAGATTTCTTGCAGGGCTTCTACATTGAGTCGATGAATGCCTTTCGGCGAGAAAACCAGATGGAGGCAGACTACACGCCCAAAACCCGGTTAGAACTGGCAGAATACATGGCGTTTACCGAGCATTATGCCAAGCGGCGAATTGGCCTTCCCGGTCGGCGCAACCAGCAATTGGTTGTGCTGCGCGCCCAGGGCTTTGCCCACCGCCAACCGCCCGAAACGGCGCTGGATGTTGAGTTGGCAACCGAAGCCGCCCGCAGTGAAGAGGCCGAAGCCCACAGCCGATCGCCCCTGATGCAGCAAGTGCGAGAGCAGATGGTGTCTGAAGCGATCGATCCGGCGGATTCGGTGCTGCGCGATCGCGTGGTTAGCGAACTGGTCGATTATCTCAACGATCAGGGGCAGTCCGACTGTGTAGATTATTTGACGCTGAAGTTGCAGGATCTCTCTGCGCCAGAAATTGATGATGTTCTTGGCCTGTCTGCCCGTCAGCGAGATTACCTGCAACAGCGGTTTAAGTACCACGTCGAGAAGTTTGCCCGCTCTCACCGCTGGCAGTTAGTGCATCAGTGGTTAGGAGCCGACCTGGATCAAAACCTCGGGATGCCACAGCAGCAGTGGGAGGCGTTTCTGCAACAAATCTCGCCCGAACAGCGCAAACTGTTAGAGCTAAAAGGCAGACAAGAGGGCGATCGCGAAATTGCCAGAGTAATTGGCTGTACGCCAAAACAGGTGCATCGTCGCTGGGTGAACTTGCTTGAGCTAGCGTGGCAGGTTCGTAATAATGCTGTAGACAACAGCGTAGACAGCAATGTCTAACCAGTTAGCTGGCGATCGGTTCTGATCGGTTCTACCGTCTTTACCGTGCCATCAGGGTGTTTTGTTTCTTTCGCTTTGAACCTGGGGTCAGGCACAGGTGATCCCGGCCTCACGACTCCACCGTCATTTCTCTGTAAACGGCCCAAATTGCCATTGCCCGTAGATAATGACTTGCCCGAAATGTGCCAACCGCAGTGATTGCTTCCGGGGTGCGAAACTGCAATCCGTTCTCATAAACCTGGTGAACGACCGCTTCGGTTAACCGTAAGGCCTCGTCTTGATATCCCATTTGCACCAGAAAGGCGGCTAACCCAAAATTAATGCCTGTCCAAACTTCTAAAGGATGCGTATCTTTAGGATTAGCCGGAGAGCCATCTGGCCGCAAGCCGTTTGCTGCACCAATTTGAGCATTATGAAACTTGAGAAAACACGCCTCATAGACTGTCTTCAAGGCTGAACGGGCACAGTCTTCCGGAACAATATCTGGCAACCCCAGCAACCGCGCATAGAATTGACCGCAAAGCTGATCGGCCATGACCACATCCGACCCGCTGTCACTATCGAGCCGATAGTATTGACCGTTCCAGAGCGTGTTGTGATACACCGGACGAGCCTGGTCGAGCCACTGCTGGAACGTGTGAATGGTGTGCTGAATTGGCTCTGACTCATCCTCCAACCCGTGCTGAAGTAAGGTGTTTCCAATGGCGATCGCGGCTTCCAGTGCGGCTAACCATAGGCCACCGCAATAAGCACTGATGCCACGCAAACGCCAATCATCAAAGGTTTGATCGGGAGCGCCCGAATTCTCTGGCAGGCCGTCCTGGTTTAGATCAAACGTTTTGAGATAGTGCAACGCCCTGACCACCGAAGCCCAACAGTCTTGCAGAAACAACACGTCCGTAGCACCCGTGAGCCAAAAGTCACGATAGACTTGCAGCACAAAATCGCTGGCTAAGTCTTTCCACAAATTGCAGTCTTGATAGCTGGTGTAGTTGGTTTTCTCCCAGGGATGCTCGTTAGGGGCACCCAAATCGTGCGGGGTCGCGTCTGCCGCCTTTCGCAATGCCTGAGGGCTATCGGCTCCGATCGTGTAGTAGTAGCCAATCACGCGGGTGCGATCGTCCGAGGCCGGAATCGCTCTGGCAAAGGCACGCATCACCGCTTTTTCCAGTTCCGGCCACAGCATCAACAGGGCAAACGCCCCATAGAGCCGCACATCCAGGCTTTCATACCAGCGATAATCGATGCACTCCAGCACGGCAAACTGACCCACCGGATCGCGATCGCTTGCCGCCGTCCACAGCGTGCCGCCATCGGTGAGGTCATACAGTTCATTGAATAGCGCCATTTTGAACCAGTCGGGCAAATCATCTCGCTGCAAGATGGGCTGCTGCCAGCGATCGATTTCCTGCTGCCACTGGGGGTAAGCTGCCAGAGCCGTTTGCGCGATCGTCCAGGCATTGCGCCCGTTGCGCCCAAAAAAGTCGGTATAGCGGCGATAGTACTCAATTCCCGCTGCAAACTCGGTAACGGGCAAATCCCACGCCACCACAAAGGGAATCTGCCGCGTTTCGCCCGGTGCCAGCGTTAGACGTACAGCGATCGCTGCGCCAATCTGCTCGGTTTCACCTGCGGTGTCATCGGCACAGTTAGGCAGAGAGCCATTAGCCGCAAAGGAATGCCACAGATCAGCCCCATCTCCAGCCGGGTTCCAGCGCGTGTGATAAAACACCTCCATCGGTTCAGCAGAGGGCAGGGTGGCGATCGCCCACTGTCCATCCCCTTCCTGGGGCGAGTCTGGTTGATTCATCCGGTCGAGCAGACAACCCACAGCACCTTCGTCTGCCATCCACCGATTCAGGTTGCCGTGGCTTTGCCCCAGCTTGGGCTGATAGTCGTACACGGGGCTGCCATCATCCCGCATTTGCACATCGGGCGACTTGAGCGCATTGGTAAACCAGCCCACCATGTTGTGCCAGGTGAGCAGAATACTGAGCGTTATGGGGCGATCGGTGGGGTTGTGCGCCGTCCACACAAACATGGCCACCGGATAGCTCGTTTCCTGGTAGTTCTCTGCCCATATGGGTGAAAACTGTTCGCAGGTCAACGCAGCCTGAAAAACAGATTCGTAGGTAAACCAACTGCGGGGATACAGGGCGGCATACTGTCCCGACGGGTGTTCTGCGGATTGGCTAGATGGATACCAGTTCCATGCACTTAATGTGCCGTCGGTTGGGGCTGCTGTGCTGAGGGCGTAGGACTGGGTGCGATCGCCCACCTGCTCGAACACGCTAAACTGACAGGCTGGCATAGTCTGAAATAGATGTTCACCTCCATCTATGTGCCAGAGGTTAAAGTCACCTCGTGGCGATCGGCCAATGCAGCCTGCACCAAACCCACCCAGCGGCATACCGTGCCAGGGGCCATCGTCCAGGTTACTGGCGTAGCGAACGGTGTAGGGATGCTCCCACCCTAAACCCAAAGGACGCGTCCAGGCACAATCAGGAATTTGAGGAATTTGAGGAAATGGATGTAAATTTGTCATCTCCCGATTTTACTGAGGCAGGGGGGAATGG
>NZ_JADEWO010000035.1 GCF_015207605.1 Oculatella sp. LEGE 06141
CACCAGAGGTTTGGCCGGGAGCATGAACCATGGGCTTAATGTCAAAGTTGCCCGCAATTTCAGAGCCTTCTTCTGCACCCAGAGCGTAAGCATACGGCCAGTTTCGCATGAAGGCCGTTTGTCCATTCTGGAAAAATCGGCGAACGTCTTCTTCCTGGTACGTGCTCACCCCAGATGGCGAAACGCCCTCGGTAATGGTGCTGCGTAAAAATTCCAGGGCTTGAATCGCCTCTGGCTGATCCAGTCCCACTTCCTGGGTTTCTGGATTAATCCAGAAACCGCCCGCCCCTTCCAGGACTTCGACAAACATGGCAGATACGCCTTCGTACTGCCGTCCCTGCCAAACGTAGCCCCAGGGAACCACATCATCCGCCTGCAACTGCTGGGAGATCGTCATCAGATCCGAAAAGGTTTCGGGAGGTTGCGCTCCAATCTGCTCTAGCAAATCGGTGCGATAGTACAGCATTCCTACGTCGGAGCGCAGCGGAATCTGATACAGCCCGTCTTCAAAACGGCTGGCGGCAATGCTGGCCTCGGTGTAGGCGGCTAACTGCTCTTCAGAAACGCGATCGCTCAAATCCTGGAGCCACCCAGCCGCCGCAAACTTCGGCACCCAGATCACATCCATCACCACCATGTCATAGGGAGAATCTCCCAATAAAAAAGATGAGGTGTATAGATCTTCAACGGCATCGCTGGCGTTTGGCCCTTCAACAATCTGGACGCGAATATTGGGATTTTGCGATTGAAATTCTTCGATTAACGGTCGCCACGGAGGCGTATCGGGTGCTGGCATCAACACCGTCAGGGTAATGGGCTGCTGCGACAGGACAACAACACTGTAAAAGACGACCCCGATAAAAACGGCGATCGCCACTCCAACCCAACGTAAACGATGAGAGATAACATGAGGCAGACGTTGTTTCAGCCTGCGAAGTTGCTGAATAACGTTCATAATCCTTTACACATTGGAGGATTTAATTGAAGTCAGTAGACCGTAAAACAGGTAACAAAAGTTAACGAGTAAACCCGTAATATTTCGCAAGGATTCAAGGTTTTTCTTTAACGCTCGAAAAACTAAAATCAACGCGGTTATGGCTAGTTTTTGGGTTTCAACACAACAAGTAACACTACTGAAACCCTTTCAGCTCAGGTTATTAGCTTGGCATTAGCCAATTTAGTCATGCTGAGAACGCACCGAATCAGAAGTAGCGATAGATGAAGAATCAACATTCAAAACCGATTCAGCTTCATTAACTTCTGTATCAGAGGTAACCACTCCTCCGTTTTTATTATTTACCACAGTAAATTTGGCAACTCGCCTATCTAGAGACACATCTTCCACCCGATGGACTAAGAGAGCTGCGATAAGCATAAATACTCCTCCCATAGATACAGCCAGGAGGCGATCGTCATGTAGCCAGTGTTCCATCACCCAGCCCAGCCCCAGAGAAGCCAAAATTTCGGGCACCACAATAAAGAAATTAAAAATGCCCAAGTAGATACCGCTGCGATCGGGCGGCAAGGCTCCAATCAGAATGGCATAGGGCATTGCTAACAGCCCGGCCCAGGCAATGCCAACCCCAAGCATCGAGAGAAACAACACATACCGATTGTGAATTAGCAGCAGAGACAACAACCCTGCCGCACCGCTACAGAGGCAGATCGTATGAGCCGTTTTGCGACTGGTGGCTTGCGCCAACCGAGGCAACACAAACGAGAAGGCAAAGCAGACCGCATTATAGGTAGCAATGCATAACCCTGCCCACTCAATGCCCTCTGCATAAATAGGCGAACTTTCAAACACCGCGCCAAAAATATCTCGCGCCACGGCTGGGGGAAAGTACAGAAACATGCAATACATTCCTAACCAGCTAAAGCACTGCACCCAGGCCAATTGCCGCATCGTGGCAGGCATATCTTGCAGAGCCGTTCTAATCTCGCGCAGCGTGCTAGAAACCCCCAGTTGCTCTTGCTGCTGTTGTTGAAACGCCTGCATATCTTCGGGAGGTTCCTCCTGGGTGGTGGCGATCGTCCACAGCACCGTCCCTAAGAAGGCCGCAGCTCCTACGTAAAACGAGAGTTTAACCGTGGGTGGCACAATATACTCAATACCTGCCCCCGGCACGTTAAACCAGTGGTTGAGCACCCACGGCAGCGCCGCTGCCACCACAGCACCCAGGCCAATGAAAAAGCTTTGCATGGCATAGCCGCGCGTTCGCTGGTCGGGTGGCAGCAGATCGCCCACAAAGGCACGAAACGGCTCCATGCTGACATTGGCCGAAGTATCGAGCAGCCACAGCAGTCCGGCAGCCATCCACAAGCTGGATGAATTGGGCATCAGGATGAGGGCGATCGAACTCAAAATTGCACCCACCAAAAAGTAGGGTCGTCGCCGTCCCAAGCGGCTCCAGGTGTTGTCGCTCAGGCTGCCTATAATGGGCTGCACAATTAGCCCGGTTAACGGCGCGGCCAGCCACAAAATAGGAATATCGTGAGCGCTAGCACCCAGATGCTCAAAGATGGCGCTGGCATTCGCCATTTGCAGACCCCAGCCAAACTGAATGCCACAGAAGCCAAAGCTCATGTTCCAGAGTTGCCAGAAATTCAGGCGTTTTTCTGTCACTTTGGTTCTCCTGAGACGATCGACAACCAGGCTGGCCTCAGTTCCAGCGCAGGCAGTGCAAGGCAACCTTGCTTGATAGGCTCAAAATTAGTGAACTCGTTAACCCAAACGTTGATCAAAACAGAATCTTGCGACTCCTCAATGCAATTCGTTCTGCACAGCAACGCCTCGCCATTTAATCATTTGTGTGGCGATCGACCGTTGAACGACCTGTTTATGCAGTTTATCAAGCTACTGGGGTATCGTCCTTTGCCACACCTCATTCGCTCGATCGACTAGTACCAGGAAAGCCCTTTTGTGAGCAAGGGAAGCCAGACCCTACCCGATACGGTGGTGTCTGGAGGATATCACAGAAACTGAGTAGCGAGTTGTTGTTGCATCCAATAGGAGCGATAGGCTAGCACCACCGCCACCGTCATCCCAATGGCGATCGCCGGAGCCGCAACGGGCACCCAACCATGCAGGCTAAACAGAGCGTAGGTGGTTCCAGCCAGGCTCAGCAACACAATTACTAAACTCGCACCCAGGGCAGCCGGATGGCGCACAAACCAAACCAAACCAGCCCCCGCGATCGCCCAGCCGCCAATCCAGAGAATTTCCACCCACTCAGACCAGAACCAAAAGGGCGATCGGCCATCCAAAACCGACGTTAAGATCTGGCTCACCATTTGGGCGTGGATCGTGACACCGGGCATCTGATGGTTGAGATCCTGCCCCGCACTATAGGGGGTATAGAACAAATCTTTGGCACTTGCAGCCGTTGTTCCAATCAGCACAACCTTATCTTGAACCCAATCTGGCTCAAACCGCCCCTGAAGCACGTCGCTAAACGAAACCTGTCTGGCGATGTTGCGTGGAGAACGGTAATCCAGCAATACCTGGTATCCCGCTGCATCTAGCTGGTGATAGCCACCCGAATTGGCCGCCAGCGGTGGAAACACCGTTTCCCCGATTTGAATGGCATCAGGGCGATCGACACTGTTTTTAATCTCAATTCCTTGATGGCTCAAATAAGCCAGCGCCGTTCGCAGCGAAAACGAATAATAAGCATCGGCACCAACAGAGGCAAACATCAGGTTGCGGCGAACGATACCATCCACATCCACCGGGAAATCGTTGAACCCAATGCGATCGCCTGGAACACCCTCCGGAGGCGGAATCTGTGCCGATTCCTCGGAACCCAGTTTCATAATAACCATGAGGTTATCGGCTTGCTGAAGCTGAGCCAATAGCTGGGCGTGACCTGGCTCCTGCGCTAGTTCACGATGCATATCCAAGCCAATGACTCGCGGCTGATGTTGTTCGAGTTGTTTTAACACCGTAGCCAGGTCTTGATCGGACGGGGTAGGACGCTGAAGGGCTTGCAGGTCGGCCTCGGTAATTGCCACCAGCAACAGACGCGGATCGGGCGGAGCCTGATGTTGCCAGCGCACCAGTTGATCGTAGGCTACCCGTTCCAGGGGTTCTACCCAGCCAATTTGCCGTAGTCCTTGAACTAAGCCCGTGATCGCAATGGTAGCGATCGCCATCACCTGTATCCCCCGTTTCAGGAGTTTGCGCCGTTCCTCTGGCGACTCAAACTGGGTTTCGGGTTCGTTCCGCTGGTCATGCAGTAGAGACTCGGGCAGCAACAGCGCTGGCAAATTAGCGGAGGTTCCAAGCGGCAACGCCGACAGCCGTTGCAATGCCTGCAACACATCCCGCGCCGTTGGATAACGCTGGCTGAAATGAGAGCGCACCATCCGTTCCAAGATGAAGGTTAACCCCGGACTGACCTTCGCCTCATCCTGCCAAAGCACTTCAAAGGTTTGGGGATGTTCTAACAGTTGCGAGGGCGGCAATCCGGTGAGGGCATGAATCGTGGTCATGCCCAGCGCGTAAATGTCGCTACAAAACCGGGGTTTACCCGCCAGTTGCTCGGTTGGCGTGTATCCCGGCGTGCCGATGCTAACGGTCAGGTTGGTTTGACCGCTGCCAGTAGAGAGTTGGGTGTGGATTTCTTTGACCGCCCCAAAATCAATTAAGACGATTTTGCCATCGCTATGGCGGCGAATTAAATTACTGGGTTTAATGTCGCGGTGAATCACGTCATGGGCATGAACAAAATCCAACACGCTCAAAACATCCTGCAAGAGGGCGATCGCCTCGGCTTCACTAAACCGCTTTCTTTGAGAGATCTCTTCGCTTAACGGATGACCGTCAATGAATTCCTGAACCAGATAGAACTCTTGACTTTCCTCAAAAAAGTCCAGAAATTGGGGAATCTGGTGATGCTGCCCCAGCCGTTCTAGCACGTCAACTTCTTTATCAAACAGGCGGCGGGCAACGGTTAGAAACTTTTCGTCTTCGCTGGTTGGCCTAAACTGCTTCACGACACAAAAAGAGCCATGCGGCTGACGCACATCCTCAGCCAGATACGTTCGACCAAAGCCGCCCGACCCTAAAACAGAAACCAGTTTGTAGTGCCCACCCAGCAAAGTTCCTAGCATGATGATTCAATAGGATTGACTTTATTAGGAAATGCTCGAATTCAATGTTCCGCTCACATCCCCTGATATTCCTGAGAATTCATTCAACCGCGTCACTCCTGAGGTTCTAAGATTCTATAGTCTTTGAGTTGATCTTGATGGAACGGGTGGACGACTGCCCCCACTCCCATCGGTTGAAATGAACTGTATTTGCTGCTGGCCTGCCTTCATGATAATTACTGGTCAAACTAAATTGCTTGGTGTCATTGGATACCCCATCGCACATTCTCTATCTCCAGTGATGCACAATGCGGCGATCGCCCACTTGGGGTTGGACTATGTCTACTTACCATTCTCCATTCAACCGACCGAGTTGAAACGGGCGATCGATGGATTTGAGGCAATTGGGTTGCAGGGCTTTAGCGTCACCATTCCGCATAAGCAGACCGTGATGCCGCTGTTGCAGTCGATTGCAGCGATCGCGCAAGCCGTTGGAGCCGTGAACACCATCTACCGGACAGAACAAGGCTGGGAGGGTACCAACACCGATGTTGCTGGATTCATCTCACCTCTTACCCAGATGCAACGGAACTGGCAACACACTACAGCAGTGGTTCTGGGGAACGGCGGAGCGGCCAGAGCGGTTGTTGCTGGATGCGCCCAGTTAGGCTGTGCTCAGGTGCGAGTGGTGGGTCGCAATCCGCAAAAGCTCCAGTCATTTCTGGCGAGTTGGGTTGACTCACCCTTAGCCGTCAACCTATCGGTGCATCCCTGGCAAGAGTTGCCCCAGTTGATTCCCCAGGCCGATCTGCTGGTTAATACCACACCCATTGGCATGAATCCTCACCCCACGGCATCGCCGCTTAGCGACAGCGATGCCGCACACCTGCAACCGGGCACGATCACCTATGACCTGATCTACACTCCCAACCCCACCCAGTTCTTGCAGCAAGCCCAAACCCAGGGCGCGATCGCCATTGATGGACTGGAAATGCTGGTGCAACAGGGTGCTGTTGCGTTGCAACAGTGGCTCCAGCAGTCGGTTCCAGTAGACGTGATGCGACAGGCGTTAAAACAGCACCTCAAGCTGCCATAACCTCATCCACCCGCTCTGAAGCAGTCAGTCGGGCGATCGTTCTGCCCATCGCCAGTTATAGCGATTCCATTCGTATACACCTTGAATCTCATATTCCATACCGTTGTCAAAGCGAACGGTACAGGTCGTATAGCCGCTATAGCTGGCAGGCACCATTGGCATGTTGTCTGGGGCTTCACTGAGGCCAACCACGGTGCAGAGTACCCATTCCCGCTGGCAGGGGCCATCGTCTTGCACCCATTCCCACAGGTTGTTAGACACCTCAATGCGATCGCCCACCTTCAGGTTCATGGCTAGCTCGTCGGAATACTGAGCCAGGTGAACCGCCTGAATGCGATCGAGCCACTGCATCCCGTACTGATCTCGCAAGAACTGAATCGAGCCGGATTCTCGACCCGCCAACCAATCATTGAGCAGTTGCACTTTCCACGATGCGCCCTGCGCCTCGTGTGCCTGCACAAACTGAAGGAAAGCTCGCCGTTGTTCGGGTGTGAGTTCATCTAAGGGATTCAGCAGCGCTGAACGATCGTCATGATTGGCGGCGATCGCTCCATTGCCATCCAGACTTGCCAGCACCGCAGTTGACCTCAACAAAATCTGCTTTTGCTGAGCATCTAATGGGCAACCTGCTGCTTCGCACTGAACAAAGGCTGCCTGCAAAACCGTTTCAATCTCAGCGTGAGTCATGGGTGAGATTGGACTTGATATGAGCTTAGTTCAATAGTGCAGCAACGGTCTGGAGGATTTTTACTGCACTAGTCCAGAACTAACATGTTGCTGCAATTTAATGATCCCCATTATGGCAGAACTCTACCGAAGTGCTTGAGCGCCTCCAGAGGAAATTCAAGGTAAGCTGAAAAGTGGGATTGCGGAACCCAAACGCCTCAACTCTGCTGTTTTTCTATCACCTAATGTTTATGGTTAAGCCCACACTTTTAAAAGTCTTTGCTGCGTTAGCCTTATCCTGTCTGTTGTGGGTAAGCAGTTGGGCGATCGCCCCCACTGCCCATGCCTTAACGCAAATTCGACTGTTTGATATTTCCTACGGCTCTTGTCCACCGGATCTGGCAGAAGGGAATGTGACCACCGACGGTGCCAGCATGGCCGCCAACTGCTACCTGGTCAGCGGCAAAGCCGAAAATGCAACGAACAAACCCGTACTGAACGCAGATATTTTTGGGCGTATTTACGACGCAAACGGCAACTCCGTAATGCAAAACCGCACCCGCCTCGGTTCCATTGATGAAGTGCCCCCTGGCATTAGCGACTTTGACCTGCGAATTACCGTGCCCGCCAACCAGCCCACACCGCTGCAATTGAAGCAGTTCAAAGCGTCAGGGTTTTCAGGTCGAGTGCGTCGTTAAAGTTAAACTGCAAACAAATATCATGGCAAAAGCGCTCAGAACAGGAGCGCTTTTTGCCGAATGTAGCAGCCCAATGGCTAGTACCTAGTGGCTCAGTATCGGGTGGCTCAGTATCTAGTGCTTAGTATCCAGCAAATGCGACTCGCTGTGCCGCTTGCATAAAGGCGCTGGAAATAAACTGTAACAGAAAAATAGCCAACATGGGCGAAAAATCGATTCCACCCAACGGCGGAATAAAGGAGCGGAAAATATTCAGGTAGGGGTCGGTCAACTGGCTCAGAATGTTGAATGGGGGATTCATCCAGTTGATTGTGGGGAACCAGCTCAACAGAATACGTATGATCAGCAGAACGAAGTAGATCTGAAGAAACGTTGCCAGTGAGGTTGCAATTAGAGCAAGAGAACTATTCATAGTGCCGTGTTGAACTGGATAAGTAAAAACAACTTAGGTTTAGTTTAACGAATATCAGTAGACTCTCAATTGGTCAAGCGACATAGGGGATTAACCCACCGAGGCAGAAACGGCTCAACCGTTGCCACATCAAAGCCAGACCCCAGCCCCCCAATATCTTCCACATCCTCGCATATCCCGGCGTGGATCCATGGAAACATTACGAATCCTGGGAGAGGGTGCGTTGACTGCCTTCGTCCTTAGGAGCGCCATTGACGTTGCCGAGCTGCTGCCGCACATCGTCGATCGCGTCGTTTAGCTGAGCAATTTTATCTTCTAATCCACGTCGTGCCGTTTCAATGCTTTGCTCGGTCGGCGCTCTAAGCTGCCGCTTGCGCCCCGGCGGTTTGTCCAGTTTTTTAAAGGATTCTTCAGACGGAGCAACCTCTTGATTGGAAAGCTTAGATGCTAACAACACGCCCAAGAGACCGCCAACAGCGCCGCCGACAACGCTTCCCACTAAGAATCCACCAATAAAATTATCTCGTTGGCTCATGGTTCGTTACTGAAGAGCGGATGAGTATTCGACCACTTGTTCACAGCTTAGTCGCTAGGACAGAAAGTTGCCCACAGCAGTGCCATTGCAATTTTAAGTGCCAAAGGTGCGATCGCCTGCATCGCCCAGCCCCGGCACAATAAATCCGTGTTGGTTTAAACCTTCATCAATGGCAGCGGCATAAATCACCAACCCAGGATAGGCCGTCCCCAGTTTTTGTAAGGCCGTTGGCGCAGTTACCACAGAGATAATGCGAACCAATGATGGTTCAACCCCTCGATTGATTAGCTCTGCCATCACAGCCATACTGGTGCCGCCAGTCGCCAACATTGGTTCACTAATCAATATCCGGGTCTGCGGATCAAACTGCTGGGGCAGCTTGTTCAAATACAGAGTTGGCTCCAGGGTTTCTTCGTTGCGAACCAGACCAATGTGATAAATCGATGCCAGGGGTAAAAGTGCCTGTGCCCCGTCTAACAGTGACAATCCGGCACGCAAAATCGGTACGACCGCCACTGGCACTTCGGGATTAATGAACGTCGCCTGACACGGCGCTAACGGTGTTTTAACCTCTGTCTCCAAAACAGGAAGCCAGTCGCGAATAGCTTCATAGGTTAGCCATCGCCCTAGCTCGGTCATGGCACTGCGAAACAACACCGATGGCGTTGTTTCATCACGAGCAACACCAAGCCAGTGTTTGATTAAGGGATGAGGCGGAACGTGAACACGTAACTGCAAAGACATTGCTGGGCAAAACCGAAAACAGTGGCCATGAATTGCATCATCATACTCCGTTACGGCGATCGCACAACGGGTTTAGCGCAGCCAATCACCGTATTCATTGATATCCACGTTCATTGATATCAACCTGCAACCCTGTTGAAATGGGTCTTTGACTCTCACACTGGTATAAACCCAGGCTCACTCCATTCGCCCATTTGTCGGGCATCGCAGGGTTATTGCAAATCTTTTTCATTAGTATTGACATAGATTTGCAATAAGACTATATTAATTTTCAGTGTTCTCCTCTCAAAGGATCGGCAGGTGGGGTTGGTCGCGGACTGATCCCCCTCTTTTTTTTGAAATTGGCGGTGGTCTTGCGGTTCGTTTCTTAGATAATAATGGGCAGGTGTTACTGATTGCTCTACTCCACTCCAATCGTTTAACCCAATTTCACAGCGATCAGAGTTCAGATACACTGAGTAAAAGAGCCTTCTAGAGATTGCCGCTTCATGTCTGCTGTTTCTGAACCTTCGCCCCCCTCTGTTAATCGCAGCGAATCTACTCGTCTCGATCGCCCTACGGAACTACCGCCTACCGATGCAGAATTTGATGTAATTGTCATCGGTTCGGGCATCGGCGGCCTGGTCACGGCAACCCAGTTGGCCGCCAAAGGTGCCAGGGTTTTGGTACTCGAACGGTACCTGATTCCGGGGGGCAGTGCTGGCTATTTTGAGCGATCGGGCTACCGCTTTGATGTTGGAGCCTCCATGATCTTTGGTTTTGGCGAGAAGGGTACTACCAACTTGCTGGCCCGTGCCCTTAAAGCAGTAGACGTGGGGCTGGAAACTATCCCCGACCCGGTGCAAATTCATTATCATTTGCCCGACCAGCTCGATCTAAAAGTTCATCGGAACTATGAGAATTTCTTGCAAGAGTTGACGGCCTACTTTCCCCACGAGCAGGCAGGCATTCGGCGCTTTTACGATGAATGCTGGAAGGTCTTCAACTGCTTAAACGTAATGGAGTTGCTGTCGTTGGAAGAACCTCGTTATTTAATGCGGGTGTTTTTTCAACATCCGTTTGCCTGTTTGGGGTTGGCGCAATATCTGCCGCAAAACGTTGGCGACATTGCCCGACGCTACATCACCGATCCGGCGCTGCTCAACTTTATTGATATGGAATGCTACTGCTGGTCGGTTGTGCCAGCTAGCCAGACACCGATGATTAATGCCGGAATGGTGTTTAGCGATCGCCACTACGGTGGCATTAACTATCCCAAAGGCGGGGTAGGGCAAATCGCCCAACAGCTCGTGGAAGGTCTGGAAAAAGCAGGAAGCCAGATTGCCTATAAAGCCAGAGTGACGCAAATTCTGCGGCAGCGGGGCAAAGCGGTCGGTGTGCAGTTAGCTACAGGGCAAACCTATCGAGCCAAACGGATTGTTTCCAACGCAACGCGATGGGATACCTTTGAAAAGCTGCTGCCAGTCGCAGAAATGCCGCGTGCAGAACAGAAGTGGCAAAAACGCTATCAAAAATCTCCCAGTTTCTTTAGCTTGCATCTGGGGGTGCAGGCCAGCGTACTGCCGCCCGAAACAGACTGTCACCATATTCTGCTAGACGACTGGAAGCGCCTGGAAGACGCGGAAGGAACGATTTTTGTATCGATTCCAACCTTGCTGGACCCCAGTTTGGCACCGCGCGATCGCCACATCATCCATACCTTTACCCCAAGCTGGATTGCAGACTGGCAGAGTCTATCGCCTAGCGAGTACGAGGCGAAAAAGCTAGCGGTCGCTCAACGCATGATTGTACGATTAGAAGCCATCTTTCCGGGGTTATCGCAGAGCATTGAGTTTCAAGAAGCAGGAACGCCGCGCACGCATCGCCGCTTTTTGGGGCGCATGGATGGCACCTATGGCCCTATTCCATCCCGTAAGCTGTTGGGGCTGTTGGGGATGCCCTTCAACCGCACGGCAGTACCAGGACTTTATTGTGTGGGCGACAGCACCTTTCCAGGGCAAGGGTTAAATGCCGTAGCCTTCTCAGGCTTCGCCTGCGCTCACCGGGTTGCTGTGGATTTGGGTTTGTGAGCTAAACGAGCGTGATGCAGATTTATAAGAAACCCACCCTTGAATCAAGGGTGGGTTTCTTTTGCGCGCAACAGATCAAAAGAGTCAGTGCGAAAGGGTTTCCCCATCTGGCAGTACAACCTGACGCTGGTACAAGTTCACGACTTGCAGCAACCCAGGCCGTAGTACTTGCTAAAACTTAAGATACTCAAACTGGGCGCTATTAACCCTCTGCCGAGAGAATGAAACTATCTCTATCAACCGAAGGAGTCCAGGTCTAGCGCTTTTGAACCGCCTCTTTCTAGCTGAACCAAAATTTTGCCAAGCTGCGACCAAATTAAAATGCCAGTGAATAGCGTTAGCGACACCGCAACGATATAAGACAACTCGTTGGGAAACCCAAACACTTCCAGACCAGATGCCAGAAACACGCAAATGCCGCCGCAAATGCCCAAAAACGGCACCAACAACTGCATGCCGCGCATGTTGGCTAACGTCCGAGTGGAGCGGTTGCGTGACCAGTCAAGCACCGATTGTTTCAGGGTCGCTTCAAAGGCTAAACCACAAGCCAGACCAGCAAATAAGCCTGCAACCAGCAGGAAATAGGGAGGTTCAGAAAAATATGACACGGATGACTCCTTAATCAGGACGAGTTATGAATCCGGTATGTCCGGCTAAAAGCACTCTACAGCCTAAAGCCAATAACTCATACTTCACAAACTCAAAACTTGGTATCGTCTCCCTTATTTCCTTGAAACAGGGTAAATGCAGTCATGGGTGAAATGAACGTTGCCGCCCGATCGGCAGAAAGCTCGGCGATCGCATTTAGCGCTACGTTAAACAGTTTTGTAGGCTGAATGTCGTCTTTAATTAAGTCCCACAGCCGTTGCACCTCTGCCGTATGCAGGCGATCGTCCTCCACCAAAGCCAGAATAAGCTGCCGTCTCAGGAAGCGCCCTTCCTCCGATAAAAGGTACTGCAACCCAAGCTGCGCGGTTGGCAAAATATCGAAGCTGTCATCGGAACGGGCAATCACAATGAGATTCTCTAAGCGCTGCCACTGGAACTTGCCATCTTTAAACAGAACTTCGATTAACCGGCGGCGCAATTCTGACGACTCCCCAGTTAACAGCCGTCGTGCCACGTAAGGGTAAGCGACTTCAACAATCCGAAAGGCAGGATTCAAGCTCAGGGCTAAGCCTTCCTGGGTGACCAGCGAGCGAATGATCAGGGCAAACTTAGCCGGGACGCGAAATGGATATTCGTACATCAGTTCCGAGAACTGATCGGTAATGGTCTTAAAGTTAAAGTCGCTCACGCTCTCGCCGATCGCATTTCCCAGCACCGTCTCTAGCGCTGGAACAATCGGCATGATATCGGTTTCGGGGGTTAAGAAGCCAAGCTTAACAAAGTCCTTGGCCAGGTCAACATAGTCTTTATTAAGCAGGTGAACGACCGAATCAACCAGCGTTTCCTTTGTCTCTTCGGAAAGCTGATCCATCATGCCAAAATCGATGTAGGCCATGCGCCCATCGGCCATAGCAAACAGGTTGCCGGGATGCGGATCGGCATGGAAGAAGCCAAACTCTAACAGTTGGCGCAGCCCCGTTGTAACACCAATTTCGATCAGGGTATCGGTACCCAGGTTGGCATCTTTCACCCGCTGAGTATCGGTGAGCTTAAAGCCGTCAATCCATTCCAGCGTTAAAACATGCTGGCTGCTGTAGCGCCAGTAGATAGAAGGAACTTTGACGCGAGGATCGTCCTGGAAATTGACCGCAAATTTCTCAGCATTCAGCCCTTCGTTGAGGTAGTCTACTTCTTCAAACAGCTTGGTGCCAAACTCATCGACAATCAGCGTCAGGTCGTGCCCCAGGTTCAGCGGCAACCAGGGAGCCAGCCATCCGGCAGCCCAGCGCATGAGATACAGGTCTAACGTTAGAGTGGGCAGCAGGTTAGGACGCTGTACCTTAACGGCCACCGCTTCTCCGGTTCGCAGTCGTGCTTGATAAACCTGTCCTAAACTGGCAGCGGCGATCGGTGCGGGAGAAATCGACTCAAACACTTCATCAATGGAGCGATCGAGTTCGGTTTCAATGATGTCGAACGCTTTGGGGGTTGAAAACGGAGGAAGCTGGTCTTGTAGCTTAATCAGCTCTTCTAGAAAGTCTTTGCGAATTAAGTCAGGTCGAGTTGAAAGAGCCTGACCCACTTTAATGAAGGTGGGGCCGAGACGGGTCAGAATTTTGCGAAGCTGAATCGCCCGCCTGGATTTGTTGACTTCAACATGGTGCTGCCAATCATCCCACTTTAGCCCCAGGACAAAGCCAACAAACGACCAAATGATATCTAACGCCCGCCACCAAGCTTTCCAAGGTCTGTAACGATAGTAGCGAGCGATCGCCCCTGAGTCGTAACGCCTCATTTGGCTCAACTGGTCTTGACTCACGCCTTCAATATCCTCTTGATTGGAAACAACTCCGAACTCAAACCAACTGTCTCTAATCCTCGCAAGGTCGAAGAGCAGGTCTGGAGATTCAGATGCTTTCCAACCGTTAGAGAGACTTGGGTATATTTACGCAGGACTTTAAACCAATCCAGCTATACCACTTAATTTTATCAATTCCTTAAATATAGTATAAGAAACTACAAACAATCATGGCTAAAAGCGGGAAATAGGTTAACTTTTGCAACGTTTTGAGATTCTTTGCAGTAGGTAGGTGTTGCTATCTATATTTGCACTGCCTGTTTGCACTGCCTGCTCCCCGCGCAACAGATTGCACTCTGCTTCAGAGGTTTTTGCAAAATAGCAAATGTCTCCTGTAAGGGCGTAGCATTTGGCAGATAGTCCTTGAAATAGACTCAACCGTTTTGCCAAAATGCTGCGCCACTACAAGCTAGCGGCTACACATTAGCCGTTCAAAGCATTCTTGCAGATACTGCAAATCGATTCAAAGTGCGTTCCTACTCGAAGGGCACTAACCGATCGAACCAATGCCCTTGTAGAAGCAAACTTGCTCTTACCCTTCCAGCATTTGCAGCCGATAAAGGCTGGCGTATAGGCCACCTTGCTCCAGCAACTCTTCATGGCTACCCGATTCTGCAAGGCGACCCTGCTTTAAGACCAGGATGCGATCGACATTTCGAATCGTAGACAGACGGTGAGCAATGATGATTGCGGTTCGCCCCACCAACAGCCGCTCCAACGCCTGTTGAATCATCGCTTCCGTTACCACATCTAAATTGGCCGTTGCCTCGTCTAACACCAAAATGGACGGATTGCGGATGGCCGCACGGGCAAACGCCAAGAGCTGTTTTTGTCCCCCCGATAAATTGGTGCCTCGCTGCCGCAAAAGCGTGTCATACCCCTGGGGAAGCTGCTCAATAAAGCTAGAGACATTCGTTTGCTCAGCGGCGGCACGAATTTGCTCTAGCGTGTAGGTTTCTCCCAGGCTAATGTTGCCTTTGATATCCCCTGCAAACAAAAATCCGTCTTGCAGAATCACCGCCATACGGCGGCGCAATTCGGCCTGCGCCATGTCTCGCACATCCACTCCATCCAGCCAAATGTGCCCTTCATTAATTTCGTACAGACGACACAGCAAACGAATAATCGAGCTTTTTCCGGCTCCAGTGGGGCCAACCAGCGCTACTTTTTCGCCGGGACGAATCGTGAAGTCTAAATCGCGCAGGACGTACTCGTCGGGCTTATAGCCAAACCAAACATGATCGAAGCGAATCTCGCTCGGTTTCGCTACTGTTGCAGCCTGAGGCAGCGGTAGCGGTGTTTCGGAACTGGGAATAGCCGATTGCAGGTTGGGCAAGAGCGTTGCAGCCGTCGATACCGCATCACCTGGGGTATCGAGAGCAGCAGACGGCAGATTAGAGGAAGGGTCATGGCCGATCGCCATTTCCTGGGCACGCATTACAGACGGGCGATCGCCGCTAATCATCTCAGGGTCACGAATTTCGATTGGTTCGGTAATAATATCGCTAACCCGCTCTAGCGCCGTTAAACCCGCCTGAATCGCCGTGAATTTTTCAGCAAACTGACGCAACGGATCAAACAACCGCTGCGCGAACAAAATAAATGAGGCCAGGGTGCCAAAGTTGAGACTGTCTTGCAGCACCAGCAGGCTCCCTAAAATCAGCACGCCTGCGATCGCCACCAGGGCAATCCATTCCAGCGTGGCCGACACCGCAGAATCAAAGAAAATCGTTTTATCGACTTCAGTAATGTAACGCTGGTTAATCTTGCGAAACAGTTCCGCATTAAACTGCTCGCGCCGAAACAGTTGCACCACATTGATGCCAACAATATTTTCTTGCAGCGTTGAGTTCAGGGCAGACAGTTCTTCCCGTGCCCGATAGTTCGCCCGTCGATATCGCTGCTGAAAGTAAACAATTAACCCGGTGATAGGAAACAGCATCAGCAACAGCATCAGCGCCAGTTGCCACTGTAAGGTGAACATAATCACCGTAATCACCACCATAGAAAACAGATCGCTGACGATGCCGATTGCCCCGGTTGAAAACACATCGCCCAGAGCATCCACATCGCTGGTGAGGCGAGTGATAAGGCGACCCACCGGAGTACGGTCAAAGAAGCGGGTTGCCAGCGATGTCACGTGCTCAAACAGGTCATCTCGGACATCGGCGGTAATGTGCTGCCCCACCTTCTGCACCATGTACCCCTGCACACCGTTGAAGGTTAACTGCACCACCACCGTGATCGTTAACAGAATGACTAAAATATTTAACCCTGCCGCCATCGATCGCCCCTCCAGAAACCAGGCCACTGGCTCATCACGAATTAGAGAGATAGCCTGCCCAATCAAAATAGGCTGAACAGACGTTGCTAGCGCTAACGGCACCAGCAGCAGCATAGAAGCCAGCAGCCAGCGTTTATTGCGCTTGGCATAGGGAAGCAAAATTCGCAACAGTCGCCAGTCTGTTTGCCGATCTCGCCGACGATCATCAGCCTTGCTCACGGGAGATGCACTGGTCATACCGAACAATAAACCGTATTAATAGCCACAATAATCGTACGTTTCCAACTTTAGCTTACAGCCATTTTCATTTGCATTCACCACGCCTCAAACCCCACACCCCGCACCTATCCTGGCGAGACTGTGGCTGACTCGATTGAGAACTGCTGCAAGACACTAGAGACGGATGAGAAGACAGACGCTCTAGGCGGTCGAGGCATCCGTTTAAATGTTGTTAAATGTTGAGAGTCAGTTGGAATGGGCAGGTTGCAGAGTTCACGCCGGGACGTGAGCCGAGGTTAACGATCGAATCTGTTCAATGCGATCGTGCAACCCGTCCTGGTTTAGGCGATAGCTCAGCGGATGGGCAATGAGGCGAGCGGTACTTTCAAACAGGCGTTCGATTTCCAGCAGATTGTTCTCTTTCAGCGTGCGACCAGAAGCAACTAAATCCACGATCGCTTCCGACATGCCTGTAATCGGCCCTAACTCCACCGAACCGTATAGCGGCACAATTTCAACCGGCAAATCCAGACTTTGAAAATAGTCGTGGGCGCAGTGGACAAACTTAGAAGCCACGCGGCTGTGGGGCGGCAACTCCAACGCCGACCGATAAGGACTCGACTCTTTCACCGCCACCGACAGACGACACCGACCAAACTGGAGATCGACCAGATGTGCCACCTGTGGCTGTTTCTCGCGCAAAATATCATAGCCAACGATGCCCAACTGCGCCTGCCCATATTCCACATAAACGGGCACGTCGTAGTTGCGAACCAGCAGCGCCTTGGCCGTTCGGCTGGCATCCCAGATTTCTAACTGGCGATTGGCC
Organism: Oculatella sp. LEGE 06141; assembly: GCF_015207605.1. Taxonomy (GTDB): domain Bacteria; phylum Cyanobacteriota; class Cyanobacteriia; order Elainellales; family Elainellaceae; genus Oculatella. The sequence continues at coordinate 17,114 of NZ_JADEWO010000035.1, forward strand.
GAATCGAGAAACGCACTAAAATCTAATCCAACCTGTTGCAACAGGCGAATGCTGTCTTCTAGCAATCCGCCTTTGGGTAACGCTACTGTGAGCATATTAACGCGTAAGAATGAGGGAGAAGCGATCGACAAACAAAATCAAGCATAATGACATCAGCCGATGCAGTCGGGTTAATCAAGCTGAGGTCAATTGTGTTCATGCACAACCGAGTGCCCCATAAACTTCGGTTTCATCGTGCATAGAGCGTCTCTAAACCCCATTTAAACCAAATCATGTAAACCAAATGAGTATTGGCAACAAATTTAGTGCTCATGATTTAGTGATCATAACGGTTAAAGCCATTATGCAGATTTCACGATACGGTAATGCTGTAAGCGGGAACTCCGATTATTCTACCAAGCACCAGTCCATCCAGTGCTAGATCGTTAGGCATCCCTCCCAGGGGCTGACTTACCCTATGGAAGCCCGATCGCTGTTTATCAAGACCTTAGCTGTGTGACGTTATTTTGAGTTAAATGCACGATATCGAGAGTTGCTATCGCATCTTGGGGTTAGAGCCTGGTGCCTCGCTAGAAGAGGTCAACCAGGCTTATAAAGATCTGGTGTTTGTCTGGCATCCCGATCGCCTGCCCAAAGACAACTTACGGTTACAAGAAAAAGCTCAAGAGAAGCTCAAAGAACTAAATCAGGCGCGCGACAAGCTGCGATCCTCGCATCGAGCCAGCAAAAAAGCTAGCCCGTCTGCGTCGCCGTCGCCGTCACCAGCCCCTCGGAGTGCGGCTCGACCCTCATCCTATCGGCAGCAAGCCTATCAACCGCCCCCTCGTTCCTATCAGTCCTATCAGTCGTATCAGTCGTATCAGTCCTATCAGCCGTCCCCCAGTCCAGCTCAGCCGTCTCCCAGTCCAGCGCAACCGTCGCCATCAGCCCAGTCACAGACCCAACGGAAGCCGCGATCGCCCGACCTGAGCGGAGCCGATCTCAGCGGTGCCAATTTGATTGAAAAAGATTTGTCAGGCCGAAACCTGAGCAACGCTAACCTCACCAACGCCAACCTGAGCGATGCGTTTTTGCATAACGTAGATTTGTCAGGCGCAAACCTGACTCGGGCAAACCTGTTTAGAGCCAATCTGCTGCAAGCCAACTTAAAACAAGCCAATTTGCAGGAGGCAAATTTGATTGGTGCTGACTTTAGCGGGGCAGACCTCAGCGGTGCCAACTTGAAGGGTGCCCGAATGGAAGTGTCGAACCGATTAATGGTGAAGTTAACGGGGGCTAACCTGAGCGGCACAACAATGCCCGACGGCAGCGTTCATGCATAGCATATTTTCTCTACAAATAAAATTAGGCAGCCTTACGGTTTGTAAACACCACCTCACCTGAGTGGTATTGAACTGGGTGTTTTCGTTGCACTGGTTCCCGGCATTCTTTTATACACAAAACGTTGCACTTGCAGAGGGTTGAGCGGCGATCGCTCGGCTCAAAAGACGGCAGCAAATATCCCAAAATCCTGCTGTTTGGCGCAACCAACTCTCTAAATCCCGCAATTAGCAGATCAAATCGGGCAAAATCACGCAAATAGTATCCGTAGCTTTCAAGCATTCCATGTATCACAAGACTGCTGCAACTACTGAGAAAAGCAGTATTTTTTCGGTCGCCTTTTTTGGCTTTTTTGGTGTCTTGTATGCTGTGAGACAATATTTCCTGTGATAGATTGATTACATCTTTATAGAATTCTTATATTTATCAAGTCTTCTTGAATCGTCACAGAATGAATGCACTACCAAGTTCCTCTTCAGTTAGATATCGCTCAACGTCAGAAGGTCGCAGCAGTTTGGCGCGTCTGTTTACGGCGATCCCGCCAGAACGTGTAGGATTGCACGGAGAGTACGACCACAGCGGATTGGCCAAGCGAGTGGCTCTGGCCTTTAATCAAAACTTTGCGGCTGAGAACGTCAAAAATATTCGCATCAGCCAACGTGGTGCAGTAGTGGTTCTGGTTGGTCAGGTTCCGAGCCAGCACTTGCTAAACGATCTGGTACGAGTAGCGCTCAACGTAAATGGTACGGCAGATGTAGAGGTAAACGGTCTTAGCGTCGTCAGTCCGTGTGTCACTTATCTTAAGTTTGGTGCCCCCAAAGTTGCCCTATCTCCACTGTTTTAAGGCGCACCCCTGTTGATTCGGCTAGCGTTGCGTTATTCACCGGAACGGTTTTTCTCCCACACCATCTCAAACTCGATCCCGTCACTTTCCAGCAGGTTGTGGGTGAAGTGATCCGTCACATTTGTATCGCTTAATTCCAGATTATAGAAATCAATGACATCTTGCTCAAAGTAGGGGCCAGCGTGCCAGGTGCCTAAATGCAGCTTGATGAAGCAGTTGCCGGGGATTTGAAAGGCAGCGATCGCCTTCAGATCCGGCTTTGAAGTATTGCTTGGCGGAGCGACCGCCATTAACCAGGGTTTCCCTTCCAACGACCCCAGACATTGAGTGCAGTGAACATGGCGCGTGATGTGAGAAAACGTTCGTCCTCGACGGTGCAAGCGCATGATGTAGAAGCGTGGAATCCCCCGGTCGAGCGTTAACTGAGCATCGTCTGCATCGTAAGGCTTGCCGTCTGAACTGGCAAAAATCACCTGCCCATAGGGTTGAAAGGCAGCGGCTGACAGCCGTTGAATCGGCAAGGCCAGGGTTGAAGTTGATTGAGTCATGCGACGGTTCCCCAGAATTAGAATGGCTGCACTGGATCGCTGTACCGAATTAAATCACACCAACACGATGCATAGAACATCCGGCATGGATCGGATCGGTACAGAAGCTTGCTCTGCCATTAGTTGCCGTCAGCGCTTCTGCCGCTTGCCAGAGCTATGGCACCACCTCGGCAGCGGTGATTAAATTTACGGTATCACTCTCCACACACTCGGGATCTCCCTGGCAGGACATGGCAAGAATCGAGGTGGGTACCCGTGTGAGCCGAACGCGTTGACCAATTAACTGCGACTGTTCGCACAGTTCGAAGCTCGCCTCCTCTCCTGAACGCTGCCCTTGTGCGTCTTCCACTTCCATGTAGCAGGCTCTATCTCCCATCGTCAGATCCCGAACCACCACCACTTCCGGCTCGGATGCGGGGGGAGATGCGGTGCTATCAGTTGATTGTGGCTCCCCGGTGGTGGTTTGACAGCCGCTCATCGCCAGCCCCAGCATAAGGAGTAGCGCGATCGGCATTCGGGGCACAGCATAAAAGACAGTGCGGAAAGCGGAGGGATGGAAAAGGTTCACAATGGTTCTCGGCTAAAAGGATAGAATGAAACGCTCTGGTGGGGATGATGGCTGCTCCACAGCGACGAACGCTAACCCCAATCAGCACAAACATCGGGTTGTTGAAGGGTTCGTCGGTCAATCCGTGTGGTATTACAGCAGTTCTCAATCGAGTCAGCCACAGTTTCGCCAGGATGGGTTGGGGTGTAGGGTTTGGGATGTGGTGAATGCAAATGGAAATGGTGTAAGAGAACCGCTAAACCTCCGTTTGGGAATCTATAAACAAAATATTCCCGGATTACGCCTTGCTGCATCTTTTCTGGCATTGTTGCAGGCGCATTAGAAGATTTTCGATCGCTCAAAAGGTTCAATCGACCCAAACTGAGTCTGGCTCTGGCTCTCGGTGCTGTGTTCGCGTGTGTACAGCTTATTCAGTCATAGCCCCAAAGAGTTGAGAACCTGTCGTTGGTTCCGACCCGCCGAAAATGGCTCCCACCTGAATTTGGATTAAGTCGAGATTAGCCCATTAGCCTGATTGACGCTCGATCGCCGCTCGCACCGCTTGAGCCGTGGCTGGAGCCAGCAAAACTCCGTTGCGGTAATGTCCTGTTGCGAGAAGCACGTTGTGGTAGCCTGCCAACGGCTCAATAATGGGAGCGGGTCGCCCCTGGGGACGAGGACGCAAGCCCGACCAGGTGTGAAGCAACCTGGCATTTGCCAATGCTGGGCAAAGAGCGATCGCCCCTTCTAACACCTGATCCAGGCGATCGGCACTGGCTGTCACCTCACCCGCATCCGAGGGAAATTCGACGGTCGCCCCAATCCAATAGTCTGCCTGCCCCAACGGTACGATGTGAATGTCGTCTCCTGTAATCACTGGCTGAAAGTGGGGATTGCCCAATGGCTGCTCTAGCTGCAACCGCAGCGCCTGTCCTAAGACAGGATGAAGCTTGAGCGAGGGGTCAGTTGGTTGAGCCAGAGCGGTTGAACCTAAGCCCGCCGCAACCACTACCCAATCGGCAGCAAGTTCTTGTGATGCAGTGATCACCTGGCGGCAGGTGTGCAGAGGGGCTGGCTGAGTGTCGCCACCCAGGGCTGTAACCTCATCGTTGAAATAAAAGGTGGCACCGCGCTGTTTCGCCGCTGCCACCAATGCTAGCGTCAGTGCTGTTGGGTCAACCTGGCGATCGCCAGCCGAATAAATAGCCGCCACCAGGTTGGGGTGCTGAATTTGAGGACACCGAGCCTGAACCGTATCTCGCTCCCAAAGCTCCAGCGGCCAACCCTGACCGTGACGAGTTTGAGCCAGTGCTTCCCATTTGGGTAAATCTGCTGCCGTTAAGCAAAGCATCAGAATACCCTGGCGGTTGAACGGAATCGATCGCCCCGTAGCAGCTTCCAGTTCGGGAATCAACGTTTCGTACCGCTGAATGCTGGTTTCTCGCCGTTTCCAGGCTCGACCCTTGACCTTTTGGCTAATGGCACCCATCAACACACCGAGAGCGGCTCCGGTAGAGGCTTGGGCAGGCTGATGGCGATCGACCACCGTTACGGTTAACCCAGGGACTTGAGTGAGTTCATAGGCGATCGTTGCGCCTACAACACCACAACCAATGACAACCACGTTCATTGCACTGCTCATTCTGCTCTGCGCTAATCGATCGCCGTACACGCAAGCTCAATCTCGGCCATCATCAAACTGCCTGCCGGGGCAACATTGGCTTCTAACGGCGGCAACGCTTGCGAAACAACAGGACGCTGGTTGGCATCCAGCGAGAGCCAGGAAACGTTGGCGACGGAGTTGGTGCGGCAATCCGCTACAAAGCGATCGACCGTTACCGTTGTGCCATTGGCCTGGGGTTGGCGGTGGTTCACAATCGTGTCAAATACGACCACATCTTCTGTTAATTCAGTCACGGTTTCAGAATCAACATGGAAGCGATCGCCCTCTGCGTTTTCTCCCACTAAAAGCAGCTCAGCGAAAGCGGGACAAGGTGCCACTGCTAGCGCGCTAATACAGGCTAGCAGCGCAACCAATTTAATTGACATAACACTCCTCATTGGGTACCTATGGGCAAGGTTTCAACCACTATGCCTGAAAAGTGCGTGTCTGTGCTTAAGCGCCTCAGGCTGCTTCTGGGGGAATCAGCTCCAAAAAGGCATCAAAATCAGCCAGTACGCCATTGTAGTTCTGCAAGGCTTTACGAGCGTCGCCCGTTTGAGCCGCCTCATCGATTAACACCAAATGTCCAAATACCTCTTTGGAAATGGTGCGAGCCTTTTCTTGAGCCTTGGGTGTCAGAAATCGGCTGAGGTTGAGCATTTTAAAGCGCAATTCGCCCAATGGCCCATGAATAAAGGTTTTAACATCATTCCAGTTGCCTTTTTGCACCAGGGGCGGAATGGTTAACATCTGCTCACGCAACGTTTGCAAATCTTCGGTGTACTTGTGGATCTGTTCGAGTTGATTTGGCGTATAGGTGATTTTTTCGACAACTTCTGTAGGACTGCTACAGCTCACCAAAAATGTAGTCAGGACTGCCAGAAGCAAACCCAAAATAGACCGAACTCGTGTTGGCATAACTCTATTAACCTCTAACGTTTTCTACTTTTAACGATAAATATCAGTGCGGCTGTTTGGCATGGACAGCGATCGCTTCCATGAAGAAATGTATACCGGAACGGTAGCCCAAACAACCCAACATTGCCTATCACCCTAGATAGAAGTGGGCGATCGCGCCAGCGTTGGGCAAAATTCTGTTGTGTCTTGAGCCACCTGCCGCTTCTCTTACTTCCCTTGGAAGAAGATAAATCAAATTCAAAGTCTCTTTTCCAGCAACACGGCTCACTGACGCAGGGATTTAGGCCGATCTGAACCGTCTTGCTACCACTGCATAGACCATTTAAGTCATCCTCTTGTGGATATTTCTCGCGCTTTGTTTCCGTAAAACCTCTATGAAAAATGAATACATTGGGATGCTTTACAACGTTCGGCACACCGCTCACGCCATTCTCTAAATCTCAATGTCAGGGAACTTCCGAGCGGCTTCTAGTTCAAAGGTTCCAAAAATGAGGGATTTAGGGAACGATTCAAGTGACAATCAGCATCTTCAAATCATCTTCTATTAATAATCAGACGTTTGACCTATTTTCTTAGCCTCCCTATAGAGATAGAAACAAAGTTAGCTGAAAGGAGAAACCATTGTGAATTTGCCTGTAATTTTAGATGTTGCGCTGGGGTTGGTTTTTATTTACTTGATCTTGAGTTTACTGGCATCTGAAATTCAAGAAATTCTGGCAACGCTGTTTCAGTGGAGAGCCGATCATCTCAAGAAGTCGATCGAAATTTTGCTGTCTGGAGGAAAACCAAAGGCCGGCAAACAGCCGCAAACCGCAGAAGACAAAGCCGTTGAACGAATCGTCAACGAGCTGTACGACAATCCCTTAATCAAAAACATTAACCAACAGTCCCAAAAGGGAGTGGCTTCTTATTTCCGCAAACTAACCGCTCGGTGGGTTGACCTTGGCGAAGAAGAAGTGGTTCTCCACCCATTAACAGTGCCGCCCACAGTAGTTAAAATCCGCCGACGCAGTGGCCCTTCCTATATTCCAGCAGCTACCTTTTCAACAACGTTACTGGTTCGTTTAGGCATTCCTAACCTGATTGAAACAGTAACTTGGTTCAATTTAGCCAGAATTGTTAATGAAGAACTCATGCGAGATATTCGAGAGCTAATTAGCACGCTAAATCAACCTGAAATAGAGCCATCTGCCTATCAGGAACTCTCGGTTCAGCTTGACCAGTTGCAGAACCGATTAACCCGGATCTTAGCGAATTTGAGATGCAAGCGAATAACGTTACAGGCTGGTATTGTTCGACTTAAATCGACCGTTGAAACCTTTGCAGAGACATGCAGCGAGTTGGCTTTTTTCACAGATTACCCAGCTCGACAGCAGACATTTAAGCAAGACATTACCTCTATTCTTCAAGATGTGTGTGGCAATGGTGATCACCATGACGAGTTGCTGGGTCGGGTTCGCCCCAGTCTGCCCAAAGTCATGGATATGATTCAGGGCAATCTTGCCATGCTCGATCGCCTCCACACTGAAATGGAAACCCTGGCAACCGACCCGAATAGCTCGATTGCTGCCATGTTGGATGAGGCCGCTCAAGACATCAAAAATCAGATCGAAGCGATCGCCGAACACTTTCCGCTTTCGGTTCGCAACAGCCTTGCCACCCTGGCGGTCAACGCTCAAATTACTGCTAAAGACGTTGACCAAGAATTGAATCGGTTTAAGCGTGAAGTTGAACACTGGTTCGATCGGTCAATGGATCGCGCCTCTGGGGTGTACAAGCGCAACGCCAAAGGAGTCACGTTTTTAATTGGTCTTTTGGTGGCTGCAATAGCCAACGCAGACACCTTTCACATGGTTAGCCGACTCTCCAGCGACAACACGCTGCAAGCGGCGGTAGCCAGCAGTGCCAGCCAGATCAGTTTAAGTGCAGGTCAAATTGATCAGGTTAAACGAGAAGTCGATCGCGCCTTAGCCGATATCTCGCTTCCCATCGGTTGGACCTCTAGCACGCTTTGCCGCCAGAGCGGATTGGTACCCAGCGCCTCCCAGAATAACGTTCTGCTCCTGCATCAACTGGATTTGCAACAGGCGTGTGTTCCGTTAGAGCCAGAGCAGGCGGAGGCTATCCCAGGCGGAGATCAGCGTATTGCGTTTGTGCTTAAGCGGCTACCGGGCTGGATTTTAAGCGCCGTTGCCATTGGCATGGGTGCCCCGTTCTGGTTCCAGTTACTCAACACTGTACTCAATGTTCGTAATACCGGAAAGAAACCGCCCTCTTCTACAGATGAGCCGCTATCTGACAAATCTACATAAACTTCGACACAAACGACCGAGCCACCCATGAGCGGCTCAAAAGGGAAGGGCGATCGCTGCTTGGGCTACGTAAACTCAGAGTTCCAATAGGGGCGATCGAGCAGCGTCTTCAAACATCTATCTTGAGAGCGAGAGAAAATTTTTTGCTTTTCTATCCCTGACCCCTTGCCAACCGTCCCACTCAAGCCGAAACTTAACTTGGGATCAATTCTGGCGTTAAGAGGCAGTTAAGAGGTTGTTGTGAATACAGACCGAGTATTAGCAATCATTCTAGGTGGTGGTGCCGGCACCCGCCTCTATCCATTGACCAAGCTGCGGGCAAAACCAGCCGTGCCGTTAGCTGGTAAGTATCGATTAATTGATATTCCAGTTAGTAACTGCATCAACTCAGACATTTTTAAGATCTACGTTCTGACTCAGTTCAATTCTGCATCTCTTAATCGCCATATTGGTCGCACTTACAGTTTTTCTGGGGTTGGCTTTCGCGATGGATTTGTCGAAGTTCTAGCCGCACAACAAACCCAAGAAAACCCCAATTGGTTCCAGGGTACGGCTGATGCTGTCCGTCAGTATCTCTGGCTCTTTCAAGAGTGGGATGTAGACGAATATTTGATTTTGTCGGGCGATCACTTGTATCGCATGGACTATGGTGATTTCATCAAGCATCACAAAGATACCAATGCCGATATCACCATCTCTGTGTTGCCCATTGGTGAAAAAACAGCGTCGTCCTTTGGCTTAATGAAGATGGACGATTCAAACCGAATCGTAGACTTCAGCGAAAAACCCAAGGGGGATGCGCTCAAGCAAATGCAGGTTGACACCACAAAGCTCGGTCTGACTCCAGAGGAAGCCAAAGAAAAGCCTTATATTGCCTCGATGGGGATTTACGTCTTCAAGCGTGAGGTGATGGTTGATCTACTGCGGCGATCGACCGAACAAACTGACTTTGGCAAAGAGATTATTCCTGGCTGCGCCAACGAATACAACATCCAAGCCTACCTGTTCAACGATTACTGGGAAGACATTGGAACCGTCGAAGCCTTCTACGATGCAAACCTGGCGCTTACCCAACAGCCAAAACCACCATTTAGCTTTTACGATGAGAAGCGCCCCATCTATACCAGAGGCCGCTCCCTGCCGCCCACCAAAATGTTGAATTGTCAGATTACGGACTCAATGGTAGGTGAGGGTTGTATTCTCAAAGACTGCCGAATCCACCACTCGGTTCTGGGGATTCGTACTCGGGTCGAATCGGGCTGCGACATTCAAGATACGCTGATCATGGGTGCAGACTTCTATCAGCCGTTCGTAGAACGAAACGACGATCACCACAACAGCAAGGTGCCAATTGGCATTGGTGCCAACAGCACGATCCGTCGTGCCATTGTTGATAAAAATGCCTGCATTGGAACGAATGTCAAAATCATCAACAAAGACAACGTTGAAGAATCCAACCGAGAGGACGAAGGGTTTTACATTCGCAGCGGCATTGTAACGGTGTTGAAAAATGCTGTGATTCCAGACGGTACGGTCATCTAACCCCTGATAACAGATGGGGCTGTAAGATAGCGAATCGTGTGAGAAACACTATGAATTGGGGGAAGCTTGTTACTTCCCCCAATTTGTTTAGCCACCTAAAGCCCAAGGTTGCAGGCTGTGTGCCTGCAACCCACGGCTAGAAGCGCCCCAGGTTAGTCGAGCAGTTGCGCTGCTATGGTTGATTTAGTTCTCATGATTGGCCTGCCAGGAAGCGGCAAGTCAACTCTGATCGCTTCCTGGCAGCAAACCTATCCAGGACTCCTTCTCATCTCCAGCGATGCCATTCGTGCCCAGTTATTTGGCGACGAGTCGATTCAAGGCTCCTGGCTGTTAGTGTGGAACGAAATTCAGCGCCAGCTACGGCAAGCTGTAACAGCGATCGCTCAAGGGCAGGCGCAGGCCGCTCTGTATGATGCCACCAATGCCGTTCGTCGCCACCGACGAGGGGCGATCGCCACTGCCCGACACATCGGCTTCACTCATATCACCGGGGTCTGGCTAGATACACCATTGCCTCTTTGCCTGGAACGCAATCAACGGCGCGATCGTCAGGTTCCCGATGATGTCATTTTGCGAATGCATCGCCGTCTCACAGGTGCCCCTCCCAGCCTCCCAGAAGGACTGAATCGCCTGATTCGCTATTCGGCTCCTACCTCACACGTCCCTGGCAACAAGGCTCCCTGGCTTCATTCCGGTTTCCGAACTTCAAAAGAGAATCAATCAATCCCCCCTGTTTCCCAGGATGTGAGGCTATGGTGGTAATAAATAGGGGAATGAATAGTTAAAGAGTACGGAAATTCCTCCACTCTGCCGCTAAGAACCGAACCAAGCTAGCATCATGACCTTGATAGCTTAAAGTAAGACCCCAACGACCCATCAAGAGGAGAATGGTGGATGGCTGCAACCGACTTCAGAGATTACTACGCCACATTAGGAGTGAGCAAAACGGCTAGCGCTGACGACATCAAGCGGGCGTTCCGTAAGCTAGCGCGGAAATATCACCCTGATATGAATCCTGGGGATAAAGCAGCAGAAGCTAAATTTAAAGAGGTCAGCGAGGCATACGAGGTGTTGTCTGACACTGAGAAGCGGCAAAAATATGACCAGTTTGGCCAATACTGGAAGCAAGCTGGAGGCAGTTGGTCGCCCAATGCGGGTACCGGTGCCGATTTTGGCGGCTTTGATTTTGGTCAGTACGGCAGCTTTGACGAGTTCATCAACGAGCTGTTGGGGCGATTTGGCGGCCCAGGCGGTGCCAGTGACCCCGGTCGCCGTACCTACAGCTATCGCACCAGTCCAGGCGCAGGCCCCAGCAGTGGCTTTGGTGGCTTCAACGATTTTGGCATGGGGGATGCGGCCACTGCCACCGGACTGGATTTAGAATCTACGCTACCGCTGTCTCTGGCAGAAGCCTTTCATGGGGTACAAAAACGACTGAACTTAGGCAACGAAGTCATCACCGTGCGAATTCCAGCCGGGGCAAAGCCGGGAAGCCGAGTGCGGATCAAAGGGAAAGGCCAGGTGAGTCCTTACAACCAGCAGCGAGGAGACTTGTATCTGGTGGTTGAAACCAAACCCCATCCTTTCTTCCAGTTTGAGGGCGATAACCTGGTGTGTGAAGTGCCCATTACGCCCGATGAAGCCGTTCTGGGTGGGTCAATTGAGGTTCCCACGCCAGACGGGATGGTGTCAATGAACATCCCAGCCGGGATTCGATCGGGGCAAACGTTAAGGCTGCGAGGTAAAGGGTGGGTTAAACCCAAAGATGGTCGGGGCGATCAGCTCATTCGAGTCGTGATTGCACCGCCTAAAGACTTGAGCAGCATTGAGCGTGAGTATTACGAAAAAATTCGCGCCAACCGCAGCTACGATCCTCGGACTCACTTAAAGCAGGTGACGCTGTAGGGTCGTCGCCACAGTTACCCAATCCCCCGTTTTTTGCTGGCCGACACACATCCCTGGTGAACTTATGCCTCTGACGGGTTCAACTGAGCCATGACCCATGTTGTGTAGGTGCCGATGGGACTCCAGATGAGATAGGGCAACAGAAAGGCCGCTGCCTGACCAGAAACAGGCAGTACCGACAGTGCCAGGACGATCGCTACAACAAACCCTGTTGCGCCGATGACCATGCCAACGCGCAACTTGCGGGTGATCAGCATTACCGGGCTGTAGGCCACAGTAATGAGTTCCAGTAACACATAGCCTGCCATCAATAGCCAGGTTGCTGGTTCACCTGGAGCCTGTTGCCAGACTAAAGTGGCTGATACGGCACCACAGACAAAAACAACCGTCCAAATTACTGGAATCAGCTTTTCAAACGTCAGCCAACTGGGGCGTTGCAACCGTTGAAACCATTTTGCGCCACCGGGAGGGGTAATGCTACCCAACAGCGCTACCAGCAGAGTAACGCCCCCAACTACCATCCAGGGCCTAATCATACACCACCACCACTCATTACCATTCGTACTAGGATTTTGTCAGCTTGAGAGGGACATTGTAATCAATCCTTGGAATGGTACCTGCGGCGCGGTTAAAGCGCAAAAACCTCCTTTGCATCCCGTTTTGGTTGCAAAGGAGGGGCTGAAGCCTGAGCTGTGCCTGGTTTGTTGACTGGAAGCCGGGTTGATTAGAAGCCAAGGCCGCTAAAAAAGTCGATCGCTTCTTTTAAAGACGCGATAAATGTATCTATCTCCTCGCGCGTGTTGTAGAAGTAGAGACTGGCTCTGGCCGTAGACTGAGCCGCCAGATGGCGGTGTAGTGGCTGAGTGCAGTGGTGCCCCGCTCGAATTGCAATGCCCGACTGATCCAGAATGGTTGATAGGTCGTGAGGATGGACAGAACCCAGCGTAAAGGATGCTAATGCGGCTCTGCCTTCACCTGTGGCCTGGGGCAGAGGGCCGTAAAGCTGCACCTCTGGCAGCGGTTTGAGTTGCTGGAACAGGTAAGCGGTTAGTTCTGCCTCGTAGGCATGGATATTGTCCATACCAATCCCAGAGAGGTAATCGACCGCTGCACCCAGCGCGATCGCTTCTGCAATGGCTGGAGTTCCCGCTTCAAACTTGTGGGGCAGGTCAGCGTAGGTAGCGTGATCTAAAAATACATCTGCAATCATTTCGCCACCGCCCAAAAATGGAGGCATCGATCGCATCAGGTCAAGCTTGCCATACAGAAAACCAATGCCCGTAGGAGCGCACATTTTGTGTCCAGATGCCACTAACCAATCGCAGCCGATCGCCTGGACATCAATGGGCATATGGGGAACACTCTGGCAAGCATCAACTAACACCCTTGCGCCAGACTGATGAGCCAGTGCTGTAATTTCCTGAACTGGATTGATGCAACCCAGGGTATTGGAGACATGTACGACTGAAACCAGCTTCGTTTTATCCGAAAGCAGCGACTTGAACTGCTCCAGATCAAATTCTTGAGTCTGCGTCAATTCGACGAACTTTAGTACGGCTCCTGTACGTTGAGCCAGCAGTTGCCAGGGAATTAAATTGCTGTGGTGTTCCATCACCGACAGAATAATTTCATCGCCCTGCTGCAAATTACGGGTTCCCCAGGAATACGCCACTAAGTTAATCGCTTCACTGGCATTACGGGTAAACACAATCTCCTGCCGAGAAGCCGCATTCACAAAACCGGCAACCTTATCTCTTGCCCCCTCGTACGCATCGGTTGCCCGCGAACTAAGGGTATGCACACCCCGGTGAACGTTGGCATTATCCTGGCGATAATAATGCTGCAACGCTTCCAGTACGGCTAACGGCTTTTGAGACGTGGCGGCGTTATCAAGATAAACCAGGGGCTTGCCGTGAATTTCCTGGTGCAGAATGGGAAAATCAGGACGGACTTTAGCAGCGAGGGTTCTTTCCTGGGTAAGAGTCATGGCAGCACGAGTAAGAATGTCAGGAAGTAGGGGGAGAAATAGATTGGGAAAGGGCTTGTTGCAGAGAGGCGATCGGAACCTGCTCAATGATTTCAAAGGCGAAGGCGTAAATCAACAGCTTACGGGCGCTGTCGGCATCAATACCGCGACTTTGCAAGTAAAAGACTTCATCGGCATCGAGCTGGCCCACGGTGGCACCATGCGTACATTTGACGTTATCTGCCACAATTTCTAGCTGAGGTTTAGCGTCTACTCGCGCTTTGGGCGATATCAGCAAATTGCGGTTAAGCTGCCCAGCATCCGTTAACTGAGCCGCTTGCGGTACAACCACTTTACCGTTGAAAACCGCGTGCGCTTGGTCGTCTACAATGCATTTGTGCAGTTGACGGCTGGTGCCATAGGGACTGGAATAAGCGATCGTACTGTGCGTGTCTGATAGTTGCTCTCCGGCAATCATGGTTAAACTGTTGAGCGTTGTCTCGGTTTGCTCACCCAGTTGAAAAATCTCTAAATTGTGACGAGACACTTTGCCACCCATGCTGATGGTAGTGCCGATGTAGCGTGCATGTCGCGCTTGAGAGACAGCCGTTTTGCCAATGTGAAACGCATTAGACCGATCTCTTTGTACTCTGGTGTGATTGACCTGTGCGTTTTCCTCAATCCAAATTTCCGTCACTGCATTGGTGAAGTAACCTCGATCGCCAGTCACATAGTCTTCAATGAAAGTCACCTGGCTATTGGGTTCAGCCACAACCAAACAGCGAGGATGAGACAGCGTAGCCGTTTCACCCGCAGAGATAAACAACAGTTGAATCGGGGTTTCAACGACTTGATTCTTAGGCACCCAAATGACGGCAGCATCCGTCATGCTGGCTGTGTTCAAGGTGGTAAAGACTTCCTCAGAACCAGGTTGCTGCGCTAGATAGTGGCGAAGACGAGCGGCATAGGGTTCTTCCAACTGCCCTACATTGCCGACCGTTACCGACTGCGGCAGCCCAGCGGTCGAAGAAAGCGACGGCATATATCTGCCGTTGACAAACACCAGGCAGCTTTCTGCCGTTTCTGGCAGTACGGCATTGAACCCGGCCAACGCTTCAGCAGACAGCGCCGCCGTAGCGGCTTGAAAGCTAACTTGCAGGAGCGATGATAGATCGGTAAAGCGCCACTCTTCGTCTTTCGGCGACGGGATTGCAAGGTCTTGCAGCCGAACCGAAGCGCGATCACGCAGATCCTGCAACCAGTCACCCAAATCAGCCGATAAGTTCTGACGATCGAATTCAGAACGCTGGTTCAGCAGTGCTGCCAGATACACCTCACGCTGGGTCGTCGCCTTAGATTTTGCCAGTTGCCCCGGAGAAACTTGAATCGTCATCACACCCTCGCTTCAGTCGCTTCCGGTTCTGTTACCCATTCGTAGCCGCGCTCTTCTAGTTCTAGCGCCAACTCTTTACCGCCTGTCGTCACAATCCGTCCACCTTCCATGACGTGAACATAATCCGGCTGGATGTAATTCAGCAGTCGTTGATAGTGGGTAATCAAAATAACGGCGTTTTCAGGAGTGGTGAGCTGGGTTACGCCATTCGCAACAATCTTTAGCGCATCGATATCCAGGCCAGAATCCGTTTCGTCTAAAATGGCTAACGTTGGCTCCAGCAACGCCATCTGCAAGATTTCGTTGCGCTTCTTTTCGCCACCCGAAAACCCTTCATTGACGCTGCGGTTCAAGAAGCTGGCGTTCATCTTGACGATATCCAGCTTTTCCTGCACCAGTTCGTCAAAATCAAATGCGTCCAGTTCTTCCAGTCCTTTGTGCTTCTGGCGCGAGTTGTACGCCACCCGCAAAAAGTCGAGGTTGCTCACACCGGGAATCTCTAACGGATATTGAAACGCCAGGAAAACCCCTGTTCTAGCCCGTTCCTCTGGCTCCAACTCCAACAGGTTTTCTCCTTTAAACCGGATCTCTCCGCCTGTTACTTCGTAGCTGGGATGCCCTGCCAACACCTTAGAGAAGGTACTTTTTCCAGAACCGTTTGGCCCCATAATGGCGTGAATTTCGCCTGCCTTGACATCAAGGCTAACCCCTTTCAGGATGGGCGTGCCTTCAACCGAGGCCGTTAAATCTTTGACGGACAGAATTACTTCGCTGTTTTCAACAATCATCTTCAAACCCTTACTGAGAGTACAGGCATCGCTCGCCAACAAACTGCACTACTGGATCACTATTCTGTTCGTGTTGAGCAAACCAATCTCATGAACAGCGGGTGAAAAATGGGCGATCCCCCACGCAGAGGCACCACTGTCCACCCAAGTTAACCCAGGCGTTGAGCTGGAAAACCACTGACGGGTCGGGAACGTGATGCCTATCTCTGCTTGCGTCATTTAACCCACGCTGCCTTCTAGTTTCAGGCTCAGGAGGCGATCGGCTTCTACAGCAAACTCCATCGGCAGTTGGTTAAACACATCCCGACAGAAGCCGCTGATCATCATCGAAACGGCATCTTCCGCCGAAATGCCGCGCTGAGCAAAGTAAAACAACTGGTCTTCCCCAATTTTGGAGGTAGACGCTTCATGCTCTACTTTGGCGCTATTATTTTGCACCTGGATGTAGGGGAAGGTATTTGCCCCAGCCGTATCCCCAATTAGCATGGAGTCGCACTGGGAGTAGTTACGAGCGCCGTCTGCTTTAGGCCCGATCTTCACTAACCCCCGGTAGCTGTTTTCCGATCGCCCTGCCGAAATCCCCTTCGACACAATGGTGCTGCGAGTATTTTTGCCAACGTGCACCATTTTAGTGCCCGTGTCGGCCTGCTGCCTGTTGTTGGTCAGCGCTACAGAGTAAAACTCACCCACAGAGTTGTCGCCCACCAGCACACAGCTTGGATATTTCCAGGTGATAGCCGAACCCGTTTCTACCTGAGTCCAGGAAATCTTGGAGTTAACCCCCTGACACAAGCCCCGCTTGGTCACAAAGTTGTAGATGCCGCCTTTGCCGTTTTCGTCGCCAGCAAACCAGTTTTGGACAGTGGAGTATTTAATCTCCGCGTTGTCTAACGCCACCAGTTCAACCACCGCCGCATGAAGCTGGTTTGTGTCGAACATGGGAGCGGTACAGCCTTCCAGATAGCTAACGCTGCTGCCTTCCTCAGCGACGATCAGCGTCCGCTCAAACTGCCCCGAATCGCCGTTGTTGATGCGGAAGTAGGTAGACAACTCCATCGGGCAACGGGTGTTTTTCGGGATGTACACGAACGAACCATCGCTAAACACCGCAGAGTTGAGCGCTGCGTAGAAGTTATCGCCCACTGGAACCACGCTGCCCAAGTATTTCTGGATCAAGTCCGGATACTTTTGCACCGCCTCAGAAATTGAACAGAAGATGACTCCTTCTTCGGCCAGCTTTTCTTTGAAGGTGGTGGCCACAGAGACACTGTCAAAGATGGCATCAACCGCAACATTGGTCAGCCGTTTTTGCTCAGACAACGGAATACCTAGCTTTTCAAAGGTATCCAGCAGGGTTGGGTCAACTTCATCCAGGCTGCCCAGCTTCTCCTGCTGTTTCGGCGCGGAATAGTAGACGATGTTCTGGTAATCGATCGCCGGATAGGTTGCTCGTTGCCAGGTGGGTTCGGTCATCTTTAACCAGTGACGGTAGGCGCGAAGCCGAAACTCCAGCATAAATTCCGGCTCGTTTTTTTTAGCCGAAATGAGCCGAATTACATCTTCACTTAGCCCACGCGGAATCGCCTCTGATTCGATGTCAGTGATGAAGCCGTACTTGTAGGGTTGGTTGACTAGTGTTCTAACCGATGCCGTCATGGTGGATAGTGTTCTCTCTGCAAGTGGGGTTTTGAATTTTAAGATTTGAGTTTTAGCTCTCGACTTAGAACCCAACACTCAAAACTCAGCGCTGGTTTAATACTGACTGGTGGTTGTGCGTACCTGTTCAAAGGAAATTTCTTGCTGGTCGCCCGCAAAGTCGTTGTCTGGCGTGAGGAAGAGCATACAGTGGCACTCCTTCCGCTCGCGCATGGGAACACAGGGGCAATTCCAGTACGCCGCTGCAACTTCTGCTGCTTTGTCTTCATAGTGGCGACAAGGACACAGAGGCGCACCCAGTTCGTCCTTATGTTTGGCTAACCCTTCAATCACCACGGCGGTTACACCCAGATCGGCACAAAAATAAGTGCCAGTCCGTTTGGCGTAGGTTTCGGAAAAATGCCGCATTGCCTCAAGGCTTTTATCGGTGGCTTGTGTGGGTTTTTCTGGTGTTTGCATAGGGCGACAGAACAGCCGATAACTTCTATAATCTATAATTAAAACAACTTGTGTGTTGCTTAACTTCTATTGTAGGGTACTTTAGCAACAAGGAAGTTGTCAAAGTAAATTTTACATTCTTTTTTGCTCGGTTTGGTGCCCCATTCGCGGGAAATTGATTTCTGAAAAGACGATGACAACTACGCAGCAACCTTCGACCAAGCAGGACATCCTGAAACATCTGTTAAAGCAAGGTCAAGCTAGCGCTCAGGAGTTGGCTGACCATCTAGAGATCAGTCCTCAGGCGATTCGACGGCACTTAAAAGATTTAGAAGATGATGGCCTGATCGAGCATCAGGCGATCCAGGCTCGCATGGGTCGGCCACAGCATGTGTATCACCTCAGCCAGCAAGGGCGCGATCGCCTCCCGGTACGTTACGACGAGTTTGCCATTTCCCTGCTCGATACCCTGGCGGAAACGGTTGGGCGCGACCAGGTTAGCTCGATCCTGCGTAAACAATGGGAACGCAAAGCCGTTGAATATCGAGAGCAAATTGGCTCCGGTTCGTTGCAAGAGCGGGTTGCAAGTTTAGTAGAGCTACGCAAAGCCGAAGGCTATATGGCGGAGTGGTATCCGGTTGAGTCATCCCACAATTCCACGCCTCAATTCATTGTCACTGAATACAACTGCGCGATTTCCCATATTGCGGAGTCGTTTCCTAGCGTTTGCGGGCACGAACTCGAACTGTTTGAAGCCGCGCTGCAAAACTGTACGGTCGAACGAACCCACTGGTTAGCCAACGGTGAGCATCGCTGTGGATACTTGATTAAAGCCATTTAGAAACTGCTGAACTCATCCGTACTCATCTGTTTATGATGTCTGAATCTCAAGACCCCAATCAGTTTTTAACGCCCGAAGAATCTGCTGAGGTAGACAAAGCGTTATTAACGGCGCGCGAGCGCTTTTCAACACGGGTCGCTATTTATTGTTTGCGATCGCTCAAACAAATTTCGCAAGCCCAAAGTGTACCGATCGCCACCATTACCGATCAGCAAATTGCCGATTGGATCGAGCAAGATGAAAGCATTCAGCAGCCGGCACAGGGCTTGGAAGCCAGCGACTCATTTAAGGGCTTCTTTACCCGGTTAGTGCTATCAGCCTTGAAACCACTGAAGCAAATTGCGGCAGAAGCTGACGCTGAGATTGAAACGCTAACCCCCTCTCAGGTGATTGCCTGGTTTGAAAAAGACGCAAAAGCCCGAATTGAGCGAGGAAACGGCGCTGCTTTTCCGTCCTAAGTTGAGCATTAGTGGTTCAGCATCGGTTCAGTGAGCGCGGTTCAAGTTGCCATCGGTTGAGCCATTGACTGCACCGAGGCTTCAGTGTGTTCGGCAAACTGAATAATATCCTGACGTGGATCGGCATAGGTGACTCGCACATCAAGGCGATCGCCCGGTTCAATCGGACGAGTAAAGCGCATGGCCAGTTCTAAGCCCAAATCTTCTAGCAGCACCAGCCCCAGGTTTTCGTGCTCTCGCAACCAGCGCAGCATCAGCGCGTGCCAGGGCTGCTCTGCATGTCGCCGCAAATACTCCAACCCCCAGTAACGATTCGTTTGGCGCTCCACCAGAGTTGCCTCATAGGCCGTACTGCTCACCGTCTGCAACAGTTCCTTAATTTCGCTGGCCGAGAAAGGCAGCGGCTCCCCTCGCAGATGTGCTTTAAGCTGAAAATGAGCCAGCAGGTCTGCATAGCGCCGAATTGGAGAAGTGACCTGGGTGTAGGTATCTAACCCCAAACTGGCGTGGCGAGTGGGCGTAATGCTAATCTCACTGCGGGGCATACACCGACGAATGGCACAATAACGAACTGGCCCTGCCGGAAGCAGCATCAGCTCATCGTCAGACGGCAGCTCCGGCTGAGACTGCCCTCGATATGGAAACGGTAGCTCGTGCGCCTGACCGTACCGACCAGCGACTTCACCCGCTAAAATCATTAGCTCGGCAACCAGCCGCCGCGACGACGAATCATCTAAAACTTGAATCGTAATTTCATCGTCTCGAACTTTGATCGAAGACTCTGGCATGTGAATGCTGATTGCGCCCTGCGACCGCCGCCAGCTCACCCGCCGCTTTGCCCATGTGTCGAGGGCGGCTAGTTCTGGCTCTGCCTGAACGCCCAGCTCCAAAATTTCATCCACGTCTTCGTAAGTCAGGCGGTAGGTAGGTTTAACCAGACTGGCATGAACCGAAAAATCGTCTACAGCGCCCGCTTCAGTTAACACCACACCAAAGCTCAGCGCCGAACAAACCTGCCCCTGCTTAAGGCTCATTGGCCCAGTTGCCAGCTCAGGCGGAAACATCGGAATCATTCCCGTGGGCAGGTACAGCGTCGTACAGCGTCGCCGTGCTTCTAAATCAAGGTCGTCTCCCGGCACTAACCAACGGGTTGGGTCAGCAATGTGAATCCAGAGCCGTTGTCTGCCGTCTTCCAAGGTTTCAACACTCAACCCGTCGTCAATCTCGCAGGTACTCTCATCATCAATGGTGTAGAGCTTCAGATGAGTCAGGTCTAAACGGTTGGGGTCGGGGTCGGGTGGCGGAGTTGCTAAGCAGGAATGAGCCATTTCGAGTACCCTACTGGAAAATTGCATGGGAACCTGACTGCGCCGCAAGAACAAATTCTCGTGAAGGCTCCAGACTTTAAGATCCACCAAAAGCTGAAAAGCGGCCTGAGCTGTTTCGGGTCGCCCCAAGGCCGATAACGTTTCCAGAGCGGGCGCTCGATGATTGGTTTCTTCGCCTAAGGCCGCAAATCGTTCTAGGGCTTCTAAGCGGGAACGATCGCTACTTTGCCATTCTAGCGGCTCTCCTGCTAATGCTTGTTGCAACCGGGACAGGAAGCCCTGCCACTCTTGCTGCCGCTGAGCCTCTACATCAGACTGATGCTTTAGTTCTAAAACCTGAGCCGCAGAACGGGGTTCGTAGCGATCGCCCTTCTGCTTAAAGTAAAACTTGTCTTCAGACAGCAAACAATGGGCTGCATAACACAGGGGAGGGCTTTGATCCGAAAAGAGCAGAAGCGCCATCGCTTCGGGATCAACGGGTTCGCTGTCTTCAACCAGCAGTTCCCAGGCCACTTCCAGGCTAGACGGATCAAGATAGGACTGCACCTCTTGCAAAAAGGCCGCGATCCCACCCGGTTTGTACCCCTGACCTTTGACCTCATAGGTGACCTGTCGAGGATGCAGGGTGTGAGATTGCCCTCGCTCATCCACAACAATCCAGTGCTTTTTGCCTTCTGGCCGTTCGGCCACCGCAAGACGGCGATCGCCATGTAGCCGAAATTCAACTAAGGTTCCCTTTTCCATGAGGTATTGAGGGTCAGGTCAAGTTGCAGGTCACTCGCATTTAAAAGCAACGGAAGCAGGAGACGGGTTGAAGTTCTTTAAACGGATTGCGCGTAGAACTACAACTGACTACCTGCTTTACACGTGCTGAATGGTTCTGGATAAAACAGAACGATTCGCGGCATCTACCTACAACCGTAGAGTGTACCACCCGTAGTGAACGCTCTACCCTTCTTGGTTAATAAAGGGCAACAGTGCCAAAATTCGGGCGCGTTTAATGGCTACAGTTAAATCGTGCTGCTGCTTAGAGGTTAAACCTGTGATGCGGCGAGGAAGAATTTTGCCCCGTTCGGTTACAAATTTACGCAGGAGATCGACGTCTTTGTAGTCGATCGGATCACCCGGCTTGATTGGAGAAACGCGACGGCGGTAGTAAGTCATGGTATTTGGATAACAACGAGTTGTGAGCGATGAAATTGAAGAGATTAACTGAATCGTTGTAAAGAACGCCTGTGATGGGTTGCGGTCGTTGCTCTGAACAAGTCAGGATGTCTGAACAGGTCAGGGCGACAGACTTATAGCCCAACGTTCTATACTCTCTGCCTACTTAATTTCTTTGTGAACCGTGTGCTTGTTGCAGTGCGTACAGAACTTTTTCAGTTCTAGCCGTGCTGTTGTATTGCGACGGTTTTTGGTCGTGGTGTAGCGAGATACACCCGGCGATCGCTTAGCAAGATTAGTGCGGCACTCAGTGCACTCTAGCGTAATGATGATTCGGACGCCCTTAGCCATAATTCTACGAAGTTTAGTTGCAGCAGACGAATTGACACAAATTTCAATTATTTCACACGACCCTTCACTTGTGCAAGGAGCCTTCTTAATTTTATGTCTAAAGAGTAGCCTCGGCGCGTTTGCACCACGATGGTATCGGCGAAGCGATCGTGAAAGGCTTGGCGATCGGCCTCATCAACCAGGGCAAACCCACAGTCGGCTCCCAGGGGAAGAAACAGTAAGATTGACCACGCGGCAGCAGGACTCAAATTGACGACCCCCAACAGGGCAAACATGGCTCCCAGTCCGGCGATCGCTTCGCGTCTAACCAGCGTTTGCAGGTCAGGTGTGCTGCCCGAGCGAATGTCCACCACTCTAATATCCAGCGCCCACCATCCCAGGCTTTGCCCCCTGTTTTTGGACACGGCAATGACACGCATACCAATCCATCCCCCTAGAAACAAGATGGATTGAGCCAGCGGATTTAAGGCCACCACAGAACTGAGCAGAGCCACTGCGACAAAATCGATCGCAAATGCTGCACTGCGCCGACCCAGTGGCACTTTGGGATAACGGGCGGGCAAGTATCGATCGCGCATGGAAAATTAAAATGAGAGCACCGCTATTCTCATACTAAGCTGTCCATTAACGGCCTTTTGGTTTTGGTTGTTCAGTTATGCTACCAGCGTCTCAAGCAGAATCGCTCATTCTTGATTTAGTTCAACCGCTCCATTTGCAGCGAGACAGCGAAACGGTTCATTTAATGGCTGCCTCTGGACGAATTTTGGCGACCGAGGTGGTTGGCACGCTGGATTTTCCCCATTGGGACAATTCCGCCATGGATGGATATGCTGTTCGCTATGCAGATGTGCAGGGGTGTAGTGCAGAGCAACCTGCCGTTTTAGACATTGTTGAAGAAATTCCGGCGGGCTATCAGCCGCAGAAAACGGTTCAACCTGGACAGGCAGCTCGAATTTTGACTGGATCAATGATGCCGTCTGGCGCAGATACGGTGGTGATTCAGGAAGAAACCACACGGGATGGCGATCGTGTTTCGATCCTTTCTCCCCCTCGCTCCAATGCCTTTGTGCGTCACCAGGCCGAGTTTTATCGAGCCGGGACACCGCTATTGTCTGCTGGATTAGAGCTTGCTGCGCCAGACATTGCGGTGCTAGCCGCCGCACAGGTGCCAACCGTTACGGTTTATCGTCGCCCCAGGGTTGCTCTCCTCTCAACCGGAAGTGAGCTGGTTGGCCCCGATCAGCCGCTACACCCTGGACAAATTGTTGACTCTAACCAGTATGCTCTGGCGGCACTGGTGGCGAGTGCGGGGGCTGAACCTGTGTGTTTGGGCATTGTTCCCGATCAGCCCGAACCGCTCAAAGCAGCGATCGCCAGAGCGATTGCGACGGCTGATATGGTTCTTTCTTCCGGGGGCGTTTCAGTGGGGGACTATGATTATGTCGATCGCATCCTGGCAGAATTAGGCGCAACGCTGCATATTCGAGCGGTTGCTGTAAAACCGGGGAAACCGTTAACCGTGGCAACGTTTTCCAGACAAGACCCGGGAACAACGGCTGAAGAACCGTCCCAAATCCTTTATTTTGGGCTTCCTGGCAATCCTGTTTCGGCGCTGGTTAGCTTTTGGCGGTTTGTTCAACCTGCCCTACGCAAGTTATCTGGGTTGTCGAGTTCATGGAGTCCAGTGGTGGTAAAGGGGCGATCGCACCACGAACTGCGTTCAGACGGCAAGCGAGAAACCTACTTCTGGGGACAACTTTACCTGGCAGATGGGGAGTATGAATTTCACCGGGCTGGTGGTTCCCTTAGCTCTGGTAACTTAATTAACCTGGCACAAACCAACGGCCTGGCGATTCTTCCAGTCGGCCACACCCGAGTTGCGGCTGGAGAAGAGGTGGACATTATGCAGGTGAATTCAGCAAAATCAATAACTCAAAAGCAAATTAAAGTCTGATAGCTGACCATTTAGGCTGCTATACTAATTAACTGGTCGTGCCGATGTGGCTCAGTGGTAGAGCACTCGATTCGTAATCGAGCGGTCGCGGGTTCAAATCCCGCCATCGGCTTTTGTGATGTACATTCGCACATTGAATGTCGTGTTTCTCACATTAGCGTCGTTTTGTGATACTGAGCGTAGTCTAAATCTACACCCTGTGACCCGCACCATAGGTTGAACGTAGCCAGAGCCTCCGCCCGGTTAGAATCGCCGTTTTTGGAAGTTTAGCCGCCAATCAGCTTTCAATAGTTTTGTCAGAGGCTCTTGACGAAACGCTCGTTTGCTCAAAGAGTTATAAAGATAGCTGGATATTGCAATCGGGTGAGGGAGATTTATTGTGTCTGAGGCTATTGATGTGGATAAGCTTGCCAGTGTTATGAACCGCACTGGAGAACAGGGCAAGGCGGACTTTGTCAAAATGCTGTGGAACAACCAGCCAGCAGACGTACAAGTCCAGCTCATGCCGCTGCTAAACGCCGAGGCACGGCAGGTGGTTGAGCGTGCCTCAGATAACTCTGAACCGCCGCCAGAGAGTGCTTAAGCGGTGTGAAGCCGTTTGCGATCGCGTCCCCCAGATTTGGCTTTGCTGCGAGTAGGCTTGGCCTGGGTTTGCGAGTTTGCCCGGTTACTGCGAGGCTGCTGGGATTGCTTCCGGTTCGGCGGCTCTACGTCACTCTGTAGTGACGCAGTGGGTTCGTATCCCGAAATTACCGTTTCGGCAATGGTGCGATTTAGCAATCGTTCAATGCTTTTTAAGAGGGGATACTCATCGCGGCAGACAAGGGAAACGGCTTTGCCTTCATTGCCAGCCCGACCTGTACGCCCAATTCGATGCACATAGTCTTCCGGAACGTTGGGCAGGTCAAAATTGACCACATAGGGGAGATGGTCAATATCCAAACCGCGAGACGCTACATCAGTGGCAACCAGTACTCGCACCTTCCCTTGCTTGAAGTCGTTTAAAGCACGGGTGCGGGCAGCCTGGGTTTTGTTGCCATGAATGGCCGCCGTTTTAAGACCATCTTTGGTGAGCTTCTCTGCCAGACGGTTAGCACCATGCTTGGTGCGGGTGAAGACTAGCACCTGTCGCCAGTTGTGGAAACTGATCATATAGGCCAGCAGCTCTTGCTTGCGATCGCGATCGACCGGATGCATGATCTGGGTGACCTGCTCAGCGGCGGTATTGCGAGGAGCCACTTCGATCAGAGTAGGGGACTTAAGCAGCGTGTGAGCAAGCTGCTGGATCGGTTTAGAGAAAGTCGCTGAAAACATCAGCGTTTGCCGGGAGGAGGGCAGCACTGCCAGAATTTTGCGGATGTCGTGGATAAAACCCATATCCAACATGCGATCGCATTCATCCAGCACCAGGATTTCTACATGGGAAAGGTCAAGAGTCTTTTGCTGCAAGTGGTCGAGGAGGCGACCCGGTGTAGCAACCAGAATATCCACACCCCGACGCAGCGTTTGGATTTGCGGAACGATGCCAACACCGCCATAGATGGCTGCCGATCGCAGGGGCAGATACTTGCCGTAGAGTTTAACGCTATCGCTAACCTGAGCAGCCAGCTCGCGCGTGGGGGTCAAAATTAACGCCCGAGGCGCACGGTGCCCCTGGAATGGGGTGGTTTTGAGACGCTGCAACAGAGGCAGCGTAAAACCAGCCGTCTTGCCTGTTCCGGTTTGGGCACTGGCAAGGATGTCTTGCCCTTGCAAGATAGCAGGAATCGCCTGCTGCTGAATGGGAGTGGGTTCGCTGTAGCCTTGCTCAGCAACAGCACGAAGCAGGTCGGTCGCAAGACCGAGGTGATGAAAGGTCATGGATGTGGTTACTCCTAGTGGTGCCCCTATCCCAAATGAAATGCTGGGACCAGTCTAAGAGCAGTGAATGTTGGGTTCAGTTGAATGCTCAAGTTAGCAAGTTTCAACATGCCAGTGACAGACCGGAGTGTACTGGCAGATGTTCATCCTAACAGAAATAGGGGCACTGTTCGTTGCGAGGCGATTTGAAACGGATTAAATGTCTCTGGTAAAGGCGTAGCATCCGGCTGATGGCAAGCCCCCTGCTTTGAGCAATCCCTGGACGTTGCCTTTTGGTTTACTCTAAATGTCGTATAAATGTCGTAGAGTGCAGTTCTGTTGTGTTTCAGGTAGGTGAATGAGTGCTACTTCAGCCCGTTCTTATGCGGTTCTTTCGATCGCCACGGCTGTAGTGACGATCGCCCTCAAAACGGGTGCTTATTTACTCACCGATTCAGTGGGGTTGCTATCAGATGCGCTGGAATCAAGCGTTAATTTAGTGGCTGCGATCGCGGCGTTTTGGGCTTTAAGCTTTGCAGCTAAACCACCCGATGCCGAACACACCTTTGGACATTCCAAAGCAGAATATTTTTCCAGCGGGCTAGAGGGATCATTGATTCTCGTGGCGGCGGTTAGCATTGCCATTGCGGCCTGGGGACGGTTAGGTAATCCTCAACCTCTGGAACAGTTGAGCATTGGTTTGCTCCTTTCTCTCGTTTCAACCGTCATCAATGGCGGTGTGGCAATCATCTTGCTCAAAGCGGGGAAACGCCTGCGCTCGATTACATTACGTGCCGATGCCCACCATTTGTTCACCGATGTTTGGACCTCTATTGGAATTTTTGTGGCGCTGGCGCTGGTGAAGTGGACGGGATGGCTGATCCTGGACCCGCTTATTGCCTTATTGGTTGCGGCAAATATTGTGTGGGCTGGGGTGCGGCTTTTGAGGGAAACCGGGTCAGGGTTGCTGGATGAATCTCTCCCGGCTGCGGAACAAGCCCTGATTACAAATATCTTGACTCAGTATCAAAATCAGGGGCTTTACTTTCATGCCATGCGAACCCGCTCTGCTGGCTCACGTCGTTTCGTTTCGTTCCACGTTTTAGTTCCCGGAGATTGGACGGTGAAGCAGGGGCATGATCTGTGTGAAGAGATTGAGCTAGCCATTATTGAAGCACTGCCCGATACTCATGTTTCCACTCATTTAGAACCGCTAGAAGATCCAGTGTCCTGGAGCGATCAAGAGCTAGATCGACCTCACACCAATCCATAGTTCGTTGTTTAAAGGGATTTTCGACTGGCTCCTGGTTGGGGGCGATCGCCCTATGCCCCCCTTTCGGAAGCAGGACGGATTGGTCTATCCACGGTAATCACAGGAATAGAACTCATTTCCAAAACGGCCTGAGACACCGAACCCACTACCACATCTTCCCAGGGACGATGCCCCCGTTTGCCAATCACCACATCAGTTACGCACCGTGCTTCAGCCACTCGCACAATTTCTTCCGGAACGGCACCAACTTGAGTAGTGAACTCATGGCGAATATCGGCCAGTAGCTGCCTGGCTCGGTTGCGTAATTGCTCTGCTGCCTGTGCGTCACCCGTATTGTCTACATACAACACAATCACATCACCGTTGCTGCGTCGCGCCAGGTCTGCCGCCTTGAGGAGTACCTGGGTAGCTAAGGAGGATGTGTCTACCGCTGCCAAAAAGATGGGACGACCCGTAACCGCCACCCTGGTTGGATCAACCTCTCCTTTGGTTAACAGCCTGGGTGCAAACACCTGTGTTGCCCAAGCGCCAATAGGAGCGGTGGTTAAGATTGAGAGGGCGGCGATCGCCAGAATAATCTCTCCGCCTTCAATTCCAGCCGCCAACGGCAATGCACCGATCGCCGCTTGCACCGTTGCCTTTGCCATGTTTCCCGGCAGCAGAAATAATTTCTCTTTTGCCGTCCAATTACTGCCCAGGGTAGAGAGATACCAGCCAATGGCGCGACCCACCACCAGACCAAGCAATAAAATCAACAACCCTGGCAGCAGCACTGTGCCCAACACCTGAAGTTGGAGGGTTGCCCCCAACAAAACAAACAGCACAATTTCTGCAACCGCCCACAGCACATCAAACCCACTCCGCAACAGCCGCGCCAGGGGAGGATCGAATTCAATTAAAAAGAACCCCATTGCCATCACAGCCAGATACCCAGAGTAATAGGGAAATACCTCGGCAAAAACGACCAGAAACAAGGCCGCTCCAGCCGCAAGAATCATGTCTTGCACGACGGTGCGCGTCCAGTTTTGCTGAACTAACAGCACCACCAACAGCCGCGCTGCCAAAAAGCCAGCCGCTAATCCCAACCCAATTTCGAGGACGACTTGAAACGGCAACAGTTGCACAGCGGTCAGGGTGATGCCACCGGGCAAGGCGATCGCCTCCACACCACCCTGCCCCAAAAAGTTGAGCAACAGGCTAAACATCAGCAGCAGCAACACGTCAGACAGGGCACTGCCGGTCAAAATAGCGTCTGGTATACCTTTTGTGACTCCCCAACCCTGGCTTTTCAGCCGCAGCATCCCCGGCACAATGACCGCTGGCGATTCTGCTCCAACCACACAGCCCAACAGTAAACCCGTCAGGAAATCAAACTGAAATAGCAGCATGGAGGCCAGCGCCACAACGATCGCCTCCAGGGTGGCAGGCAGAAACCCCAACCGCAATGCTACTGTACCCTGCTGCACCAGCTTTTCCCGATCCAGCCCCAGTCCTGCTTTCATCAGGATGATCATGACTGCCACCAGGCGCAGCTCATCTGCGGCTTCTAGCACATCAGGACTGATCAAATCTGCAAACTGAGGGCCGATCGACACACCAGCAACAATCATGCCGATCAGAGGAGGTGCCCCCAACCGTTGAGCAAACTGACCAGCAAAAAAGCCCATCAACAAAATCCATAGCGCACTGGCTAACATTCCTTTCTCCTCGAATGATGTGCAGCAACGACGATGTTGCCAGAGGAGTTAGGAGCAAGCCTTTTGTGCCATAGCCCTACTCCCTGGCAACAAGCCAGAACAGTAGGAGCCATCAGCCTTAACCTGTAGCCATAACGCTAACGGTTTGCGGCGGTTAGGGTGAGCTCCATCACCCAATTTTCAAATGAGCATATCACAGGTTGGTTGTCCTTATTGGTTCAGGATGAAAGTGTGGTTTAAAGGGTTCAAAGGCATTTCCTAATGAAATCCCCCAACAGTGCGCGCAGGCATGTTGGGGGATTTCTGGGCGAGGGTATCCGAGTTAGCGAGAGCTGGTGGTTTCAGCGCTGCCTGGGCCTGCCGTTACGATGACGAGGTTGTCTGGATGAATCAAATCCTCGATCGCCTGCTGTACCTG
This sequence comes from Oculatella sp. LEGE 06141, assembly GCF_015207605.1. Lineage (GTDB taxonomy): Bacteria > Cyanobacteriota > Cyanobacteriia > Elainellales > Elainellaceae > Oculatella. Next base: position 46,277 of record NZ_JADEWO010000035.1, read on the forward strand.
GTCCAACGTTACCGCTTCGATTTGCTGCGGGAATTGGCGAATTTCTTCTAAATCCAGTCCGTAGATTTCGTTGCGTAAGATGCTGTAGGTCAGGTAATTGGGGTCAGACAACTCCACGGGATACGTACTCATAATGGAGCGTTTTGCCGCTTCTAGTTCCGCGTTGGTGATGCCGTGCTGACGCAGTTGTTTGAGCAGAGCCAGGGTGCTGTCGATCGCCTGGTTCACGTCCTCAGGAGCCGTTTGCATAACCACGGCAAAGGGGCCAGAGTTAATGCCCGCTTGAAAGAAGCTGTTGATGCCGTAAGTTAAACCCTGGCGATCGCGAATTTCAGTTCCCAGACGGCTGGAGAGCGTATTACCTCCCAGAATTTCGTTTAACACCAGTGCCGCATAATAGCGAGAATCCTGACGAGCAATACCGTTGTATCCCATGTAGGTCACGGCTTCTGCTTTGCCCGGAATGGCACGACTCACCTGAGTTGTGGATCGCGGCAAGGAGACGGACGGGACACGTAAGCGAGGGGCTTTGCCCTCGGCCTGCCAATTGCCAAACGACGTATTGAGCAGCGATCGCACCTCGTCTGGGTTGAAGTTACCTACCAGAGCCAGCACCGTCGTATCGGGTCGGTAGTGCGTTCGATAAAAGCGAGCGAGATCCGCCTGAGAAATGCGGCTTAATGTCTCTTCGGTTGGGAAAGAATGGAAGGGATGGTTGGCCGGGTAGATCGCTTGTCGGAACAAGCGCCAACCCAACTGTTGCGGGTCATCCAGTTCAACCTTTAGTGAAATCAGCGATCGCTGGCGGCTCAGTTCTAGCTGGTCGGCAGGAAAGCTAGCCTGTTGCAACACATCCGTCAGCGTTTGCAGTAGCGTCGGCAGTTTTTCGGGTAAGGCGTAGCCGTTGATGCTCACTCCTTCACGGGCGGCTGAAAACGAGAGACTGGCTCCCTCATCTTCCAGGGAGGTGGCGATCGTCAAGGCATCCCGAGTCTGGGTACCATTCAACAGGTTCTCAGCCGTGAGGCTGGCTAGCCCTGCCTTGTTCTCTGGATCAAAGCTGCTTCCGGCTTCCACCCAACCGCTCAGGTTTACCATTGGAATCGTGTCGCTCGGTAGCAGCAAAACACGCAGCCCGTTGTCCAGAACAACCTCATCGGGAAGCGATTGCAGGGTTGAATCAGTCTCTGCCGTAATGGGTGGCAAATAGCGAGCAACCTCTGCCGGGTCAACGGGTTCGCCGGGGCTAAAGTTTTCAATGGCGCGGCTCGAACCACCCGCTGCTGGGGCTTGCCCATCTGCAACGGTCGGTTCAAAGAAGCCGACGGTTCGTTTAGCCGGGTCGAGATAGGTTTGGGCAACCCGCTGAATATCCGCTACGGTCACTTGATCAATGGCAGCTAGATAGCGATCGCCATACTGATAATCTCCAGCGATCGCTTGATAAAATGCGAGCTGGCTGGCCTGACTGGAAACATCCTGGTTGTTTAACACCAGATAGGTTTTGAGCTGGGTCTTGGCTCGGTTCAGCTCGTCTTCAGTAACGCCAGATTGTTGCAGGGTTGCCAGCGTTTGCTGCAATACCCGATCGACATTGGCGATCGCCTGACCGGGTGCTGCCGTGGCATAAATAGAGTACCAACCCGGTTCAATCGGTTCTTCTGGATAGGCTGCAACCGAACTGGCTAATCCCGATTCCACCAGCGCTTGATAAAGGCGAGAACTGCGTCCTCCCGTCAAGATGGTGTCCAGCAAATCGATCGCCGGAACATCGGGATGGCTAATGTTTGGCAGCGGGTACAGCGCTTCCAACAAAGCAGCACTGCCCGGTTCCCGTAGCACAATTGGTTCGGTTGGCGCAGTGGCGATCGCCTCGGTTGGCGCGGTTGGTGCTGGTGTAACTGACGTTGGTGGGTTATCGCCCTGGTTGGGAATGGTGCCGAAGCTGGCTTCAATGGTTGGCAGAATAGATTCGGTGGCAAAGTCGCCCGTAATAACCAGCGTGGCGTTGTTTGGCGCATAGTAGGTCTGGTAATACTGTTTGACCTGCTCCACCGTAAACTGTTCAACATCTGACTTGGTGCCGCCCACTGGCAACCCATAAGAACGATTGGGGAAGGCGGCTCGCATTACGGCACGTCCTAAGCGGTAACTTGGGCGATTTTCGTAGCCTTGCAGTTCCGAGATCACCACTCGCTTTTCGCTGTCGAGCTGTTCTGCCTCTATTAGCGAATTTTGCATCCGATCGGCTTCTAACGCCAAAATTGCGTCTAGCTTGTTGCTCTCAACGGTGTTGAAGTAAGCCGTTTCATCATAGTAAGTAAAGGCGTTAGACTGGCTGCCCAACGCGTTAAAGAGTCGCCCAAACTGAATCGGGCGATCGCTCGTACCTTTGAATAGTAAGTGTTCTAGCTGGTGCGAAATGCCATTCTCGCCCGTTTGCTCGTTGCGCGAACCGACACGATACCATACCTGAACACTAACGACAGGAGCCGTATGAATTTCTTTGGTAACAACGGTTAAGCCGTTGTCTAACACTGTTTTCTGACTGCCTTCCGCCAGGGACAGCGACGGTGCAGATGGAGTGGATGACGCTTCTGCTGCTGTGGTAGCCGCACCAGAAAACATCACGATACTGATGAGAAAACTTAGAAACAGACCCACTAAAACATAGGGATGTCGTTTGATTTGACCAACCATGATGCAAAGATGAACTGCTTAATGTATGAATTGCAGTGGCAAAAAGGGGTAAGACCCTGCAACCTCTTGTAACACAAAACCCCTGTTCATCGTTTTGCCGCAGGATGCTGCGTCTTATTTGGTTGTCATTGTGTAAACGCCATCCCAGGTAGGAGGTGGGGGATTGAGCATATATCGCATGGCTCGTTCTAAATGAACGGCAACGGCCTTATCATCCGGACGAAGTTGCTGTGCCTTTTCAAACAGTTGAATGGCTTGCCTGAAGTGGGTAGATACATAGGCCGATCGCCCGGCGGCATAGAAGTTCAAAAACTCGGTGGTTGCGTCGTCCAACGGTTGCTGGCGATCGGCAATCAGCTCATAAATGCTAACGGGCTTGCTTTTGCCTTTAACGCGAATTCGATCCAGTTCCCGTGTCCAGATGCGATCGCAGCACAACGTGTAGGTGAATTCGCTCAAAATAATGTCGCAGCCATATTCCTTGGTAACCCCTTCCAGGCGCGAGCTAATATCAACCCCCTCGCCAATCACGGTGTAGTCTACCCGCTTCTGGGAGCCAATGTTGCCAGACACCACCTCACCTGAACTCAGCCCCATGCCAATCCGAATCAGGGGTTGTGTTGGCGTACCGCGATCGCGGTTAAACTCTTTCAGCCGTCGCCGCATGTCCAGAGCCGACTGCACCGCCATCCAGGCATGGTCATCGCTTAACGGCAGCGGTGCCCCAAACACCGCCATCAGGGAATCGCCAATAAATTTATCCAGGGTGCCTTCGAAGTTGAAGACCGCCTCCACCATCGTCTCGAAATAATTATTGAGCAGCGATACCACTTCCGTGGCTTGCATCTTCTCGGTGAGCGAAGTGTAGCTACGAATATCGGAGAACAAAATGGTGACATCTCGCCGTTCTCCCTCCATAAACGCATCTTCACCCAACTCCAGCGCCCGCTCTGCCACGTTGGGAGTCATGTAGCGATGCATGGTCGCTCTCATGCGCTTTTCGCGGCTGATATCTTCTAAAACCACCAGCCCGCCCCGAACACTGCCTTCCGGGTTAGTCAACGGATTGACCGTGAGGTTGATGCTACGCTCTACCTGGCGGATCTGAGCCACGTCCAGTACAGATGGAATTGAAGCATGAGGGCGCGAACCCTGTCCGTTTGATTGGCCGTTCTTCCCGGTTGAGTCTTTTCCTTCAGCCTTGTTCCAGGGAATGTAGCGATCGCGGTGGTGGCGATCGCGAATGGCCAGGATATAGGTTGGAATAGCCGTCGGCTCAGCGGCGGCAGGTGATGGGGTTGTCTTGCAGTGGAACGACTCGGTATCGCGAACCTCATACAGCCCAACCACCAGGCTCTGTTCTGGAATATACTGCCTTGCGCCCAGCTTGAGGCTGTCTTCCAACCGCATTTGCAGCCGATCAATAGGCACCATGTCCCACACATAGCGACCCACCAGCTTTCGTAACCATAGCTGTTGCTGCTGCCGCGCTCCTTCTTTTTTAAGCGGACACCCCAACAATTCCAGTGCGGCATCGTTAATGGTGACAATCTTGCCCTGCATGTCCGTTGAAATGACCGCATCCGATAAGCTTTGCAGCATATCTTTCTGGTACTGCTTTTCCAGCAACACGCTTTGAAACAGTTGGGCATTTTCCAGGGCAATTCCAGCCTGAATGTTAAACGCCCGCATAAATTCTTCGTCGGAACTGGTGAAGCTGCCCTGGTGTTTGTTGATCAGTTGCGTTACCCCAATCAGCACGGCTTCGGAGTTGTAAACGGGCATACAGAGAATGTTGCGGGTGTGATATCCGGTGCGGCGATCGGTGCTGGGATCAAACCGGGGATCTTCATAGGCGTAGGGAATATTCAGGGTTTGCCCGGTGGAAGCCACATAGCCAGCAATGCCGCGATCGGCTGGAATCCGAATTTCCATCATGGTTTTGCCGTCGGCCTTTGCCACCTTCGACCAAAGCTGTCCATTGTCGCGATCGAGCAAAAACAAGGTGCTGCGATCGGCCTGCATCAGGTCACGCGCTTCATCCATCACGGCTCGCAACGTCTTTTCTAAATCCAGACTTTGCCCCAAACAGGATGTGGCTTTGAGCAAAGCTGCCACACCTCGCTGGTTTCGAGCCGCAACATAGAACGAATTACAGCTTTCCAGAATGATGCCAATCGATTCGGCAAACTGGCGGAATTGCTCTTCATCTTCCTGGTTGAAGGGCATCCCCGTGAGCTTGTTCAACAACTGCACCACAGCAACCACCCGATTTTTCATGCTAAAAATCGGCATACACAAAATATTGCGCGTGCGGTAGCCCGTTTGCTGATCGACATCCCGATTAAACAGCGGATGGCTATAGGCATCTGGAATATTGAGACAGTCGCCTGTCATGGCAACATGTCCGGCAATGCCCGTGTTAAGCGGCACCCGAATTTCCAGGGACTTGTCTTTTTCGCCCTGAGCAATTTTTGACCACAATTGCTCTTTTTCTTCGTCCACTAAAAAAATAGTGGTGCGATCGGCTTGCAAAATTTGCCCAATTTTAAGGGTGAAGGCTTCCAGGACTTGCTCCAGCATGGTCTCCAGCGCTTCGTTGTTGATCATGTCGATCGCACGAAGGAAGTGCTGAAACTCTGTTGTAATCTGCTCTAGCAAGTCGCGAAACTGAGCAACGGGCAGATCTTTCACCCGTGCCGTGAGGTCACCTTTGCGATTGCCTTGAGACAGGGTCGCTAGCATATCGCCCGAAGAGGATGCGGTTGTCATAACCAGTTATGAAAGGCAAGTACAGCCGTATCTAGGTTGTGACCAGACATCCAACCAACCAACACAGCAGTCGGTTTAGCCTGGAGTCTATCGTTCTCAAGCCTACCAGTAGAGCTAGACGAAAATAATTAAAGTCAGGTTCGTCTCCTCTGCTGGAACCAGTACCAATCGCACCCTGCATAACCTGTATTAAATAGCCTAACGGTTTCAGTGCCGGATTAGGCTCTCTGTTGATTGAGTTCCAGCTTAGTTTAAAAAACTTAACAAATTTCCATTCGTTTTACCGGGGTAGCTTCTTGTTTTTGTGGTTGACTGAATAATTAATTGAAAAAACGTGTGTTTACCTGCCACCATTGCTGCCTCTGTAGGGTGGCCTCTGCTGCGGTCTGTTGGGCTTCCTGCGCTCGAACCGCCAGCATTGCCGCCAGGATTGAAGAAACAGATTGAGAAATAGATCAGGTAAGCCGCCGATCCTTACCAATCGTTGATGGAAGCGATCGCGAGTACCCAGGACGGTTCCAAGCCTCCCTTGGCCTCTAAAAAGTTGCTCGTGGCGGGAACCCTATTCATCAATCGACTTCAAAACAGCAAGAGGCCAGGGTTAGGGCAAAAAGCCAAACGCCGTTGGCGCGTTCCCCGCATCTACTGATCGATTCGTCTAAAATCTGTTCGTCATTGCTCAGTGTTATTGGTGCCCCAACAGAATGGTTGACAAACGAACGCATGAGGATATTAAACAAGGCTTGACGCTGCCGACCCCATCGAAGCACACCATCCGTTTTGGTAAACTCCTGCTTTTGACGGGTTTAGGGCTGGCGGCATTAGTGGTGCTGGAATCTCATCAGCCGATGGTTGGTGCGCTCGACCTGGGAAAGCTGCCGATCGCCCCTACTAATCCACTGCGGTTAAATCCGCCGTCGGTTGCTGAAGTGCCAACCACCGAGGCCAAGCCATCTCCAGTCGCGAGTCCGCAGGCGAAAGAAGCGAACCCCCAGCCGTCCACACTGGCGATTAACGTGGGCGATGCCAATAACGCCTCCGAGCCAAATATAGCGGCTGTCGATCCGCGCCAAATGCGGCTCCCCCAGTGGCAAGGTGCCTCATTCCCGGTGGAAAATTTTCAGGCGTATACTTCTCCTTTTGGTTATCGACAGTCGCCCAGCGGTGGCTACTCTCAGGAGTTTCATTACGGGCTAGATATGGCGGCTCCAGAAGGAAGCTATATTCGCAACTGGTGGGGCGGTAAGGTGGTAGAAGTGACCGACAACAGTAATTGCGGCACATCCGTAGTGGTTGAGTCGGGCAGTTGGTTGCACATTTACTGCCATATGCAGGGGCATGTGGAGGTGGCTAACGGACGACGGTATATGATCGATCGCAGCGGCGGCATCCAGATTTGGGAAGGGCAAGATCTTCCTGCTGGTACCCGCATTGGTCGCGTGGGCATGACGGGACGCACCACAGGACCACACCTGCACTGGGGCATGAAGTACAGCGAAAACTGGGTTGACCCTGCACTGGTGCTGCGAGCGATGTATTCCGAGCAGCAAAATGCGGCACGGTGATCGGGGTTGGATTAATTGGATTACTTGAATTAAGTAGATAAACCTGTCGGAAGAGCCGCGATGTTAATCACGGCTCTTTTGTATGCATGAGGCGATCGCCCCTAACGTTGGAGGTTGCGCGGATCTAATGCATCTCGCAGTCCATCACCCAGCAGGTTAAACGCCAACACGGTTAGCACAATTAAAAAAGCAGGCGACCACACCAACCACGGTTGCAGCACCAGAATGGAGGCGTTGGTTGCTAGAGACAGCATGTTTCCCCAGGACGGGTCGGGCTGTTGAATACCCAATCCGATCAGGCTGAGAACGGCCTCTGCCACAATGAAGCTGGGAATTGACAGGGTTGCCGAAATGATAATGTAGGTTGCCGTTTGGGGCAGCACATGGCGGGTAATGATGTAGAACGATCGCCCTCCCATGGCTCGTGCCGCTTGCACAAACTCTCTTTCTTTAATGGAGAGTACCTGGCCTCGAATCACCCGTGCTAACCCAGCCCAGCTCACAAACGAGGTGATAAGGACAATCAGCAAAAAGCGCTGAGACGTACCCAGACCGGGCGGTAAAACGGCAGCTAAGGCCACCAGCAGATAAATGGTTGGAATCGTCATCAACACTTCAACCACCCGCATCAGCGAGGCATCCACGAACCCGCCAAAGTAACCCGAAATGCCGCCAATCAGCATTCCCAGCGGGAAGGAAATAATGATGCCCACTAAACCAATGCTGAGGCTAATTCGCCCACCGTACAGCAGGCGGCTAAATTGGTCGCGCCCCTGTTCATCCGTTCCCAATAAATTAATTCTGGCTTCTCCGGTAGTGCCAAACAGATGCCGATTGCCGGGAATGCCGGGAAAGAGTTCAATTTCCTCAAACTGCGGTTCGCTTAAGGAAAAGCGGGTGGGCAAAGGTAACTGAACTTGCAAGAAGCGATACTCTGTTCCTGCCGCAAACAGGCGCAGCGGCACAGGCTGGCTGAAATCTACGCTTAGCAGGCGATCGCCCGTTTCCAAATCAACCGGCCCCTGGGTGACGCGGTAAACATGGGGGCCAATAAAGCGTCCGTCCTGAGTTTGCCAATGAATCTGGGTTGGCGGCAGCAGCGAGCCATCCAATTGCGATGTGTAGGGATCGTATGGTGCCACAAATTCGGCTGCAATGACCGACAGATAAAAGATCAGCAGCACGATCGCCCCAAACTTAGCAAGAGAGTTACTTCTAAGCTTTTGCCACCAGTTCATACGCCATTATGTTGATCGGATTGTGTTGATTATAGAGGGTTGCCCCTGGGGTGTGGGCGTTGGCAGGGGAAGTATCGCAAATATTAGGGAATTTAGATGAGGCCATTAAAGACGACTGCTATGGGGTCACTCTTCTGGAGGGTGTTCCTTGATGTAGCTCAGCAGCCAGTTGGCCAGGGTGGCACGGCGAGTTTTACGCGGAACAAGTTCGTTGACTTTGTAGCCTTCAAAGCCAAGCTGTTCTTTGAGGAGCTGTTTGTTTGCTTTGGGAATCGATCGCGTCAATTTTACAGTAGCCGGACGACTGCCGATGAAATCGGGGGGGTCGGGGTACGCTTCTTGCCAGTCAGCCGGGACAGCAGAAGTGTCCCATGCGCCAGTTCTGGAGTCGTAACGATATCCTAAACAGTGCCAGACAAGCCGGTTTGCTGTATCGTCGGCGATCGCATCTTGCAAAATAGCCCAAATTGTATCGGTATTAAGCGGCGGTAAATCCAGCATTAGTTGCAGCGTCAATAAAACTATCTACTAAACCCTAAAAAGTGGGCAACTAGCTAAGGGTAGAACCCAGGCAAATCTATGATCTGACTATGAACGGAGTTTAGAATAGATCTGGCTCAATAGCATAGGAGGTGAATGAGATCAGGAGATGACAGAGTATTATGGCAAACCGTCAACTCGAAGGTAAAAAAATCGCAATTTTAGTCGCTGATGGCTTTGAGCAATCCGAGTTAACTGAGCCAAAAAAAGCATTAGAAGAAGCAGGCGCACAAACTCACATTGTGTCACCTAATAGTGACACGGTAAAAGGCTGGCAAATGACCGACTGGGGCGATGAGTTCCCGGTTGACCTGCAAATTGACAAGGCCAATCCTCAAAATTACGATGCGTTGCTGTTACCAGGAGGTGTTTACAATCCTGATAAGCTGCGTCGTAGTCAAAAAAATATCGAGTTTATCAGAGCATTTGTGAATGCCAATAAACCGATCGCTGCAATCTGCCACGGCCCTTGGACGCTAATTGATGCGGAAGGCGTTAAAGGCCGCAAAATGACATCCTTTATGTCCATTCAAACCGACTTAAAAAACGCAGGCGCAAACTGGGTTGATGAGGAAGTTGTGGTTGATGGTAACTTAGTCACCAGCCGCAAACCCGACGATATTCCGGCCTTCAATCGCAAAATGATTGAAGTATTTGCAGAGCAGGGTGCGGTTACGGCTCGTTAGAGGATGTTCTAAAAGTTTGATTAGTTACCCGATAGGTGTAGGGGCGAAGCATTCGGTAGACAATGTCTCGGTTGTTCCAGCCATCCTGATTCGAATGCTTCGCCCCTACCGAGACGTGAAAGATACTTTTCAAACACTCTCTTAGAGTTTGTTTTGTCCCGTAGGGAATCCAACGCTAACATTCGCTGCAAACGCGATCGCCTCTTTTCCGATTGGGAAGGGAGGCGATCGCGTTTATAGGACTGGTGTGTCAACGAAAACCTGACAGTAAGAAGCTTCCAAAAACGGGTTTTGTGCGGCTCTATCTTTGGGTAGAAATAGGAGGCGATCGCGTTTGCTGGAGGGGCAACAGTAAACTATTGCACGGATCAACTGGACTAATTTTTTCTAGGATCAAATCAACTCACTGATTTGGCCTATACAACCGTTTCTATTTTCATCCAAAGATATTTGACATCAAACGCAACCCGTTTTTACTAAACTCTCAAATTAAATAGCGTGACTATGAATGTAACTCAAAAGCTAATTCAGTCTCATCTCGTTTCAGGCAACATGAGTGCTGGCGAGGAAATTGGCCTCAAAATTGACCAATCATTGACCCAGGACGCGACTGGAACAATGGTGATGCTAGAGCTAGAAGCAATGGGACTCGATCGTGTTAAAACAGAACTCTCTGCCCAATATGTAGACCACAATCTGCTGCAAACAGATTACAAAAACGCGGATGACCATCTCTTTTTGCGATCGGCCTGTCAACGGTTTGGCATCTGGTACAGCCGTCCCGGTAACGGGATTAGCCATGCAGTACACATGGAACGGTTTGGTATTCCAGGCAAAACGCTGATCGGCTCGGACAGCCACACCCCGGCTGCCGGGTCAATGGGCATGTTAGCCTTTGGTGCTGGGGGCATTGATGTGGCAATGGTGATGGCAGGTGAGCCGATGTACATCAAAATGCCGCGCGTGTTGGGCGTGAAGCTCAGCGGGCAACTGCCAGACTGGGTCAGCGCCAAGGACGTTGTGCTGGAAATGCTGCGTCGTTATGATGTCCAGGGCTGTCGCGGCATTGTGATTGAATACTACGGCTCTGGTTTGAACCATCTCAGCGCGATGGATCGGCATGTGATCGCCAACATGGGCACCGAAATGGGAGCCACAACTACGGTTTTTCCCTCCGACCAAGAGGTGAAGCACTTTTTAGAGACTCAACAGCGAGGCCATGACTGGGTTGAGCTGGTGGCCGATCCAGAGGCGAAGTACGATTTGTACGATGAAATTAATTTGTCTGAACTAGAACCGTTGATTGCCTGCCCCAGCAGTCCGGGCAACGTGGTGCCCGTGCGGGATGTGGCCGGACGACCCGTTAATCAGGTGGTGGTGGGTTCTTCCGCTAATCCCGGTTTGCGCGATTTCTGGATGGTGAGCCGACTGGTTCAGGGGCGAATGGCAAGCGATCGCGTCTCGTTTGATGTCAACCCCACCTCGCGGCAACTGGTGGAAAACCTGGCGGCAATGGATGCTTTTATTCCGCTGATCCACGCTGGGGCGCGATTTCACCAGGCTGGCTGTTTGGGCTGCATCGGCATGGGTCAGGCTCCGGCCTCGCAGCAAATTTCGCTTCGCACCATGCCGCGCAATTTTCCCGGTCGCTCTGGCACTGCCGATGATCGGGTTTACCTGTGCAGCCCCGAAACGGCGGCGGCGGCGGCACTCACAGGCAAAATTACCGATCCGCGAGAGCTGGAAGCGCTGTATGGCATGACCTATCCTCAATTCGTGCCGCCAGAACCGGAAATGACCAATACCGATATGTTAGTGCCGCCAGGGGAAAACAACCGCCAAATTGAGTTGGAGAAAGGCCCCAACATCAAGTCTTTTCCTGAGTTTGGTCAACTGCCTGAGTCATTGCTGGTGCCCGTTTTGTTGAAGGTGAAAGACAACATTTCCACCGACGAAATTATGCCTGCCGGGGCGCGAGTGCTGCCCTTTAGAAGCAACATTCCGGGGATTAGCCAGTTTGTTTATTATCTGGAAGATGAAACCTTTCCAGAACGCGCTAAAACGGCTCAAGCCACATTTGGTGGACATGTGGTGGTAGCAGGTGATAACTATGCTCAAGGATCGAGCCGGGAACATGCGGCGATCGCCCCTCGTTATCTGGGTCAAGTAGCCGTTTTAGCCAAGTCTTACGCCCGCATTGGCTGGCAGAATCTGGTGAATTTTGGCATCATGCCGCTGGAGTTTGTTAACCCTGCCGACTACGACACAATTGACCAGGGCGACACCATTCGGCTCGACGGTTTACGCCACTCGCTCAGCCAGGAAAAGCCGATTCGAGTTCAAAATGTAACCAAAAACCTGACCTATGAAATGACCCACAGCCTCAGCGATCGCCAGCGTGACATCATGCTGCACGGCGGATTAATTAATCGGTTCAAAGTAACCCAACCCGACTTTGAACTCAAAAAACCTGCGGAGTTGCCGATTCAATAACCTGATCGCGCCTGCCCTGCCTCACCTTATGGATAAGTAGCGATCGCTCCTCCACGACGGCGATCGCCTGCACCGCTGATCAGGTCGTCCTGTTCTTCAACCGCATGAACGCCGCCAAAGAACAGGCTTTGCTCGTGCCAGAGCGTTAGCTCACCATTGAAGGGAAACTGAGCGCGATCGATTGCCAATTGGTCAAACCCTGGCTCAACGTTAAACACATCATTTTCCCAATGCACTCTGGGAAAGTTAACGGCATCCTCCACGGGCATGTTGAAATCGACAATATTAGAAATAACCTGAAAAATTGCCGTTCGAATTCGGTTGGAACCGCCCGACCCCAGCACAATTTCGGGTTGCCGATCCTTCAGCACAATAGTAGGAGCCATCATGGATGAAATTCGCACGTTTTCTTGCCACTGATGGAAGCCATTGGGATGCAAATCGGCTTCGCCTAACATGTTGTTGACCATAATGCCCGTCCCCGGAATCATGTAGGATGATCCTTCTCCGTTGGACGTAGTGGCACTCGCCGCATTGCCTTCACTGTCGATCGCGCTGACATGGGTAGTGCTGCCCCATTTGTTGACCGAGTAGGGCAACTGCGCCAACAGTTGAGCTTTGTAAGGTTCTGCATGGCGATCGGCCAAAAACCGGGACGCAATATCGGCCTCATACAGCCGCTCATCATAGCCATCGGTACGCGCCTCATTCGTCAGGCGCATCACCTGCGCCAACAGCGTGAGATGCTCGGTTGAACCAAACTGAATTTGGCTTAAATCAACGTGGGACAACAGCGACAGAGCAAAGGCAATCAGCGTGCCGCCCGAACTGGGAGGCGGATTCGTTAAAAACGTGGTGTTGCGGTAGCACGTCATCAACGGTTCTCGTTCAATCACCTGGTAGTGTTTCAAGTCATCCAGGGTGAGGTATCCCCCTCGTTCCTGACAGTCCTTTACCAACTGTTGGGCAATCTCTCCTTGATAAAATGCCCGTGGCCCCTGCTCGGCCAAGTGCGTTAATGTCTCTGCCAGTGCCGGGATGGTCAACCGTTCACCCGCTTTTAACAGCGTGCCATTGGGTGCATAAACGGCACGCGCTTCATCTGAAGCCAGCAAAATTGGACTGAGAATTTGAAAACAAAATGCCTGAAATTGAGTCATATCTACGCCAGTTTTGGCATAGTGAACGGCAGGTTCAGTCACAACCTTGAATGGTAACCGTCCTAACCGTTTGTGAACATGGAAAATGCCGCCCATGGTGCCAGGAACCGCCATTGAACCTAACCCGATATGAAACTCCTGAACTGCGGTTCCAAAGTTCACATCCACCGGGTAAAAGTCAATTGCTTCTGGCGATCGCTTCTGCCGTGGGGTTTGGGGAAAGAAGTCAAATAAAATATTCTGGTTGTGATGCGTGTGGGCTAACAAAAAACCGCCCCCTGCCGCCGAGGTTAAGGTCGGTTCCACCACAAACGAAGCTAAAACGGCAGCACAAACCGCATCAAATACATTGCCGCCCAAACGAAACATTTCAATTCCCGCTTCAGCCGTTTTTTCATGCCCAGCGGCGATCGCCCCACGGATTGGTACAGCCATAAAACTTGCGAATTAGCACTAAGTGAAGAAGCGAACGGTTGCAACGTTATCGCAGTTTACAACGCCAGATGACAATCAACCGGATGTTGGGTCATACCGCCTAATTTCCTGCCGTAGGCTCATGTGGTTTAGCAGGCGGCCAATCTATACTCTGATTGACGACATGGCTTTGGAGGGTTTCCTCCCTTGCCGAATTAGCCTTATTTTGCGTTGAACTGGCCTTACCGACTCCAACCCGTGCCCTGAACCTATGTTGTTAGGATTACGATCAGCTTGGCAACGCTACGCGATCGCGTTGCTAGTAGTATCTACCGCTTTTGGATTAAAACTTGCATTTGATCCGTTACTAAAGATTGAAAGCCCCTTTTTAATCTTCCTGGGCGCTGTTATGGTCAGCGCCTGGTATGGCGGTAGAGGTGCAGGCTGGTTGGCAACGCTGGTAGCAACGCTCATCATCAGCTATTTCTTTCTATCACCGTTTCATGCACTTGTATCGAGCAGTTTAGGGCAAAACCTGCGGGTGGTTTTGTTTCTGGTCGAAGGCGGGTTAATTAGTCTGCTGATTGCAGCGTTCCACGATACAAAACAAGAAGCTAAGACCAGCATCACTTCGTTAACAGAGCGAGAAGAACAGTTTCGTCAACTCACCGAAAACATCCACGAAGTATTTTGGATGTCTGATGCGGTGCAGCAAACGATTCTTTATGTTAGCCCTGCCTATGAAGCAATTTGGGGTCGTACCTGCCAGAGCTTATATGACAATTCAAACGGCTTTCTAGATACCATTCATGCCGAGGATCGTGAGCGGATCAAAGCAGCGATCGATCGCCAATGGCAGGGCGAATCGACCGCTGAAGAATACCGCATCGTGCGTCCTGATGGTACCGTGCGCTGGATATGGGATCGAGCCTTTCCCATCTACGACTCGTCGGGGCAGTTTTACCGCATGACGGGTGTTGCTGAAGATATCACCGAGCGCAAGGATGGGGAAAGCGCACTGCGTACCAGTGAAAAACGCTACCGCGCCTTTGTAGAGCAAAGTTCTGAAGGGATCTGGTGTATCGAACTAGAGCAAGCGCTTTCGGTTCATCTGCCAGAAGAAGCGCAAATCCAACAGTTGCACCAATTTGGCTATGTCGCTGAATGCAATAATGTCACGGCTCAAATGTACGGTTTTACCCAAGCCGAAGATGTTGTTGGCAAACGGATTACAGAGTTTTTAACGTCAGCTACGGCTGATACCACTGAATCTATTCGCAAGTTTATTCGGGCTGGCTATCGCGTCAACAACAGCGAATCGTGCCAGACCGACCAGCATGGGCAGACTCGATACTTCCTCAACAACGTTGTCGGCATTGTTGTAGATGAAACGCTAGTGCAGGTGTGGGGTAGCCAGCGAGACATTACCGAGCGGCGGCGCAGCCAGACGCTATTGGGCATCCAAAACCGTATTTTGGAAATGGTGGCGACAGGCGTTAAGTTGACTGATGTGTTGCAGGAATTAGCGCAGTCTATCGAAGCCTATTCGGATGGAGCCATTTGTACCATTCTCCTGGCAGACGAAGCGGTTACCACGCTGCACCTGACCGCTTCCGCCAGTTTGCCAGAGACGTATCAGCAGTTCTTGAGTGCCGGGTTGCCTGTTGGCCACGGATTTGGCACATGTAGTTCGGCGGCGGCTCGTCGAGAGAGGGTAGTGGTGGGCGACATTGCGACCGATCCGGTCTGGCACAAGTATCGCGATCTGGTGCTGCCGCTGGGGTTGAAATCAAGCTGGTCTGTGCCCATTTTTGGCAGCAATGGGGAAGTATTGGGTGCCTTTGGACTGTATTACCGCATACCGCGATGCCCCAGCCTTCAAGACGATGAGCTGGTGGAAATCTCGCGTAAATTGGCGGGTATTGCGATCGAACGCCAACGAGCCGAACGAATTCTCAACCAACTGTTGCTGCGCGAGCAAACGGCCCGAGCAGAGGTTGAATTGCAGCGCTCGTACATGCATTCGCTATTGATGCAGGCTCCCGCTTTAATTTCGATTCAGCGAGGGGCTGATCATGTCTACGAGTTTGCCAATTCGCTGTTTTGCCAGATGATGCGCGATCGCGAATTTTTGGGCAAATCCGTGCGCGAGGTGTTCCCCGAACTGCAAGACCAGGGCTTTTTTAGCTTGCTCGATCGCGTTTACACCACCGGAGAGCCTTACTTTGGAAAAGAAGTCTCGGCCAAACTCGATCGGCGAGGCGAGGGGGGCTTAGAAGAAGGCTTCTTTAACTTTGTCTACCAGCCGATGTATGGCCTGGACGGCACCGTTGAAGGCGTGATGACTTTTGCCTTTGAAGTCACCGATCATGTGTTGTCCCGGCAGCAGGCCGAGATGTTAGCCAAATATCTCCGCAGTCAGCAACGGGCGCTGAGGGAGAGCGAAGAACGCTATCGATCGCTCATTGAAGCCACGTCTCAAATTATCTGGAACACAGAAGCCAGCGGTGCATTTGTAGCCAATCAGCCGCGCTGGAGCGAATTTACCGGGCAAACCTCGGACGAACTGAAGGGGTGGGGATGGCTAAGTGCGGTTCATCCAGAGGATCAGTCCCATACGGCGAGTGCCTGGATTGCTGCCCTGGCAACGCGATCGATGTACGAAGTAGAGCAACGTCTCCGCCGCTGCGATGGCGACTATCGTTACATGCATGTTCGCGCTATCCCAGTGCTTGAGTCAGACGGGACGGTGCGCGAGTGGATTGGGGTTCATACCGATATTACCGATCGCAAACGAGCCGAAGCGGAGCGAGAACAGCTTCTTGTGCGTGAACAGGCCGCCAGAGCCGAGGCCGAAACGGCTAATCGCACGAAGGATGAATTTTTAGCGACCCTATCCCACGAATTGCGGACGCCGCTGAATGCCATGTTGGGATGGACACAACTGCTCCGCACGCGCCGGTTTGATGACCAAACATCTGCCCGCGCCCTGGAAACGATCGAGCGTAATAGCCGTTCTCTGGCGCAGTTAATTGAAGATGTGCTGGACGTTTCTCGCATCATTACTGGCAAACTGCGGCTAAACATTCAAACCGTATCGCTGGAAGCGGTCGTTCGAGCGGCGATCGACACAGTGCATCCGGCAGCCGCAGCCCGCGAGATTCCCGTTGAGTTTATCGCGTCTGAAGCGCCGATTAACCTCCAGGGTGATGCCAGCCGTTTACAGCAGGTGGTGTGGAATCTGTTGTCCAATGCAATTAAGTTCACCTCTAGAGGAGGACAGGTGCAGGTACGACTCGACACGGTGATCCAGGCCGAGGAAAAGCCAACGGAGGCGGGAAGTGAACCGATCGCTGAGGCGGTGCAATCGTTTGAGTATGCGCGAATCAGCGTCAGCGATACCGGACAGGGGATTCGGCCTGAGTTTTTGCCGCATGTCTTCGATCGCTTCCGGCAGGCAGACGGCTCTTTAACGCGATCGCACAACGGGCTGGGGTTAGGACTGGCGATCGTACGCCATTTAGTCGAGCTACATGGGGGAACGGTGCGGGCAGACAGTCCCGGAGAGGGTCAGGGTGCTACGTTTGTCGTTACCTTGCCTATCGGGCAGTGGCGAACCACGGCTCACGCTTCAGGTTTGGATGAGCGCTCGACCGCCAGCCTGCAACCCGTGCAGCACCGCAATACATCGCTTGATGGGCTGCATGTTCTAGTCGTGGATGACGAAGCGGATGCGCGTGAACTGTTGACAACGGCACTGACGCAGTATGGAGCGCAGGTGACCCCTGCGGCCTCAGCATCAGAGGCGATCGCCATTCTGGTTCACGTCATGCCCGATGTATTGGTCAGCGATATCGGTATGCCCGATCAAGACGGCTATACCTTAATCAAGAACGTGCGATCGCTCAAAAATAAGCACGGAGAAGTTTTGCCTGCGGTCGCACTCACCGCGTATGCCAGAAGCGAAGATCGCGACCGGGCGCTAGCAGCCGGATTTCAGCACCATATCTCGAAACCGATCAGCCCAGATGAATTAGCTGCCGTTGTCGCCAATCTGGCTTGTCGTGCCAAATCTTAGCGTAAATGCCTGAGCGCTCCGCCTGACGTGACCCGTTAATCTACTCGCTGGAGCGGCGTAATTTTGGGATCGACAATCTTTTGGCCGATACCGGGAAACTTGATCGCCAGACAGATTTTGTTGCCTGCCCCAAAGATATGAGTCACCTGGCCTGCGCCAAATGCTTTGTGGTGAACGCGATCGCCCACTGTCCAGTCGTCTTCGTGGGTATCTGGCAGATGGCTCACCTCCTGCTTCACCTCGCGTACAGGGGTTGTCCAGCGGGTAGGAATGGCCGTCGCCCCGTTCGACAGCAACAAATCTCGCGGCAGCTCCGCCAGGAACAGCGACGGGCTGGCAGGTTCACGCGACCCATACAGCCGCCGTTCGCGGGCGTAGGTTAAAAACAATCGTTCCTTGGCACGGGTAATGCCCACATAGCAAAGGCGGCGTTCTTCTTCGATGGCAGCCGCATCTTCTAAGGAACGGAAGTTGGGAAATAAGCCCTGTTCCATCCCCACCAGGAAGACAACCGGAAACTCCAACCCTTTTGACGAATGCAGCGTCATCAGCGACACTTTAGACTGTTCTTCCTGAAGATCGTCCAGGTCGGAAGACAGCGAGGCATTAGCCAGGAACGTGCTTAAGTTGGCCTCCTCGTTATCGTCCTCAAACTGCCGCACCGCGTTGTATAACTCCTGCACGTTTTGCAAGCGATCGAGCGCCTCGTCTGTATCCTGCGCCCTCAAATCGCTGACATAGCCCGAATCGTCTAACACGCCCTGCACAATTTCTGAGGCGGGTAGCGTATCCAGCTTTTCCTGCCAGGTTTTAAGGATGTGCGTAAATCGATTCAACGATTTAGCCGCACGCCCCGCCAGTGCCTGAGCAGAGGATTCGTCGCTAATAATCTCCCAGAAGGGCACGTTCATTTCCCTGGAGGCCGTTTCTAGCCGCTCGATGGTGGCTTTACCGATGCCGCGCCGGGGGGTGTTGATGATGCGCTTGAGGCTAACGGTGTCTGAGGGATTGGCGATCGCCCGCAGATAGGCCAGCACGTCTTTAATTTCTTTGCGATCGTAAAACTTTAACCCGCCCACAACGGTATAGGGAATGCTTAACCGCACCAGCGCTTCTTCAAAGGCGCGAGATTGGGCGTTGGTTCGGTACAGGATGGCAAAACTGCCCCAGTGCAGTTCTGGGTTTTGCAGCTCCAGTTGGTGAATTTGCCGCACCACAAAATCAGCTTCGACCGTTTCGTCATCGGCTCGGTAACAGTAAAGCGATTCACCGGGGCCACGGGTCGGACGCAACACTTTGTCGATGCGCTCCGTGTTGTTTTCGATCAGGTGATTGGCAACCTGAAGAATATTTTCGGTGGAGCGATAATTCTCCTCCAGCTTGACCATCGTTCGCGTATCATCATCGGCCAAACCGTCGCCAAAATCGGTCTGGAAGTTCATCAAAATGGTGAAATCTGCCGCTCGAAACGAGTAAATTGACTGATCGGCATCACCCACAACAAAGATCGAGCGGTAGTTCCAGTCGTCAAACCGTTCGGCTTTGCCGTTGGTAACCAGCATCCGGATCAGATTGTACTGAGTGCGGTTGGTGTCTTGATATTCGTCCACCAAAATGTGGCGGAACCGACGGTGCCAGTAATCTAAAACCTGCTCGTTTTGCCGAAATAACTGCACCGGAATCAGAATCAGGTCGTCAAAATCGAGCGCGTTGTTTTCAACCAGCAACCGCTGATATTCGGCGTAGACGTTGGCAATCACGCGACCGCGAAAGTTGGGCTGTTCTTGCTCCAGGTCGGCAGGCGACCAACCCTGGTTTTTGGCATTGCTGATGGCATAGCGCACCGATCGCGGCTCAAATTTTTTGTCATCTAAACTGAGGCGGTTGATGACAATATCTTTCACCAGGCTTTGCACATCCGACTCATCAAAGATGGAAAAGCTGCGCGTCCAGCGTCGCCCGTTCTCATCCTGATATTTCTCAATGTCGAAGCGCAAAATGCGGGAACACAGAGCATGGAAGGTGCCAATCCACAGCTCTTTAGTGATGGTTTTGTAGACGTGCGATCGCAACCGGGTTTGTTCAATAGGAGCCATTGCTTCTAGCGGCTTGCCGTGCCGTGCATAGGCTTCCCGTTCTGCAAATAGCTTCTCAATCCGTTCTTTCATCTCGCGAGCCGCTTTGTTGGTAAACGTTACGGCCAGGATGTTTTCTGGGTCAACCCGATGGGTTAGCACCAGGTTGGCAATTCGATAGGTTAAGGCGCGTGTTTTGCCGGAACCCGCTCCGGCCACCACCAACAACGGGCCACAGTAATGTTCAACGGCGCGACGCTGAGAAGAATTGAGATGGCTGAGAAAATCAACAGTTTGGGTCATGAATGAGCAAAAAAGGGATGCGATGCCGCTATTAAAGCGCTTCTAGTCAAGCGTATCGTATCTGCTAAATTCCTGGCAGTGATGGGGATGAATTGGGAAAGCAGAAGCGCTAATAGATTACCACCAACCCATTGCACCTGCCGCTTACCTCAATACGGCAAAATCAACCTACAGCAAAATTAATCCCTGTCGCGCCCCTAACATCACCGCTTCGGTGCGGCTGGACACTCCAAACTTGGTGAAGATGGAGCTGATATGAAACTTGACAGTGTGTTCGGAAATGCTGAGCCGTTTGGCGATCGCTTTATTTCCCAGCCCTTCGGCTAACATACCCAATACTTCTATTTCGCGGGGAGTTAGAACCTGGCTGGGGCTGGCAGGAAGCGATCGGCTCATGACCGGAAGAGAGGGCAGCAACACCTCTACCAGATCGGGGTGAAGGGTGACTAATCCGGCGGCGACAGCTTCGATGGTCATGATGATGTCAGCGGCGATCGCATCGATTGGCAAGATACCGCGAACGCCAGCCCGTAATGCTTCGGCCAGCCAACTGGCTGGCACATCATCCACTAATAGCACGATCGCAGGGAATGACAGTCCGTTTTCGACATTCGACATTTCGACACTCGATAAAGGACTGAGCGTCTCGTCTGGTGCGTCTACTTCCAACAGCACGACTTCTGGCTGCACGGTTTCAATCTGCTGCGGCAACCGCTCGAAGTCGGTCAGGCTACCCGCCACTTGCAGGTTAGGGCTGCTAGCCACCATTGCTTCCAGCCCAACCTGCATAATCACAGAACTCGCCCCAATCAAAACACGAATCACGCGGCTTTTGCTCCACCGTGGTGACCAACGACGAGAGTAAGGGCGGTCATCTGACCGCTCCGCACCAGATCGAGCGAAAGTGCATCTCCTGGATTGGCCTCTGACAGGATGAACGCTAAGTCCTCTGATGTCTGAAACCGCTGCTCGTTAATGCCCACCAGGACATCGCCTGGAAGTAGCCCCCCCACGTCGGCAGGGCTATTGGGGCTAATCTCCAAAGCCAGCCAACCTAGATAGCGATCGCCCTGCCACGGCACCAGCACGGGTTGAAGCGTAATGCCAAGATAAGGGCGGCGATCTCGACTGCTCAAAAAGCGCTCGACGGTTTGGCTCGGAATTGCAAAGGCGCGACCGTCCACAATCATGCTATTGACTCCAATCACCTGCCCCTGGGCATTGGCTAAGGGGCCACCAGAGTTGCCGGGAGCCAGCCGCAGGTTGGCCTGTATCCAGGAACGGCGGTTGAACGGTTTAGATGAAGGCATTGCATGAACAATGCCAGTGGTTAACACACCTGTAACCCCAAGGGGGTTCCCCACGGCAAACACCAACTCTCCAACCCGGATTTGTCTGGAATCGGCCACGGCGACGGCTGGCAATCCAGAGGCATTGATCACCAGGGAAGCCAGGTCGCGTTGCCAGTCTGTTGCAATCACTCTGGCCTCAAACGAGCGACCATCGGCTAAAGTGGCGATCGCCCGTTTGCCCCGCAGGACATGAGCATTGGTCACAATCAATCCATCCGAGTGCCAGATAATGCCTGATCCAACTCCAGAGCGCCGCCCCTGGATCTGCACCGTTGAGCGACGCAGGGTTTCTGCCAGTGCCGCTAGTTCTTGATCGACAGTTTGTGAAAGGGTCATAGAAACTTACCTCTGGAGTCGCTCGCCAATGGTGATGGAACATTCAATCAAGGCACCGCCGCGAATGATCTGTGCGGTCAGGGGTTTGCTCACCTGTTCGGGGTCAAGCATGGCGTGAACATCGTGAATATCTTCAATGGGGCGATCGTTCAGCCGCACTAAAATATCGCCGATTAGCACTCCGGCCTGGTCGGCAGGGCTACCGGATTCCGTGCTGATGATAATGACGGCGTTAGTGTTGGGCAGGTTAAGCGATTGCCTCAAGCGATCGGGCAGCGGCAACGGCTGCATTCCCACTCCCAAATAGCCGCGAGCAATGCGTCCCCGTTGCAGCAGTTGGTTAACCACACGGCTGACGGTGCTAACCGGAATCGTTAGCGTGGTGTGCCGTGGCCCGGATGTATTCATGCCAATGACCTGACCTTGCAGGTTGATCAACGCTCCCCCAGAAAACCCCGGATACAGAGTTAAATCGGGGCGGATGAACTGGTCTATCTGTCCACCGTGCCACGATCGCCAGGTGCCACCGAGGGCACTAATTACGCCAAAGCTGGCCGCAATCCCATCGCTCGATCGCCCCAGGGCTAGCACCATATGTCCCACTTTTAGCTCAGGCGCTTCGACCAGTTCTGCGGCGGGAAGATCCACCTCTTGCAGTCGTAAAACGGCTAGATCCGTTCCAGAGTCTCGTCCGACCAGCGTTGCAGCAAGGGTGCGATCGTCGGCAACGGTAACCGTAATGTCTTCTTCTCGTTTGATGGTGTGATCTGCTGTCACCACAATTCCTGGCTGCCAGTGAACACCACTCGACGAACATCGCTGACGGGCATTCACCGTCACAATCGCGTTGGCAGCATGGGCGATCGCGTCGGCTAAATCATTCGATAAGGCCACCAATGGGCTAATAGAATCTGATAAGGGTGTCATCCATTCCTCCAGCGGACGTATGGTGCTTGAATCGCACCTCTTGCTTTAAGGATGCAAAACGGCAACGACCATCACCATCGGATAAATGGCTAGCTTGCAGCCTGGACAACTGGCTAGGGTCGGATGGGTTAGGGTCGATCGCCATAAAGGCATAGGTGGAAACTGGAGATGCGGTGTAGGGTGAAACAGTAAGGAGACATTGTGTAGTGCCATGCCATCTCAAACGTCTAACCAACCGTCTGACCAAGTGACTGCCCGTGCCCCGATCGCGCCCACCCAGTTCTATACATGGCGAGACTACCGCTGCGCGTACGAGGTGCGGGGTAACGAGAGCAATCACAATGTGCCGCTCTTGTTGATTCATCCCGTTGGGGTCGGGCTATCGCGCCGCTTTTGGGATCGCTTTAATCAGCGCTGGTTGGAATCAGGCCAGCCTCAACCGATCTACAATCCCGATCTATTAGGCTGTGGCGAGAGCGCAATGCCGCACGTGGCCTACACGCCAGACGATTGGGCAGCGCAGCTTCAGCACTTTTTGAACACCGTGATCCAAAAACCTGCCATTGTGGTGGCTCAGGGGGCGTTGTTTCCGGTGGCGATCGCATTAGTGCAGCGTCAGCCCGATTTAGTCAAAGCCTTAATTTTAGCAGGCCCCCCCGCCTGGCCTGTGATGACTCGCACCACACCCACCTGGCAACAAAAGCTGAGTTGGAATCTGTTCGACTCTCCGTTGGGCAGCAGTTTCTACCGCTATGCCCGACGACGACAGTTTCTACAATCGTTTTCCGAAAAACAGCTCTTTGCCGATCGCCAACGGGTCGATTCCGAATGGCTGGACACCCTGAAGCGGGGGGCAGACGATCCGGCTAGCCGTCATGCGGTGTTTTCGTTTTTGGCAGGCTTTTGGCGCAAAAATTACGAATCGGCGATCGCCCACATTCAACAACCTACGCTGGTGGTGCTTGGCAACACGGCATCCAGCATCAGCCGTTCGGGTAAATCAGAAACGCCAGACGAGCGCATGGCCGACTATTTACAACGCCTGCCCGCCGGAGAAGGCATTCAGCTTTCGGGGCGCAACGTATTGCCATACGAATCGACCGCCGAGTTTGTCGAGGCGATCGTCCCCTTTGTTACCCGCCAGGGAACCAGCCTGACTTGACGGTGTATCAAAGGTGTACGAAATTGCAGTTTTAGATACAATTTGGATTTGCTGCCCCCGTTACCATACCTGAATCATAGTCGCTGCATCTAGCCGCCGATGGTGGCCTATAAGAGCTGCCGGAAACTGGCATCGCAGAGCGCTTTAGATGGGGTGTAGGCTACCGGGTTGCATCGCTCATGTAACGTTACCAGCGCTTAAGCCAAGCCGCTCCACTGTTTAGCATTTTGCTCCACGGGGTCAGGATGTGGTACCAACCGTTGCCACACAAGCATTGATCTGAGCCAGCGCTTCATATAAGCTAGTAGATTAATTTGTTCAGGTAGATTTGTTGCAATTTACCTGGATGCTGAGACAATGAGCAGAGGCAGTTTTGCTTTCTCTGGGGAGTGATTGAGACTTGAGCCACCTCCGGTTGGCTGTCGTCCTTGGTGTTTGGGGTGTGAGGGCTAAAAGAGGATGATGGACATCTGTTCCAGCTATGGCAACCGCCCAATTACGTCGCATGAACAGCAGCTATACAACCACTGGTTACAGTGTGTTGAAACTGAGTCTCCTGGCAAACTGTTGTGGCGGTTTCGCAAACTGTTTATTGACGGAGTGGCCTATCCCGACCACGCTGTTTGGCGATCGCTAGAGCAGGTTCTAGCCAGCAGTTCGGTCGAGCGAGACTTTAAATTTATCTTGAACCGTAGCTGCCATATTTTTATTAACCGCTGGTTAATGCAACCCCGGCTTCAAACCGCTATTCCTGAGCTGGTTGCTTTGTTTGAAGCCCATCCCACCGGAACGGCTCGCACCTGGACAACCCAACGGCTCCGCTGTTTGGTGCGGCAGTTTAAGCAAACCGAGCAATACACGGCGATGCGGCGGTTAGCTCATGTTATTGCTCAAGCCAGAGACGAATCGGTGAACAACACCAAACCGCTGGGAACGCTGGTTCATCGCTATCCCTATTTGTATAAACACGGCCTGTTGACGGAAGACAGCACCCTGGAACAATGGCAGCGCGTCCGGCAGTTGCAACATCAAGTGCAGCGCCGTTTTGAAGTCAATTTGTCTCACTACATCACGCATCGGTTGCGCCATTCCTACTGCATGGCTGCCAATCAGCTATCTCTCCCTTATGGTGTGGCTGCTATGCCACCCAACGGTCGCTCGGCGCAGAATCCAACGCTGTTGAGCGATCGCAGCCTCGATGCTGCCGTGAAACACTACGGTGGTAAAGTCGATGGTTGCAACACCTACCGCGATATTGCTCAGCACTTCCTCACCTACAGCAAACAGGCTCCTTGCTATCGCACCTTTAAGCGTGAGCTATACGACTATCTCACGGCTTCAATCGACCCTAAATATGGCAATCGTCAGTTTAATCAACGGCTGGCGGTTTATTTAGACAATATCCTGTCGTGCAGCAATGGCGATCGGCTAAATGACACGTTGCTGACCGGCACCTGTAGGCACCTGCTCAACTTTTTGGTTGTGCAAAGCTCTTACAAACTCGACCATTTTGTTTACAGTGATTTGACCGCTAATTTAGGTACATCGGTCACTATCGGCTTGCTGCTTAAAATTGTGCTGCTCTGTTCCAGGGTTAAGTCCCATTTGGAAAAACGGTTTGCTATCCTGTTTAACCACTACGAACTGCACGATCGCGAAGGGGTTAATTGGCTGATTGAATCGTTAGAGCATCTCAACATTGCCCTGAGTTTAAATTTCAGCCGCATGAACCTTAGCTACTAATAGCGCCTGTTAGTAGCACCTATTATTAAGGATGCAAGCATTGGTAGCGGTTGGGCTAGCGCACGCCAACTTGAACATTGTCGATGTAGTTAGAGGGATCTTGAGCCACCCACCCTAGCTCAGAGTTGGTTCGTACTTCAAAATGCAGGTGGGGGCGGCTGGCCAGCCCGGTTGCGCCTACGGTACCCAGGCGATCGCCTCGTCTCAACGTTTGGCCTACTCGCACCGTCATACTGTTTAGCTGCGCGTAGCGCGTCTGCAGCCCTTGACTGTGATTAACCACCACCAGGTTGCCATAATTTCCCTGTTCGCCTGCAAATGCCACCGTGCCATCTCCTACCGACAAGACAGGAGTGCCCGTATCGGCGGCTAAGTCAACGCCGCTGTGGTAGGCTACTTCGCCCGATGCCGAATCGAGTTGCCATCCATATCCGGTGATGACTGAGGCAACGGTTGCCAGGGGATAACCCGCCAATACGCCAGTTGGCTGTGGAGTTGTCCCGGTGGGCTGAGTGGGTGACCAGTTAACACCGGGCACAAACACAACTCTTGGTTCCGTTTGGCAACCGTTGACTTCAAATAACACATCGGCTCGCACATTGTAGGTTGCGGCCACATCTCGCCAGCTCTGCCCGGATGGCACTTCCACTCGAATTCCGTTATAGGGTGGAATTAAAATTTCGCTACCTGCCGGGGCGTTCCCCCCCGATCGCAACACTGGATTTAACCCCATCAAAGTGGCCGGAATCAGGTTGTAGCGTTGGGCAATATCCACCAAGGTTTCTCCAGATGCCACACGGTGCCGCTCTACCCGTGATAGGGCTGGCTCAGGGCAGAGAGAACCCGTTTGCTTGGTGGCAGTTGCGGCGGCTTGAGGCCACAGGTTCTGCGCCGATACCACAGGGGCAGCGTTGCTGATGCCTGTGGGTAGCCACCAGCCCACTAAAACCGAAAAACAAACTGAAAAATAGGGAAACAAACGAGACGATTTCATACGGCAGGAGCATTGAATGGGGCAGCACACCGTTACGATGTGCTTCAATTAAATTCTAGGTCGTGTGCTTAAAGTCGTTTGGCTGGGGCGGTGATGTCCCAGGTGGGCACCCTTGCAGTGGCAGGTTAAGCGTTAATCATTGACTTACAATGCTAATTTTTAAGTCTTGGGGTTTTATTTTCATCTTTTCGACTAACCGTGTTAGACAAGGAGTAAGCATCAACCGCAGCACGAGTCGTACCGCATAGGGACAGCCGTAACGACTGGAGATCCGCTACTCTGTTTTGACGTTAACGTTTCAGCTTTAGTTCACCCGGTGTCGGGTCAATCTTGCCAACATGGGAAAACAAACTATGGGCTCATCACTTAAACAAATCGGACTCTATGCCGTATTGCTGGCAGTGGGGGGTGGTGCAGGGTGGGCAAGCGGCTATTACCTGAATCCAGAGAATCGACCTGCCAGTTCCAGCATGTCTCCGATTGCGATCGAGTCCCCAACCGAGCAACCGTCTCAGCTTTCTACGGTGCGCGTAGTAGAGCGCAATAATCCCAACTTTATTGCAGATGCCGTCGAAAAGGTTGGCCCTGCCGTGGTGCGAATTGATTCCTCTCGTACGGTCGCCAGTCGGGTGCCTGAAGCATTCCACAATCCTTTGTTTCGTCGCTTTTTTGGGGATGATGTGCCTCCCTCGCAAGACCAGCAAATTGAGCGGGGGACGGGGTCGGGGTTTATCATCAGCGCTGATGGGCATGTGATTACCAACGCCCATGTGGTCGATCGCGCCGATCGCGTCACGGTTACGCTCAAGGACGGTCGGTCGTTTGATGGCGAAGTGGTGGGCACCGATCCGGTGACCGACGTTGCGGCTGTGAAAATTCAAGCGGTCGATTTACCCAGCGTTACCTTTGGCAGCTCCAGAGATTTAATTCCAGGCCAATGGGCGATCGCCATTGGCAACCCCCTGGGGCTGGATAACACGGTCACTGCCGGGATTATCAGTGCCCTGGGGCGATCGAGTTCACAGGTTGGCGTTCCCGACAGACGGGTTCAGTTTATTCAAACCGATGCCGCTATCAATCCCGGCAACTCCGGGGGGCCATTGCTCAACGATCAGGGCGAAGTCATTGGCATCAACACCGCCATTCGAGCCAACGCCCAGGGGTTAGGGTTTGCCATTCCCATCGAAACAGGGCAACGAATTGCCGAACAACTCTTTTCCACCGGACGGGTCGAACATCCGTACCTGGGGATTCAAATGGTCGATCTAACGGCAGATGTGAAAGATCGGCTCAACCGCGACGAAAAGCTGGGGCTAAACGTAACGGCCACCGAGGGGGTGTTGATTGTACAGGTGATGCCCGGTGCCCCTGCCGCTAGCGCTGGCTTGAAAGCCGGAGATGTCATTCTTAAGGTGAATCAAACGCCGGTGACTAGCTCATCGGAGGTGCAAGAGCAGGTCGAATCGAGCCAAATTGGACAGGCGTTGGTCATCGAAATCAACCGGGATGGGCAAACCGAGACGATCGAAGTTCGCCCCAGTGCATTTCCAGTTGAACAAATGGGCTAACGGCGGCACACCATTGGCGATCTAAAGCGAGAAACAGAGGCAAGCTGTTGGTTGAATCGCTGAACCAGCCGCTAATTTGGGCGGAGCGAAACCAACCAAAACCGTTCTAAACTCGTTAGCTGAATGCCTGCTAGCTCAATGAGTGAGCCTGGTTGAGCCGTGGTTAAAACCCGCGATTTATAGTTCGGTGTCCCCAGGCTTGGGGTCGCGCGATAGGGAAATAGACCCTTGAATGCTAGATTCAAGCTCCATTCGTTGCTCCATTCGGCGCAGGAAATACCCGGTCATCATGGCGGAGGCCAGTAAACCCGCCAGGTTTTCTCGATCAGTGGTGATCTGGACGTTAAACGCCTCAGAGGGAAGCACACCCACTAACCCCTGCACGTTTTGGGAGATAATTTGCTTGATTTCAGGACTGATGGAGCGGGCGACTCGCGCTAAGACTTCAGGCGATTGGTGCTGAAGATACTTCAGCAGTTGGTTGGCCTGCACGTCCTCGGCGCTACCATTAAAGAAATCGGCATTATCAGGGTTGAATACCATAGAAACCCTAAGATTTTATTTCACCTAGTTTAATCTATTGTGACATTTATGCCCTCCCCTACGGCTAACCCTGTTAGGAGGAAACTGGGTCTTAAATTCTTCTACCGATAGACAGAGAAGCGATTACGATGGTGGTGATAAGGGGTCTGGGTCATGCGGTATCAATGGTTTTGGGGACGTACTGGCTGAAGCAGCAGTGGAATGGTTCTGTTCCGAGACGCTATACGGCTGGGGCAGTTTGTCCACCTGAAAATATTGATAGAACTTATCGGTGACCTGCAACCAGTAGGAACGTCCGTCCGACTGACGACGTTTACGGACAAAACCTAAATTCACCAGTTCGGGGACATGCTGATAAACCCCAGAACCGCGCAACTCCACTAATTCGGTTTGACTGATGGGGCCTTTGAGGGCGATCGCCGCCAACGTCCGCAGTGCGCCAACCCCCAAATCCAACGGAATCAAAACTTCCACCAGCTCTCGGAAGCCTTCCCGCAGTTGCAGGCAGTAGCCATCGGGCGTTTCCGCAATCTCCAGAGCGCTATCACGATGGGCATAGTCGTCTATCAGTTCAATTAGCCCTTCCTCTGCGGTTTGGCGATCGCATCCGGCATATTCGGCAATTTTGGCGATCGGCAGCGGTTGCCCTTTGAGATAGAGGATGGCTTCAATTTTATTAGCGAGACGCAACATGGACAAAACGCCCGACGAAAAAAGCAGGGTAGTTAAAGCAATGGAGTGACAACCATTTTAACGGCGTTGGGGCGATCGTCCCCAGTTACACCGGGGTGGAGGGTCATGAGTGCAACTAATCCAGATTGCGTCCGGTCAATTCTACAAAAATGTCTTCCAGGTTGGACGGACGGACCATCATTCCGGTTTTGTTGTTCTGTTGCGACAAATAGGTTTCGGCTTCCGGTAGGGTGGGGAAAAACATATAGTCCCAGCGATCGCCATTCTGCTTCATCAACAGCCCTTCACCATGCTTTTGCCGCAGTTCGGGCAATGTGCCCAGCTCTATTAAACTGCCGCTATCGATGATGCCAATGCGGTTGCACAGATATTCCACTTCTTCCATGTAGTGCGTTGTCAGCAGGATGGTCATTCCTTGCTGGTTTAGACCCTTGATAATTTCCCAAAGTCGCCGCCGAGTTTGCGGATCTAGCCCAACGGTGGGTTCATCCAGAAACAAAATCTGCGGTTGATGCAGCAGCGCTCGGGCAATTTGCAGCCGCCGTTTCATGCCACCGGAGAGGGTTTTAACCAGGTCGCTGCGTCGGTCTGCCAGTTCCACATACTCTAACCAGCGCTTGATTTCTTGCTGACGGCGATGCCTGGGGATGTGATGCATCCGCCCATGAAATTCCATGTTTTCCCAAACGGTCAGGTCGGTATCTACGCTGGTCTGCTGCAACACGACCCCAATTTGCTTTTTCACCCCGGCAGGTTGACGAACTACGTCATAGCCTGCCACCACAATGTCACCCTGGGTAGGCTGGGTCAAGGTGGTCAACATGCGAATGGTGGTTGATTTACCAGCCCCGTTCGGTCCCAGCAATCCAAAGATTTCACCCGGATGGATTGTTAGCGACAAATCGGTAACAACGGAAATGTTGTTATAGACCTTGTGAACATTCTGGAGACAAATGGCAAATGACATAGAACCTGGTTAGAACCTGGATATAAGCCCTGGATGTAAGCGACCCTAATTCCACGGTACAACAGCTTGATCCGCCTCTGTTGACTCTTAGAGGATGTTTTAAAGGGGGTGAGTGCCACTCGAATTGCCCCCTTTTCTGGTGTGCCGCAGGCGCTAAGCCCCCAATTCTAAGGGACTTTGAACCAGAATCGGCACAGAGTCGGCTCGAAAGTCCCCACGGTTGGGGTTAGGGGGAGCGAATGCAGCCCATTTGATCCGCTTAAAACAAGCTCCGTAGCACAAGAGCGGACGAGGACAGGCGATCGAGGTTGAAGGTTACGAGTCAAGATTGGCGATCGCCACTGGCTCAATGGAGTCGGCTAGCTCAAAGCCAAAGATGCGCGAGTAAAAGTATAGCTCTGCATCCAGTGCCCGTTTGATGTTGTCTGCCTTACGAAACCCATGCTGCTCGCCTTCAAACAGCACATAGGCCACGGGCAGCCCTTTTACCTGTAGTGCATTAACCATTAACTCGGCCTGGTTGGGGGGCACAATTTTATCTTCATCGCCCTGGAAGAAGATAATGGGGCAGGACAGCCGCTCAACAAACTTAATGGGCGATCGCGCATCGTACAGGTCTTTGCGATCGGGGTAAGGCCCAATCAACCCATCCAGATAGCGCGACTCAAACTTGTGCGTGTCTCTAGCCAGGGCTTCGGTATCGCTAACGCCGTAGTAACTGGCTCCCGCCTTGAACGTATCTCGAAACGTGAGCGCGGCCAGCGTTGTATAGCCGCCAGCGCTGCCGCCGTCGATGCAGAGGCGATCGCCATCCACTTCACCCCGTTCGACCAAATAATTAGCCCCATTGACGCAATCATCGACATCAACAATGCCCCAGTTGCCCTTTAGCCGTTGCCGATAGTCTCGACCGTACCCCGTGCTGCCGCCATAGTTGACATCCAGCACGGCAATGCCCCGACTCGTCCAATATTGAATGCTGGGGTTAAAGGTGGCTGACGTAGCTGCCGTGGGGCCGCCATGACTTTTAACCAACAGCGGTGGGCGATCGCCCGTTGGCGCAGCATAGTCTTGATTTTTGGGCGCGTAGTAGAACCCGTAGGCCGTTTTGCCGTTCTCGGTGGGAAACTCAATCTCTTCTGGAATGGAAAGATAGCCGTTTTCAATCTCGATGGTGCTGGAGCGGCGCAGTTCTTCGATGGCTCCTGTTGCAAGATCCAGACGGGCGATCGCTCCTGGTGCGGTGGGAGATCCTGCGCCAAATACAGCAAGCCCTGCCCCAACCTGCAAGCCGCCAATGCTGGTGTATGGGGTATCGATCGGTTGCAGTTCCAGGGTGGTGGTGTTGAGGCGGGCAAAGTGCTGCACTCCTGCTTCCACATAGGTGCAGATCAGGCGATCGCTCGACTCGAACCCATAAGTAGACATGCCAAACACCCACAGCGGCAAGCCAAACTCGGCATCTTTTTGACACAGCGGCTCGACCTGCCCATCTCGCCAGCGGTAGAGGTTCCACCAGCCTGTAGGGTCGGAGATGAAATACAGCACTCCATCCGGCGACCACTGGGGTTGAAAGACGGATTCTTCCAGGCCACCTGCTACCCGCTGCGAGTTGGTTAGGGTGCCGTCTGCTTGAACGTTAGCCACCCACAGTTCTGTGCCATCCCAGGGCATATTGGGATGGTTCCAGCTAATCCAGGCCAGGTGTGACCCATCGGGGCTAAGGCAAGGAAAGGCATAAAAATCACTGCCCGATACCAGCACCTCGCCTGCTGATTCCCCATGCAGCGGTACGCAAACAAGGGTGTTAACTGGTTCATGCCCTTCAGATGTATGGTCTTCTCGCACGCAGATGAGGCGATCGCGCCCCTGGTCAATCACTGCATCGGCATAGCGCAAATCGGTGGCCGGTGTTAGCGGTGTGGGAGCCTCTCCTAATTGCTGTCGATAGAGCCGCTGATCGGCAAAGTTAGAAAAGTAGGCTGTGCCGTCGGCAACGATGTAAGAACCGCCGCCATATTCATGCACCCGGGTGCGAACGTTGAAGCCCTCTGGGGTTACGTCGGTACACTGCCCGTCGGCTGTGCGGCGGACGAGAACGTAGCGCCCCCCTTCGGTGGGTCGCCCTTCACTCCAGTAAATATCGGTGCCGTCTACTCTGACTTCTCCTAAGCGAACGGTGCCCGCCACGATCAGGTCAGACGTAATGGGAGATTTCCAAGAACCGTAAGGAGCCACGTTTGGATCAGTCATTACTCTTGTTTTAAACAATGGGTCTATTAGCGAGGATAAAAGCTTTTAGGGATCGAAAGCCAGTGAATTAAAGCGATCGCTCCGTATATAGCCCGTATACAGAGGGTGTAAATGTATCGTTTGGGCTGGACTGCGATTTGCCGCCCTCAGCGAGGGATAGGTAGCCAAAGCGTTACAGTCAGGTTGCCGGAACGATCGACACGGAGGCGATCGCTCAATGCTTTCTGGGTCAATACGGGCACACCAATCCTGTAAAAAAGAAGGTGTTTTTCAAGATGGGGGCTAGCGATCCCGGAAAATACGGATGAGCGTTGGTATCTGCTACTGAGGCGCTTGCAACCAAAACACTGAACGCTGCACTTCAGTGTGCAGAGTAGCCAATCACGCGCTGACTTAGGTTTAAAACACGGATTAAGGAGCCCCCTCATGTCTTTTTCTAAAGAAGTTCCTCCCGGAGCCACCCCGCCTATCTCACCCCAAC